>JASBTC010000214.1 GCA_030148625.1 Sphingobium sp. | reverse complement strand
GGGATGGGTTCGAACATCAGCGCCACGAGCCCATAGAAGCTGGTCGCGATCAGCACCGCGCCGACCCGCTGCATCAGGGGTTTCGGCGGGATGCGGCTGGCGAGATAGGCGCCGAGCGGGGCGGCGGCGATGCCGCCGACGAGCAGGCCCGAGGCCGCGATCGTGAAGGATTCGAGGCCGAGCGCGCCGATCAGCGCGGCAAGCACGGTGACGGTCACGAAGAATTCCGATGCATTGACCGTCCCGATCGCCATGCGCGGCGTCATGCCCTGGGCCAGGAGATTGCCCGTGACCAGCGGACCCCAGCCGCCGCCGCCCGACGCATCAAGGAAACCGCCGACGAGCCCGAGCGGACCGACGAGCCGCATGCGCCGATAGGCCTGTGGGCGCCGCGGTCCGCGCCAGATGAGATAGGCGCCGATTGCGGCCAGATAAACGAGCACCACGGGCTTCATGATGTCGGCATCGATCATGGTGAGCACCCAGACGCCGATGATCCCGCCGACGACGCCGGGAACGACGAGCCGCGCGAACAAGGGCCAGTCGACATTCCGCTGCACGACATGGCTCAGCCCGGACGCGCCGCTGGTGAAGCTTTCGGCGGTGTGGATGGCGGCTGTCGCCGCAACGGGCGGCACGCCGATCATCACCAGCAGCGCGTTCGAGAAGACACCGAAGGCCATGCCGAGCGTGCCGTCCACAAGCTGCGCGAGAAAACCGATGGCGATGAACGGCGCAAGATCGACCCAGGGGATCAGCGACAGGTCCATCATCGTCCTCCGGCCTTAAGGGCCGAGGACGATGATTTGCGGATACGCCTCGCTGGCGCGGTGAGCAGGAAGAGGATCGGGAAGAGCAATGCGATCACCGACAGCGCGCCGCTGATCATGGCGTGCGCGCCGGCCAGCCAGGGGAGCACGGCCGCCCAGATCGAGACCGCGAGGATCACGACGAGCGTGCGTTCCTGTTCCGAGTCGTCGAAAGCGGTCATGTCGGTCCGCACACGGCCTTCGAACAGCGTCCGCAGGCCCTGGCTCGTGCGGCTCTTTTCGTCGATCAGGGCGGGCGGCATGGCGGCATGGACCAGGCATGCCATACCGGCCGCGATCATGCGCACGCCGACGGCACTCGCAAAGCGGTGATAGCCCGTACTCCGGTCGCTGATCGCGCGCAGGCCGCTGCGTCCGCCGAACGCGAGCTCGGCGAGCGCGGTGCTTTCCACCGGCGCGGGCGCGGCGGCGGGCGCATTCTGGGTCGATATGATCCATTCGAGGATGATCTGCGGCACGTCGAGGCCGCTGGCGCGCTCCAGCCCCTGAAAGCCCGGTGCGGAATTGGCTTCGCAGATCCGATATCCATCCTCGTCGAACAGGATGTCGATGCCGGTCACGTCCAGTTCCAATATGTCCGCCGCCTGCACCGCCAGTTCGGCCATTTCGGGTGGCGGATTATAGGCTGCGCCGACACCGCCCAGCGACACGTTCGACTTGAAGCCCCCGGTCAGCGACCGGCGTTCCATCGCGGCGACCACCCGCCCACCGACGACCAGAACCCGAACGTCGCGACCGTGGCTCGCGCGGATATAATGCTGGAGCAGGAAATCCGCCTGCGCGTCCGCGCTTTCGAGCAGTCCGGTCAGATCCTCGAATTGGCTGCGATCCTCGCATTTGAGCACGCCGGCGCCGCGCGTGCCTTTCAGCGTCTTCACGATGACGGGGAAACCCAGCTCGCGCTCGACGAGATCGACATCCATCGGGAATTTGCCGAGAATCGTCCGCGGAATGGGAAGGCCGGCACGGATCAGCGCCTGCAGCGTATGGAGCTTGTCGGCGACCAGTTCGATGGAAGCGGGGCTGTTGATGAGGCGGACGCCGCGCCGCTCGAAATGGCGGAGCAGCGCCAGCGTGAAATAATCGGTCTCCGCGCCGGTCCGGCAGATGATGAAGTCCGGGCGTTCCATCAGCCGATCCTGATAGGTCACCGACCAATCGTCGTCTGCGCCGACGATAAGGTCGAAGCTGTGCGGATTGAGGACCTCGAGCGCGATCTCCATCGCCTGCGCGGTTTCTTGGAACCGGAATATCTCGGGCACTTCCGGAAGCGCCGGATCAAGCTCTCGGTGAAACAGGATCCAGCCGCGCACCATCTTTCTCCACCAACGCTTACACAGCCACAGGCTACCAGTCCCGGATGGGCGCGCAAATCGCCATGATGGATTCAATGCGAGGCTCGAACGGATTGGATACGGCGCGATTGTCTGAAATAGGGGGCTGATGGTCAGAATCGTCCACACGGCTGATTGGCAGCTCGGCAAGCCGTTTGGCGGCTTTCCGGATGACGTGCGCGCGGCATTGGCGGATGCGCGTCTCGATGTGATCGATCGCATCGCGGAGATCGCATCGCGGAAGCAGGCCGGCCATGTGCTCGTCGCCGGCGACGTGTTCGACAATATCGATCCGGGCGACCGCGTTCTGGTCCAGGCGCTTTCGCGCATGGGGCGTACGTCGCTGCACTGGTGGCTGATGCCGGGCAATCACGATCATGCGCGTGCGGGTGGGCTCTGGTCGCGCGTGCGGGCGAAGGCGTCGGACAATGTCCATGTCGCCGACACCGCCGAGGCGGTGATGCTGGAGGAGGGCGTATGGCTTCTGCCCGCGCCGCTGGATCACCGCCGGACCCGCGACGATCCGACGGCCCAGTTCGACGCCATGGATACGCCGCCGGGCGCCGTGCGGATCGGCCTAGCGCATGGTTCGATCACCGAGTTTGGCGGATCGGGCGAGGCGAGCAACCTCATTCCTCCCGACCGTGCCCGATTGTCGGGGCTCGACTATCTCGCGCTGGGCGATTGGCATGGCCATCTCATGGTCAATGCCAATACCGCCTATAGCGGAACCCCGGAGGTCGACCGATTTGGCCGCGACGAACCCGGCAGCATCATCGTGGCGGACGTGGCCGCGGGTGCCGCACCAAGGCTCGAGCGGATCGAGACCGGCCGCTATCGCTGGCTGACCCGTCAATGGGAACTGGCCCGGTCCGACGACCTCCGACACGAACTGGACGCGTTCAAGCAGAATTGTCAGCCGGCGCAGACCCTGCTCAATCTCGATCTGACCGGATCGGTGTCGCTCGCCGATCGCGTATCGGTCCTCCGTCAGCTCGAAGATGGTCTTGCGCACGAACTGCGCTGGCTTGAACTCACGAGCGACGGCCTGCTGGCAAGCCCGACCGATGACGATCTTGCCAATATCGATGTGCAGGGAACCCTGGCGATCGCTGCCGAGCGCTTGCGGGCGAAAGCGCTCGATGGCGGCCCCGAGGCCGTATCGGCGCGCGCGGCGCTGGAGCGTCTCTATATCGAAGCGCTGAGAGTCCGGGACGAGGCACAGCCATGAAGCTGCTTTCGATCGAACTCGCCAATTTCCGGAAATTCAGAAAACCGATCACGATCTCGGGATTCAGCGACGACCTCAATATCATTGTCGAGCCCAATGAAACCGGCAAGTCGACGCTTCTGGAGGCGTTGCGCGCGGCCTTTTTCATCCGGCATTCGGCAAAGAGCGAGCTGGTGCGGTCCTATTGTCCGTTCGGCGATGATGTCGCTCCGAAAGTCGCCGTGGCGTTCGAGATCGACGGCGCGCAATGGCGGATCGAAAAGCAATTCCTCAAATCCCCCCATGCGGTGCTGATCGGCCCCAATGGCCGGATCGAAAGCGATGCCGCGGAGGAACGGCTGCAAGGCTTGCTGGGGTTCGAAAGGAACAACAGCCGCGGTAACGACCCCGAGACCCGCGGCGCGCTCGGTCTCTTGTGGGTGGAGCAGGCCAGCGCTCTTTCCGTGGAAGCGCCCAACC
>JASBTC010000213.1 GCA_030148625.1 Sphingobium sp. | reverse complement strand
CTTTCCAGCCATACGGGCTCTCCTTTTTTACAAAATTCCCGATTGAGCCATCTCCGCATCTGATTACGTAGCAAATTCGCGGCGGATGATGGCCCATGCGAGGTTCCATTTAAGTGCGATGAATGTCGACACGAACCCCAGAGACATGGTTGTGAGTGAGGTTTACCTTCCGCACGATGATCGACATCAGCCTTCCTCAGCGTGCGGAGACATCATTTGCTGGAGCCGAACGTCTTCACGAGTTTGACCTTGAACTCGGGTCCGCGCTCTCGACTTTCGAGGTCCTCCCGTACCCGCTCCGCGACAAGTCGGCGGTAGCTCTTCGTCGTACCAAGGCCGCTGAGCGTCCCGGTCAGCGACAAGGTTCGACTGAAGCTGTGTGTGTACGACAGTGTTGCGGAGGAGGAACCGCCAAGCCGGACCTGGTAGGAACGCGAAGGGCTTGCGTAGAAGAACTGGAGTTGGGCGATATCACCAGGCAAATCGCCGCGACCGAGACCGCTCCATTCGATCGTCGCATTGCCCGTGTAACGAAAGGTTTCGGCGCTCGCGCTACCTTGCCACGGATCGATGGGCACGCGGCTGTTGAACAGATTGACGCTCGCGCTTGCCTTGATCCGCGTCGCCAGAGGCGTGCTGATGTCGAACTCCGCACCGCGATCGATGCGGCGACCGGCATTGATCGGCGTCATCACGGTCGCGCCATTGGGATCGACCAGGAACCGCGATGAAAAAAGATCGCTCGCTTCACGGTGATAGAGGATCAGACCGGCCTCGAATTTTTTGCGGCTATAATGAAGGTTGATCTCATAGGCGTCGGTCGATTGGTCCTTGAGCGTCGGATTGCCATTCTCGGCCAGATTGACTTTCACCATGATCGGAAAGGGGCGCAGCCTGTTGACTCCAGGCTGATCGATCCGCTTGCTGTAGCTCAAGGTGAGATCGAGCGCGTTGCTCAAAGGACGTCGGATATGGATCGTCGGAAATAATCTCGTCCGGCTCGTCTCGAAGGTTGGCCGGCCAGGGCTCGAGATCTTGCGGCTATTCCGCTCGATTCGGATGCCCGGCATCACGGCCCAGGCACCGAATTGTTGCTGGAAGGTCGCATAGGCCGACAGTGTTCCGGCAAGCAGCTTGAATTGGTCGATCTGGTCCGGCCCCAGCGACGGGGCAATGCTGTCGTTGTCGAAACGATAGCGCAGCTCGTGCTTTTCCGCCGACCATTGAGCACCCATGGACAGGATTTGGCTCTTGCCGATCGGATGAACCCAGCCAAGCTGGAAATCCACGGTCCGGTTTGGCTCGTACCGATCGATCGTGAAGCGGCCGCCTTCGTCCAGATCGCCGACGAGCCGGCTATGTCTGACCGGGTTCCCCAGCACGCTGGCGGTCACCTTCAGCGTCTCGCCCTCGGTCTCGCCCTTGTGATCGAATCCGAGTTCGAATGCCGCGAAGCTGGCTGTGGAGGACTGGCGCTGCCGTTCGTCGAAGGATCGGGAATCCGAATTCGCTTCGCGGAACGCAATGTTGCTGTTGTCGCTGAACCGAACGAGGCTGCCGATGATCTTGGCATAGATATCGGTCTTGCCGTTGATCTCGCGGGCGACCTTGGTGCTCAGAAAGGCGCCGCGGGCGAACTTGGCGACGACACCGTCCTCGACGCTGGTCGTGAACGCCGCGTCTGGATAGTTCCCGACCGTTCGATGAAGCGTGTAGCTCGAACCTTCTGTTTGCCCGCCATTGGCGCGCGCTTCCACCTCGAAGCTCCATCGTCCCTGCTTATACTTGACCGTCGCGCCGGCGTTGCCGTTGCCAAGGCTCGAAACCTCGCCATATGCCGATCCCGTTGCGCCATCGTCACGTTGTTTCCGCAAGACGATGTTGATGATCCCGCCGGTGCCTTGCGGTGAATATTGGGCGGACGGGTTGGTGATAACCTCGATCCGCTCGATATCGCTGCCGTGCAGCGTTTTGAGATATTGCGTCACATTTCCCTGGATCGATCGGTCGTCGACCATGACCGCTACATTGGGCGCGCCGAGCAACATGATCTCGTCGTCGCGCGAAATCGTCACTGCCGGCAGACCACGGAGAAGTTGCAGGGTATCTGCCTGCGCCGAATGGAGATTCGGCTTCACCCGATAGCTCCTGCGATCGATTTTCTGGGTCTGTTCGGGGCGTGTGCCGATGACTTCGATCACGCCGGCGTCGGTTTCTGCCTGGCTCGAAGCGACGATCGCGGGCGGATCTGCCAACATGGGAATCCCTTCTTCAAGAATGCAGCTTGCGGCCTTGGCGGGAGGTGGGATTACGGGGGGCTCACCAGTCGATGCCGGTCGCTACCGGCCGGTGGTCGCTACCCGTTGCGGGCAGCACCCAAGATCTTGTCGGCTTCAAACCCCTGACCAGGATGTGATCGATCCGCGTCACCGGGAACCTGGCTGGCCAGCTGAAGCCGAACCCGCCGCCCGCCGCTTCGTGGGCCGAGCGCAGCTGTGATGTGATGGCGTTGAACGCGCGGTCATCGATGGCGCCGTTCAGGTCACCGAGCAGAACCATCCGCGCGTTCGGTTCCGCAGCGATGGCCTTGCCGAGCGCTTCTGCACCCCGGTCTCGCCCGCCCGTTCGAAAACCCTCCCAGGGTACGAAGCGGACGGACCCGAGATGGGCGACATAGACCGCCAGCGGCCCGCGGGGCGTGGTGACCGTACTGCGCAGCGCCCGGTTCCAGGGCATTTGGGTGGCGGGCGGTCTGGTCGCCGCGAGTGGCCCATAGTCCATCTCGATGTCGACCGGCCGGGTTTCCGACAGCGGCAGCTTGCTCCACAGGCCGACGGTGCCTCGCACCACGTGATAGGGGTACGCTCTCGCCAGGCCTTTTTCGTAGAGCGGTCTTGCCTCGTCGGTGATCTCCTGCACCGCCAATATGTCCGCCCCCGATCGAGCGAGCGCGCGCGCCGTGCCGACCGGATCTGGGTTGCCGGCGCCGACATTGTGGGTGGCCAGGATGAGGTCGCTATCGACGTGGGACTTGTCGCCCCGTTGTCCACCGAACAGGTTCGTCCAGATGATGGCCGGCAGGATCAATGCGACGGCTGCACTGGCGGAACGGCGCCGGACGGCTGCGAAGAGGAGCACCGGGATGAATAAGCCGAACCACGGTAGAAAGGTCTCCGCCAGGCTGCCGAGATGTCCGATCCGGTTCGGTATCTTTGCATGCAGCGCCATGAGTAGACCCAGCAACACGGCCAGCGTCGCCAGGATCAGGCCGCGCTTCCCGCGACCCGGCGGTGTCTCCCCCGGATCCATCCGCGCTATACGCGGCCGATCGGTGCTCGATTGGACTATGCGGGCGGCTGTTCGTGTCGGTTCGCTGTAGGTCATGCCTCTGGTTGACGCGATGGCATGTTGCGGGCGCGTCTGTGTTTTTCGATACGCTGACGATATGCTCGCGCCCGTAGAAGCGAGTTATTATGCGTGTGCTGATAGTCGAAGACGAACCTTATCTGGCCGAAGCCATCCGCGATGGCCTGCGTCTGGAGGCGATCGCCGCGGACATCGCCGCCGACGGAGACACGGCCCTCGAGCTGCTGAATATCAACACGTACGACGCCGCCATCCTGGACCGCGATATCCCGGGCCCATCGGGCGACGAGATCGCCAGAAGCATCGTTGCCTCCGGCAGCGGCATGCCCATCATCATGCTGACGGCCGCCGACCGGCTCGACGACAAGGCTTCGGGCTTCGAACTGGGCGCCGACGATTATCTGACCAAGCCATTCGCGCTTCGAGAGCTTGTGCTCAGGCTCAGGGCGCTCGACCGCAGGCGCACATATAACAGGCCGCCAGTCCGCGAGATCGCGGGACTTCGCCTCGACCCGTTCCGCCGTGAGGTCTACCGCGGTGGACGATATGTCCCGCTGACCCGTAAGCAGTTTGCCGTGCTCGAAGTCCTCGTCGCGGCCGAAGGCGGCGTGGTCAGCGCCGAAGAGCTTCTGGAGCGGGCATGGGATGAAAATGCCGATCCATTTACCAACGCTGTGCGCATCACGGTCTCAGCGCTGCGTAAACGGCTCGGCGAACCCTGGCTTATCGCCACGATGGCCGGCGCCGGTTATCGTATCGACACGCAGACAGGGGCCGAAACTGAGGGAGGGCGCGGTGGATAGGGGCCCCGGTTTGAGCGTCCGTCTAAAGCTTACCCTGAGCTATGCCGGATTCCTCATGGTGGCAGGCGTCATGCTGCTCGCTGTCGCGTGGCTATTCCTTCTGCGAGACAAACCTTTCAGCATTTTCCTTCCTGACCCTTCCAACCTCCTGCGCGCCTTTGACCCGAGCAACTTTGGTCCCGTGATATTCGGTCCGGCCGCCTTCGCCGTTTTGGTCTTCCTGCTGATATTCGGTCTCGTGGGAGGATGGATTCTTTCCGGTCGCATGCTGGCGCCGCTGACATGCATAACGAATGCCACCCGCCAGGCAGGCTTCGGGTCGCTCTCCCATCGTATCAGCCTGCCCGGCCGTCGGGATGAGTTTCGCGAACTCGCCGATGCCTTTGACGCGATGTTCGCGCAGCTCGAAACCCATGTCACCGAACAGCAGCGATTTGCGGCAAACGCTTCGCATGAATTGCGGACTCCACTGGCGATCACGCAGACCCTCCTCGAAGTCGCGCGTAACGATCCGGCTCGCGACGCCGACGAACTCGTCGAGCGCCTCGATGCCGTCAACAGCCGGGCAATCGACCTCACGGAAGCATTGCTCCTGCTCAGCCGCGCCGACCGGCGGTCCTTCACTCGCGTAGAGGTCGATCTTTCCCTCTTGGCGGAAGAAGCGACCGAAACGCTCCTTCCTCTCGCAGAAAAGTGCGGCGTTACCATCGAGACGTCGGGTAACATTGCTATCACCACCGGTTCACAAGCGCTCCTGCTACAGCTGGCTACGAACCTGGTGCATAACGCGATCGTCCATAACCTGCCTGGACAGGGCACTGTATGGGTAAAGACCAGCGTTCATCCTGGTAGCGTGACGCTAACTGTCGAAAACACTGGCGAAAAGCTGACCGAACAATCGGTTTGCACACTTGCCGAGCCGTTTCAGCGCGGCGCCGAACGAATACGCACCAGCCACGAAGGCGTCGGTCTCGGCCTGGCTATCGTCAAAAGCATTACCCAGGCGCATGATGGTATCATGAAGCTCGCACCCGGTTCCGTTGGCGGCCTCCGGGTCACGGTGCAATTACCCGCTGGGCCGCCGCAGACCGAGCGATGCGCGAACGAACCGCGCCGGCATGTCGATCAGCCGCGCGTATAACAGCCGACTGATATAGGGGCGATGAGCAGGGCATATGAGCGATATCCACGAACGGCCGAGCGACGGCGCCTGCAAGCGAGCGCGACAGCGGGCCACCGAGCGCAGGACGGGGCGGCCCGCAAGGCGGACCTTCGGCGAGAGCGGTCACGTCTTTTGGGCGGCCGCGATATTGCTGTTATCGTCCGTCCATTCGCTGGCCAGCGCGCAGGAAGCCGCCCCGCCGCCGTGGAGCACCGCACCGTCGACGAGGATCGTGACGGAAAACAGGACCTTCCGCAGCGGTGATGCGACGCTTAGCGGCACGCTGCATCTCCCCGATGGCGGTCAGGCTTTGGGCGCGGTCGTCGTCACGCATACCGCCTCGAAGCCGCTGCGGGAGATGCCGCTCTACCGACACCTCACCGAAATGCTGCCGCCGCTTGGCATTGCGGTGCTCACATACGACCGACGTGGCAGCGGGCAATCGGGCGGAAGTTTGAAGGGCAGCGATTATGCGATGCTTGCCGATGATGCGATCGCGGCTGTGCAGATGCTCAAGGCCGATCCGCGGATCGATTCTCATCGGATCGGAATTTGGGGGCTGAGCCAAGGTGGCTGGCTGTCACTGCTCGCGGCCACTCGCAGTCCCGACGTGCGCTTCGTCGTCTCGATCGCGGCGCCTCTTGTAACGCCCGATGTGCAGATGATGTTCAGGTCTGAAAATTACATGCGCATCAACGGTTATTCCGAAGCCGAAATCGAACAGATGCGTGCGGCTCGCAAGGCGGTAGACGGCTATATGCGTGGGAACGGGGACCGCGCGAAGGCGCAGTCGCTTACTGACCGCGTGGTATTCAAGCCCTGGTTCGATCAACTCTATATGAGCAAGACCGTGGGTGATCGGGCAACATCGCGCTGGCGCAAGGAAATCGAATACGACCCCCTGCCAACGCTTGACCAGGTCAAGGTGCCGACGTTGATTCTGTTCGGTGCAAACGATCCGGTGGTACCGGTGGCGACCTCGGTCGCTCGGATCAATGCCCGGCCGCGCTCCGGCATCACCGTGCGCGTGATCGCGGGTGCAGACCACCATATGGCAACCTCGATGGATCCCAAAGCGCAGATGGACCCTGCCCAGACGGAGCGAGTACGGCCCGAGGCGCCTGATTACTTCTCGATATTGACCAGCTGGATGACTGGCGAAGAAATCGCGCGCTCACCGGCGATCGGCGAGGTGAGGCCTGTTGTGACGCAACAGTGAAGGTGTTGGGGTAGCGAAGTCGACGAGCCGCAGGCCGGCGCATGTCCGCTACCGGCTTTTCTGGCCTGAAAGCCGAAAGTCCGTTGCCGGCCCAAAATCTGCGCGGCACCTATGCGCCGAGTTTCGGCCGTCCGGAGCAGATCAGAAATCCTGAAAGCGGTCGTGCTGCCAGGACGAAATCGGCGAAATTCTAGTGACGGTACACCTGGTTGTCGCTGAAGTGGGTTGTGGTTCGTCCGCAGCCTGCGTCCGCTGGACCAACTCATTTATGTCGTTCCCGCGTTCCCGGGAACGCCGATGTCATATCTGCTGGAGGTGCTTTCCGCCGTCCATGTCGCGACGAAAACGTCGCGATACGCCGGCATGTCCGTATCGATGGGGCGGATCGGAGTCACGCCGTGCATCACCCTGTGGTCGTCCAGAAGCACGGCGTCACCTGGTGTTGCCAGGGTGAAGCGGTCAATCTCCGGTCGACCGGCAATCTGAATCTCGGTCACGCCTTCATCGGCGTTCGATCGATCGACCAGCATCACCAGCACCCAATCGACCCCGTCGCGATGCATGCCTTCCGGGGTCGGACGACCCGGGTTCTGCGTTGTGGTCTCGATCCGGAATTGATGCAGTTCGACATGCCAATGAGTGGCTGCAGCGCTTTCGCCGGCGCCCTCAAAGCAAAGGGTCGCGCCGCGGAGCAGTCGCTGCATCATCGGGCTATCGACGATCGCCTCCTCCATGGGTTCGAACCAGCGCTGAACATCTCCATTCAACTGATTATAGTCACGGCTCTGAAAATGGGGCTGGTGCGGCTTTCGCGTGATCGCGTCGGGCGTGATCGCCAATGCGGCGTGACGGCGCCGGCGATAGCGACCGCCATCGGCCATATATCGATCAAGACCGAGACGATTCCACGATTCCGCGAAGCGCGCCCAGCTCGAATCCAAGCCAGGAGTCGGTAGCCAATCGATCTTGCCAGGCGACAGACGAACAAAGCCCTGCGCAGCAAGTTCCATGGCCAGGGGAGCGGTGGCCGCACTTCCAAGGTTCATCGATTGTCGAGGCACAGTAGAGTCACCACGTCAACAATTGCCCCGGTATCGAAGCAATACGCACGTCATATAACGGTTCATGCGGCCAGATTATGGCCGGCAATAGGGTGAGCTCTTGCCGCCGCTTCTCGAAAGTTACCGGCCATGAATCGGCCAAACGCGATCATGTCACCTTTGCGCGCAGGTCGATCGCTCGGCCTGGCTCGACCGTTCGCTCATGAGGCTCGCTAACCATCAGGGTTTGGATGCGGATCGGCTGGCGGCCGCGGTGCCTCACCGCCAGTAGCATCGCGAATGCATTATGGTGCCACGTGCAAAAACCCCCGAATGCTCAATTCGCAAACTCGTCATCGCTGGCAGAATTAGGGTTTTTGTACGTGGCACCGTAGTTCCAGTTGCTCAATGGCCTGCAGATATTGAGATCAGCCCCCAGGGTAAGAATGGCGGATGCATTTATCGGCGGGCAGGGTGTCGAGCGGCATCATGAGATCGTTCGTCGTCACCGCCCCGAATTTCCCGGCATCGATCGCGTTGAGCAGCGATCCGATGCCCCGGACGTCAAGATCGTCCTGATAGGCGGCGCGGATCGCGGGTTGGCCGTCATCCCGGATCTCACTGGACACGGTCGCGCCCAGCGCCTCCATGCGTCGGCGGATCGTATCGAGCGCGGCTTGCGCGCCGCGAATATCGGTCCAGAGCAGGTTCGCGCCGCCGGTCGGCGACGGCATGTGGATGCCCCGGCATCGTTCGCTGCCTTGCTATTACGGTGCCACGTGCAAAAATCCCTAAATGCTCAATTAGCGAACTCGTCATCGCTCGCAGAATTAGGGGTTTTTGCACGTGGCATCGTAATTTTCCGTGAGGCTCCATCAGGCCCTTAGGGGGCCTCAGCAGCTCGCGTCGTTAGTAGACCTCTTCGAATTTCCATCCGGTCAGTTGCAGAGCCAACGTGCCAAAATCTCGCATCGATCCGGTTTGTGGTGACCATCGGTTGGCATAGTCATAAGCACCGTTACTGGCGCGTTCGAGGATCCACTGACTTCCATCAGCGCCGAGTTCGCATTTCGCAGGCGGTTCATCGAACGGGCTTTCCGTCGCCATAAATTGGGTCAATCGGCGCGCTTCCTTAGAATCGAGCTTTCGCGTCATCTGTCGTTTGATGGTACCCGGATCATAACCACCAGCACCTGAAAGCTCTTTTGCGATCATGGTCGTTGAGCCGGGCGTTATCTCAAATCGAATAATTACAGGGTGATTGAATGTCGGAAGCCACGTAAATCTGAGGATGGTGTTTTGCGCAGACTTAGTGCTTCCTGAAAGACGGTACACGGATGGTTCTTGTGCAAATTCCCAGTGCTTGGAATACCATTCATTTTCAAACGCACTGACCTCCGGAAAGCATTCGGGATAACCCTTGAAATTGCAGGCGTGCATGATCTTGCCGAAAGAAGGGGGGAAGTATTGAATTCCCGATGCGGTGGGTTTGATGGTCTCGGTTTTGCCCGGAAGCGCTTTGCAGAGCAGATTATTTTCTGGAGCGCTGTTTCGTTCAGGCTGAGCGTTCTGACACGCTGCCACCATCAATAACAGGATGCTCGCGCTTAACCTCATAGGCAAGATATTGCTTTCGGAGTTTCGGAAAGCAAGGATCGATCTGAAGCGCCGGGCCACCGGTCGTTAGATCATCTGGATCTCCGAACCTTGAAGCCCGCATCGGCTGCAATTTGAACGAGTGTCATGATCCCGGCACCTTGGAGGGCGTGCAAATGCCGGCGGCAGCCGGATAGTAACCTGCGACTTCAAAATGCGAGGATGCCCCGTCCTTGTAGATGACCGCATAGCCGCTGCTTCTGGCGTGCAGGTCTTCGAAAACGAGCCTGACCCCGGTTCTGGGCGAAGAGGCGCTGGGGGGCTCGCCATTCGGGCCAGCCGGACGGCTCACGATTTCGAAGCGTCCGCTGGCCAAAGCCTTGGCAGTGGTCGGCGCTTTTAGCGATCCGTTCCTCAGTGACGAGATTTCGACATCATATTCGAAGCCTCCATTCGCGTGCGGCTTCATGGTCACATCGAATGTATCGAAGGGTTTGCCATCTCCGCCGAAAACCTCGCAACTGTACGCGTGCGCGAGATATCCTTGGTCCGCCGCCGATATGGGCGACCCCATGGCGGAGAGGGCGATAACGGACGCTGCTGCTGAGGCAGACAAGCCAAGGAACGCGTCATGATCTGCACCTCGCAAGTCTCAACCGACCCGGACCATGACCACAATCTCACTGGCCGAAACATGAACAAGGTTTCGCGGTGTTACTTGAACGAAATTACGGCGCCAGGCGATAAATCCCCAAATGCGCGGTTGAGGCATTGGCGTCGCAGGTCATCCCGCTGTGAGCATGTCGGCGAAACCGCGCATGCCCCGCTTCCGCATCCGGGCACCGCGCCACACCCGCATTGCCATTTCCGCCCGAATGATCGACACTTCCGGCGCGGAGGGGAAGGCGATGAAAACAGCGATTTTTCTGGCGGCGGCCCTGCTTGGCGGCGTCGCGATTCCGGCGGCCGCACAGGATGCGGATGCGCCGGGGCTCGGTGAAGTCGTCGTGACCGCCAATCGGCTCAACGCGCGCTATGCCCAGCAGGATCGCCCGGTGGTGGGGCTGCGCAGGCAGGCCGATTCCGTGGTGATGCAGGTCGGCTTCTCCTCGGATTCGCGCGATGCGGAGACCCGCAAGCGCGAAATCCACGCGATGCTGCTGGCCGCGCTCGGGCGGGCGACCGCTGCCGGGGTTGAACTGGTGACGGGCAATTTCGAGCTGATCCCGGTCACCAAGAGCAATTACCAGGATCTGCCGCTGACCTCCGCGGGCCGCGTGGATACGAGCCAGGCGAATGTGATGGTCAAGGTCAAGCTTGCGGGATCGACCGTGGCCGCGGGGGAGCGCCTGGATGCCTTCATCAAGGGGGTTCCACGGACGGGGCGCGGCGCGATCGACAAGACCGGCGCATTGACGCTGACCATCTTCAATCCCGATCAGTATCGCGATGCCATCGTGAAGCTGGTGGCGGACGACGCCCGGCACCATGCCGCGATCTTCGGCCCCGATTATGCCGTGCAGGTCAACGGTATCGACGGGCAGATTTCCTGGTCGCAGGTGAGCAGCACCGATGTGTTCCTGTATCTGCCCTATCGCTATACCATCCTTCCCAAATGATCTTGCCCGGAGAGACGGCATGAAAGCGATCCCGTTCGCAGCCCTTGGCGGCCTGGCCCTGTTCGCGACCATGAACTTCGCGCCCGCCCTGTTCGCGCAGGAAGGTGGTAGCGCGAGTGAAATCGTCGTGACCGCGCAAAGGCTCAGCAACAGCGTTTCGCCCCTTCAGCTTGCGAGCCCCAATCCGCCCGTCATCGGCCTCAGGCGGATGGCGGACTCGGCGGTGCGCAATATCGAGATCGTTTCGGATTCACGCGAGGCGGGGATGCGGAAGCGCGAAGTGCAGGCCATGCTGCTCGACGCGATCGATCGCGCGAAACGCGACGGCTTCAACCTCGTCACCGGCCAGTTCGAACTGGTCGAGGTGACGCGCGCCAACTGGCAGGATCAGTTTCCGGGGCTGGCGGGCAAGGCGAATGCCGCCACGGACGAAGACGATGAAGACGAGGATGACGAAGACGATGCCGCCCCGGCGGCGTTCGAGGATGACGGCAGCACGGCGACCGTGCGCCTGAAGGTGAAGACGAAACTGGATGGTTCGATCGGCAACGCCCAGCAGAAGATCGGCGCGTTCGTCAAATCGGTTCCCGCCAATGGCCGCGCGCAGATTCAGCAAAAGGGCGGCCTGGCGCTGACGATCATCAATCCCGAACAATATCGCGACGAAATCTATCGCCGCATCGCCGCGGGGGCCAAACAAGCCGTCAGCTTTTACGGCCCCGAATATGGCCTGGACGTCACCGGCCTGGATCAGGGCATCGCCTGGAAACAGGTCAGCAATACCGAGGTGTTTCTCTATATTGCCTATGGGTTTTCGATCAGGAGATCGACGACGACGCCTTGATGTGCCCGGCGTATCGCCATGCTTGCGATAAAAGGTTTCGACACTCTTCTCGCGGGGGCGAGTGCGCCGTCATCGAATTTGCACTGATGATTGGAAGGTGCGCAGCCTTGCCCGGCCGCTGAACGCCCGGAAAGCAGATATTCTCTCCATATCGCCTGCACCGGCAGGAGGTATCACGCCGGGCTGTCATGGCGATTTCGAAGGCACGGTATGAAGCGCAAGGCGGCGGCGGCGATATTTGCTGCAATCTTGGCGGCGGTGAGCGCCTGCACTCTCGACACGAGCCTCGAGAGCGAGATCTCCGATAAATGCGGCATCGCCGCCGATGAATTCAAGCGGCTGGAGCGTGCGCTCGAGGCTCATCCGCCTGGGCGCCCGGTTCGCGCTGGACACTGTCTATTCAGGGCGACCAGCAAGACCCGCGTCGAAGTCCGGCGGGCCGACGGTGCATCATGGAACTGATCGCCATGCGCGCGCCCGGCCTTGCCGGGCTGCTGTGGCTGGGCGCCTGTTCCCCCATGTGCACCGAACAGACGGTCACCACGCTCTGGTCACCGAACGGCGATCACCATGCCGTGCTCTTCAT
>JASBTC010000205.1 GCA_030148625.1 Sphingobium sp. | reverse complement strand
GAGCGCGACCGCCAGCTGGCTGGTCGACAACAGCTCCTTGAGCTTCCGCCAGATCGCCGATTTCTGCGGCCTCCACGTGCTCGAGGTCCAGGCCATCGCCGACGAGACCGCCTCGACCAAGCTGACCGGCCGCGACCCCGTTCGCGCGCATGAGCTGACGATGGAGGAGATCGAGAAGGGGCAGGCCGATCCGGGCTATACCCTGAAGATGCAGAAGGGCCCCGATCAGATCCGCCGCACCAAGGGACCGCGCTATACGCCGGTTTCCAAGCGTCAGGACAAGCCCGACGGCATCGCCTGGATCATCCGCAATCATCCCGAGATCTCGGACGGCGCGATCGGCAAGCTGATCGGCACCACGCGCACCACCATCCAGGCGATCCGAGAGCGGAGCCACTGGAACATCGCCAACATCATCCCGAAGGACCCGGTAACGCTGGGCCTGTGCTCGCAACGCGAGCTCGATGCGCTGGTCACGCGCGCCGCCAAGAAGGCCGGCATCGAAGCGCCGACCGACAACCGCATCGACGGCGACCGTGCCGCGCTGATCGAAGAGCTTCGCGCCGAACGCGATGCGGCCGCCCGCGAAGCGGAAGCGGCGCTGAACGCCGAGGAGGCGCCGCCCGCTCCCGTCGAGCTGACGCGTGACTCGCTCTTCAAGCGATAACGCCGCGCCCGACATGTCGCCCGATGCGTCACTGACGCAGGACGAGAGCTTTGTCGGGACCAGTTTCAGGGGGCTGACCTATCCTCTCGGGCGCTTTGCCCCGGAGCCCGGTACGCTGCACGAGCTCGCCACGGGCGTGAAATGGGCGCGGATCCGCTTTCCCGGATCGCTCGGCCACATCAATTGCTGGGTGCTCGACGATGGCGACGGCGTCGCGATCTGCGATACCGGCGTGGATATCCCGATTTGCCGCGAGGATTGGGATGCGGTCTTTGCCGGCCCGCTGGCGGATGTGAAGGTCACTCGCGTGATCGGCACCCATTTTCATCCCGATCATATCGGCCTGGCGGGGCGACTGGCGGCACGCGACGGCGGACGGATCTGGATGACGCGGGGCGAATGGCTGACCGCACAGCTTTCGCGCGCCGATGCGCGCGATACCTTGCCCGACGATGTGGTCGCGATGCGTCGTGCCGCCGGGTGGAGCGACGATCAGATCGACGCTTCCCGCAAGGAAGGCTGGGGGCGGATGCAGCAGATGGTTGCGCCGCTGCCGACGGGCTATCGCAGGATCCAGGATGGTGAGGCGATCGCGATCGGCGGGGCCCAATGGCACGTCGTCACCGGCTGTGGTCACAGTCCGGAACATGCCTGCCTGATCAACGATGCGCAGGGTCTCATGATCTCCGGCGATCAGGTGCTGCCGCGGATCAGCTCGAACGTGTCCTTGGGGGCGGCCGAACCGGAAGGCGATCCGCTGGGCGACTGGCTGGCCTCGATCGACAAGCTGCTCGGCCTGCCCGATGATCTGCTGGTGCTGCCTGCCCATGGCGAGCCGTTCCGGGGGCTGCATGCGCGACTGCAAGCGCTGCGGGGAGAGCATGAGGAGCGGCTGGACGAACTGGCCGTGTTCCTGGAAGAACCGCGTCGCGCGGTGGATTGTTTCGTGAAGCTGTTCCGGCGCGTGATCGACCAGAGCGTGCTCGGCCTTGCCTCGGGCGAGGCGTTGTCGCACCTTCGCCATCTCGAAGTGACGGGCCGCGCGGTTCGTGAGGTGCGTGACGGGGTGTGGTGGTTCCGCGCCGCTTGACGCTGAGGGGGTGCCGCTTACACTGATGTCAATGAGCGCCGAGCCCCCGATCTGGACAACCCATTACGATCACCAGGGTGCATGGGATCGCAGCTTCGCGCCGCTTTCCCTGCCCGCCATGCTGGAAGCGAGCGCGGAGCGCTGGCCGGATGCGCCGCTGATCGATTTCATGGGGCGGCGCTACAGCTATGCCGAGACGCTGGATGGCGCCAATCGCGTGGCATGCGGACTGGCGAAGCTCGGTATCGCGTCGGGCGACAGGGTCGGGCTCTTCCTGCCCAATGTCCCGCACTATCTGGCCGCCTATTATGGCGCGCTGAAGCTCGGCGCGACGGTGGTCAATTTCTCGCCGCTCTACACCGCCGATGAACTGGCCCATCAGGTCGAGGATTCGGGCATCAGGCTGCTCTTCACCCTGTCGGCGACGGCATTGCTGCCCACCGCGCTCAAGGTGATGGAGCGTTCCCGGCTGGAGCGGATCGTGGTCGGATCGGTGGCGGGTGCACTGCCGGCGGGCAAGTCGCTGCTCTATCGGATGTTCCGGCGTGCCGAAGTGTCCGCGCGTCCGGCGGATCCGCGTATCACCAGCTTTTCCGCGCTGATCGCGAATGATGGTGTCTGTGTGGCGCCGTCGATCGATCCGGTGCGCGACGTGGCATTGATCCAATATACCGGCGGGACGACCGGTACACCCAAGGGTGCGATGCTCACCCACCAGAATCTGACCGCCAATGCGCGGCAGGTGAATGCGATCGATCCCTGGCAGGACGAGGCCGATCGGATCGTCGGCGTGCTGCCCTTTTTCCACGTCTTCGCCAACACCTGCGTGCTCAACCGGACGGTGCAGCGCGGTGGCATGATCGCGATGCTGCCGCGCTTCGATGCCGCGCAGACGCTCGCCCTGATCGAGCGGATCAAGGCGACGGCGTTGCCGGGTGTGCCCACAATGTACCAGGCGCTGCTCGATCATCCGCATGTCGAGCGCACCGACTTTTCGTCGCTGCGCGTCTGTATCTCGGGTGGCGCGCCGTTGCCGGACGCGCTCAAACAGCGTTTCGAGGCACGGACGGGCGCGCGCGTTGTCGAGGGCTATGGGCTGACCGAAAGCGCGGGGGTGGTCTCGACCAATCCATATGACGGCGCCGGCAGGTCCGGCACGATCGGCCAGCCGATACCCGGCACCTTCGTGAAGCTGGTCGACAAGGAGGATCCGCGCAAGCCGCCTGCGGCTGGAGAACCTGGAGAGATCGTGTTTGCCGGACCGCAGGTCATGAAAGGCTATTGGCAGCGCCCCGACGCCGATGCCGAGGTCTTTGTCGACGGCTATCTGCGGACCGGCGATGTCGGCGAGATCGATGCCGATGGCTATATCCGCATCGTCGATCGGCTGAAGGACATGATCGCGGTCGGCGGATTCAAGGTGTTTCCGAGTCAGGTGGAAGATGTGCTTTATCGTCACCCGGCGGTGAAAGAGGCGCTTGTGATCGGAATTCCGGACGAATATCACGGCGAAGTGCCGAAGGCGTTCGTGACGCTTAATGGCACGGTGGGGGTAAGCGGAGAGGAATTGAAGGCCTGGCTGAATCCGCAGCTCGGCAAGCATGAGCGCGTCGCCGCGGTCGAGGTGCGGGAAAGCCTGCCCAAGACGCTGGTCGGCAAGCTCAGCCGCAAGGAGCTGGTGGAGGAGGAGCGGGCGAAGCGATCGGGTGGAGCATGACCGTTTACGCAGTTGCGTTGATCACCATCGATGACCGTATCACCTACAAGCGTTACCAGAGAAACTTCGGCGCCGTTTTCAAGAAGTTTCAGGGCAAGGTTCTGGCGATGCGGGACAAACCCCGCGTCGTCGAGGGCGAATGGGTGGGTGACAAGGTCATCATCATGGCATTTCCCGACGAGGACGCCTTTGAGGCGTGGCGCCTCTCGCCGGAGTATCTGGAAATCGTGGGAGACCGTTTTTCGTCGACCACCGGGCCCGTCTTGCTCGTCGATGGCGATCCATGGTCCTGAGCGGGGCCTGGTTCGATCCCCGGCATGCGGGTTCCGGGTTGCGTTCGCGCAGCTTTGCTTGACCCCACCCGGCCCACTCAGCCATAGCGGCACCATGGGTGAAACGACCACTGAAGACCTTGCGGGCCTCTCCTTCGAGGATGCGCTGAAGCGGCTCGAGACGATCGTCTCGCGGTTGGAGAGCGGTGAGGCGTCGCTCGACGAATCGATCACTCTCTATGCGGAGGGGGATCGGCTTCGCGCGCAATGCGAGAAGCGGCTTTCCGATGCGCAGGCCCGGATCGAGAAGATCAGCCTGGGTGCCGACGGTCGACCGGCCGGGACGACGCCCTTCGATGCTGGCTGATTCCGCGATGGCCGGCGCCACGCTCAACCTGAAGCTGGCGATGGAACGCGTGGCGGTCGATATCGACCGCCAGTTCGACCTGTTGTTGCGCGTGCCCGAAGATCCCCGCAGGCCGCTGTACGAAGCCCTGCGCCAGGCCGCGATCGGCGGCGGCAAGCGCATCCGTCCGCTGCTGACCGTGGCCACCGCCGAATTGTTCAATGTCGATCGGCAGCGCGCGATCCGAACCGCGACCGCGATCGAATGCATCCATGTCTATTCGCTGGTCCATGACGATCTGCCCGCGATGGACGATGACGATATGCGTCGCGGCAAACCGACCGTTCACAAGGCGTTCGACGAAGCGACCGCGATCCTGGCGGGCGATTCGCTCCACGCGCTCGCCTTCGAGATGCTGGGCGACGATGCGACGAGCCCCGATCCGTTCGTCCGTTCGGAACTGATGCTCGAACTGGCGCGCGCCAGCGGCCCCAGCGGCATGGCCGGCGGGCAGATGATGGATCTTGCCGCCGAACATGGCGGTTTCGACCTGCAGACCGTCACGCGTCTGCAGCAGATGAAAACCGGCGCGCTGATCGGCATCGCGGTGGAAGCTGGCGCGATCCTGGGGCGCGTGCCGCCCGAGGGACGGACCGGGTTGCGCGGTTATGCGCGGGACCTTGGCCTGGCATTCCAGATCGCCGACGATCTGCTCGACGTCGAGGGTGACGAAGCCGTGGCGGGCAAGGCGCTCAACAAGGATGCCGCCGCGGGCAAGGCGACTTTCCTGTCGCTGCTTGGGGTCGATCGTGCGCGCGAACAGGCCGCGGCGCTGGTGACGCAGGCCGTCGATCATCTGCGCAGCTATGGCCCGGAGGCCGATCTGCTTCGCGCGCTTGCGCGCTATGTCGTTGAAAGGGATCGCTGATGACCGACCGCGTTGGAGTGTATCCGGGAACCTTCGATCCGGTCACCCTGGGCCATATGGATATCATCCGCCGCGGCGCGAAGCTCGTCGACCGGCTGGTGATCGGGGTCACGACCAATCCGTCAAAATCGCCGATGTTCTCGGTCGAGGAGCGTATGGCGATGGTCCAGCGCGAAGTGGCGGGAATTGGCGGGGCAATCACCGTCGTCTCGTTCGATTCGCTGCTGATGGACTTCGCCGAGCGCGAAGGCGCGTCGATGATCGTCCGGGGGCTGCGCGCCGTCGCGGATTTCGAGTATGAATATCAGATGGCGGGTATGAACCAGCAGCTGAACGATCGGATCGAAACGGTCTTCCTGATGGCTGACGTCTCGCTCCAGCCGATCGCGTCGCGGCTGGTCAAGGAAATCGCGATCTATGGCGGCAACATCTCGCGTTTCGTGACACCCTCGGTCGAGACCGAGGTGCGCGCGCGCGTCGAGACGATCGGGCGCAAAGGGAGCTGACGCGTTCAGCCGCGGCTCAGCCTTGCACTTTCATGGACCGGAACAGATTTTGGGATCGAGGACAAACATGCGTTCGAAGCTTTTTCTGATCGCGCTCGCCGGGTTGATGGCGGTCGCTCCGGCGACGGCGCAGCAACCCGAGGCCGCGCCGGCACCGCCGGTGCCCGAAGCTGCGCCCACGACGCCAGCGCCCGAAGCCGCGCCCGCGACGCCGGCACCCGAAGCTGCTCCGGCTGCGCCACCCGCACCGCCTGCGCCACCGCCGGTCAACCTGACTGTGCCCAAGCCCGCGCCCGCGCCTGAGACCGATCAGGGGAATATCCTCTATCTCGATCTTTCGACCGGCGGACGCGTCACCATCCAGCTTCGCCCGGACATTGCGCCAGCGCATGTCGAGCGGATCAAGACCCTGGTCAATCGCGGCTTCTATAATGGCGTGATCTTCCACCGGGTGATCGACGGCTTCATGGCCCAGACCGGTGATCCGACGGGGACCGGGACGGGCGGATCCGACCTGCCCGACGTCAAGTCCGAGTTCAGCCTGCTGCCGCACCTTCGCGGCACGGTTTCCGCCGCGCGCGCGGACAGCCCGGACAGCGCCAACAGCCAGTTCTTCATCATGTTCATGCCGCGCGGCGCGCTCGACCGGAAATACACCGCTTTCGGGCGGGTGATCGCGGGCATGGAATATGTCGATGCGATCGAGCGCGGCGAACCGCCGGCCAATCCGAGCAAGATCGTGCGTGCCTCGATGGCGGCGCAGGGCGTGCCTGCGCCCGCCGCCGCTGCCGTGGCGCCGCCGGCGCAAGAGGCGCAGACCCCGCCTAAATAATGCGCGTCGACCTGTTCGATTTCGCGCTGCCCGCCGAACGCATCGCGCTTCGCCCCGCCGATCCGCGTGACAGCGCGCGGATGCTGGTGGTCGATGGCGCCGGCATGGCCGACCAGCAGGTGAGCGACCTGCCGGGACTGCTTCGGGCCGGTGACATGCTGGTGTTCAACGATACCCGCGTGATTCCCGCCCAGCTCGAGGGCCGGCGCGGCGAGGCACGCATCGGCGCGACCCTCCACAAAAGGGAAGGGCCACGGCGCTGGCGCGCGTTCATCCGCAATGCGAAGCGGCTGCATGAGGACGACGCGATCGACTTCGGCGCCGGCGTCTTCGCGACGGCTTCCGCGCGCGGCGCCGATGGCAGCTTCGCACTCGACTTTGCCGGTGACGAGCCGGTCGAGCTGCTGCTGGAACGTGCCGGACGCATGCCTTTGCCGCCCTATATCGCCGCGCGCCGCACCGCCGATGCGCGCGATGCCGACGACTATCAGACGATGTTCGCGCGCGAGGCGGGGGCCGTCGCGGCGCCGACGGCCGCACTGCATTTCACGCCTGCGCTTGCCGAGGCGCTTGCGGTGGCGGGAATCGAAACGGCGACGCTGACATTGCATGTCGGTGCGGGGACGTTCCTGCCGGTCAAGGTCGACGACACCGACGATCATGCCATGCATGCCGAATGGGGGCGGATCGACGCACCGACCGCCGACCGGCTGAACGCCGTGCGGGCGGGTGGCGGTCGGCTGATCGCGGTCGGCACCACCTCATTACGGCTGATCGAAAGCGCGGCCGATGCGGACGGTGTGATCCGGCCGTTCGAAGGCGATACCGCGATCTTCATCACGCCGGGCTATCGCTTTCGCGGGATCGACGGGCTGATGACCAATTTCCATCTTCCCCGATCGACCTTGTTCATGCTGGTGTCGGCACTGATGGGGCTGGATCGGATGCGGTCGGCCTATGCGCATGCCATCGACCATGATTATCGCTTCTACTCCTATGGTGATGCCAGCCTGCTGCTGCCGTGAAAGGATCGTCGATGCGCGCGTTTGCCCTGCTGATTCCGCTGCTCGCGATGGCGGCCGTTGCGGGGGCCAAGAAGGCGCCTGAGCCGACGCAGCCGACGCGTCCGACATTGTCGGCGACGCCCGTCGCGGTGATGATCGCCGGCTTCGATGCCGATGGCGATGCACGCGTGACGCGCGCGGAGTTCGATGCCGGCGTCGTGCGGTCGTTCAAGGCCGGCGATCGCAATGGCGATGGGCTGATCTCGCTGCTCGAGCTCGGGCCATGGTCGGAGATGTGGCTGGGCAATGCCTATGCGCTGCCGGGGCAATTCGATCTCGACAGCGATGGCGACGACAAGGTGTCGCCGGAGGAATTCCGCGCCGAATTCGGTCGCCGCTTCGACGCGCTGGACAAGGACAGGGACGGGGTGCTGGTGCGATCGGAACTGATCGTGCTGACGATGCCGCGGCTGGATCCGCGCGAGGAGCGTCGCGGGCAAAAGCCCGCCACGACGCAACCGCCCCGCAAATAAGGTCAGCCCGGCCCCAGCACCACCATGTTGACCGGGGTTCGCAGCCGGAAACCGAGCTTTTCGTAAAGCGCGATGGCGGTCACGTTGCTGGCATAGGTGTGGAGGAACGGAATTTCCCCACGCGCCAGGATCCGCTGGGCGACCACGCGCATCAATGCGCCGGCATAGCCCTGGCCGCGATGGTCCGGATGGGTGCAGACGCCGCTCACTTCGGTGAAGCCGTCGATCTTCATTCGCTCGCCCGCCATGGCGATCAATTGTCCGTCACGCCGGACGCCGATGAAATCGCCCAACCGGTGGGTCAGGGTGGTGAAGGGGCCTGGCCTGGTCAACTGGGCAAGCGCCAGCATCTCGGGCGCGTCGGCCTCATCGAGCGACAGGAAGTCGATCGACTGTGATGACGGCACGATATGTTCGGCGACCATCTGATGCAGCAAGGCGGTGCGCAGCACGGCCGCATCGTCCGGCGTCGGCAGATCGCCTGCGCCGACCAGCCAGAGTTCCCCGTCGGCCGGAATCAGCGCGGTCAGCGCGTTGAGGCTGTCGGACGAGGCATTGGCGGGCGCGCCGAATGGGCCGTAGCGCGGATCGAGGCGAAGTGCGCAGGCATCGCCCTGCGCAAAGGGCGACCAGCCGGTGGTGAGTGCCGACCAGACGGGGCGGTCGAGCGGATGGGAGTCGGGAATGTCGTTCATTAGTTGACAATGGCAACTATTTTGCGCCAGTCAACCCCATGACCGAAACACAGCAAGACACGATCCGGACGCTGCGGGCCTTCAACCGTTTCCACACGCGGATCTTCGGCGTGCTGGACGCATCCTATATGGGCAGCGGCCTGTCGCTGGTCGAAGCGCGCGTGCTGTATGAAGTCGCACGGCAGGAACCGGCGCTGGCCTCTGGCGTTCGCGCGGAACTGGGTATCGATCCGGGCTATCTCAGCCGGATCGTCGCGCGCTTCGAAGCGCGCGGGCTGATCGTGCGGGGACGCGGCAGCGATGCCCGGCAGCGCCCGATCATGTTGACCGAGCCGGGCCGGGCATTGCTCGAATCGATCGATGCGGACGTCCACCGCCAGGTCGCGGGGAGTATCGCCCATCTGGACGCCGCGGAACGCGTCGCACTGACCGAGGCACTGCGGACAGTTACCGAACTTCTGGGCAGCCGTGGAAATAAGGCGGGCTGAGGGCCATTCCGTTTGGGATAGAGCGCGGTTAAGGACACCGGACCATGACGGACCGTTTCTCTTTCACCATCGCCGCCACCGACGGCAAGGCGCGCACCGGCGCGATCCGGATGCGGCGCGGCGAGATCCGCACGCCGGCTTTCATGCCCGTGGGCACCGCCGCCACCGTCAAGGCGATGAAACCCGCCGATGTGCGTGCCGCGGGCGCCGACATCATCCTGGGCAATACCTATCATCTGATGCTGCGCCCCGGTGCCGAGCGCGTGGCGCGGCTGGGCGGGCTCCACGCCTTCATGGGCTGGGACCGGCCGATCCTGACCGACAGCGGCGGCTATCAGGTGATGAGCCTGTCCGATCTGACCAAGGTGACCGAGGAGGGAGTAAGCTTCAAAAGCCATCTCGACGGATCGCGGCATATGCTGAGTCCGGAACGCTCGATGGAGATTCAGCGATTGCTCGGCTCCGACATCGTCATGGCGTTCGACCAGCTCGTCCCGACCACCTCGACGCCCGAACAGCAATTGGCGGCGATGGAGCGATCGATGCGCTGGGCTGCGCGCTCGCGCGCGGGCTTCGACGCGGGCGGCGCGCATGCCGAGGGTGCGGCGCTGTTCGGCATCCAGCAGGGCGCGCTCGATGAAAGGCTGCGCAAGGCATCTGCCGATGCGCTGATCGATATCGGCTTCGACGGCTATGCCGTTGGCGGGCTCGCGGTGGGCGAGGGGCAGGCGGCGATGTTCGGCTGCCTCGATTTCGCGCCGGGACAATTGCCCGTCGACAAGCCGCGCTATCTGATGGGTGTCGGCAAACCCGACGATATTGTCGGCGCGGTCGAGCGCGGCATCGACATGTTCGATTGCGTGCTGCCGACGCGCAGCGGACGGACCGGGCAGGCCTTTACCTGGGACGGCCCGATCAACATCCGCAACGCGAAATTCGCGGAGGATCTGACGCCGCTCGACCCCGAGTCGCCGACCGCCGGATGGTCGAAGGCCTATCTCCACCATCTCGTCCGCTCCGGCGAGATATTGGGCGCGATGTTGATGACCGAGCATAATCTCTGGTTCTATCAGCGACTGATGGCGGGCCTGCGCGCCGCGATTGCCGAAGGGCGGCTCAAGGATTTCGCCGACGGTTTCAGGGCGCGATATGGCGCGCGCGGGGCTGTGCAGGACGGTTAGAAGGCAACTCAATCGTCATTCCGGCGAAAGCCGGAATCTCGCTTCTTCTTTCAATCCTCGGTCCAGATAAGCGAGATTCCGGCTTTCGCCGGAATGACGGATTTTGACGGGATCAATCCCGAGCCAGCGACTTCCCCATCCGGATCAGCGGGACCGGGACGCCATCGATCGGTGGGCTCTGGGTATGTTCGATCGCCGTATAGCCGCAGGCACTGTAGAGCCGCTCTCCTGCAAGCGTGGCCATCAGCTCGACGCGTGAAAAGCCATGTGCGGCGGCGGCGCGTTCGCACAGATCCAGCACCAGCCTGCCGACACCGCGGCGGACGAAATCGGGATGGGTGTACATGGCGCGGATTCTCGCTGCGTCGGCGGCGGGATCGAGCAGCGCCGCATCGCGGCCCGGCGAATGGTCGCCGCCATAGAGCGTGGCGCGCCGGCTCCAGCCACCGCAGCCGGCAATCCGGCCCTCGGCTTCGATGATCACATAGCTGCCATCATCGATCAACTGGGTGTCGAGGCCCATCACCGCATGGCTGGCGCGGACCTGATCGGGATCGAGCACGTCGGTCTGAAGCTGCTCGATCGCGGCGGTCATCAGCGCGCGCAATGCCGGAATATCCTCGGTACGCGCCCAACGATGCGCCAGAGGCATGAGATCAATCGCCCAGTTTGACGCTCAGGAAGCTGGGCATCGGGCCGTTCCAGCCATCATCGGGCTCGTCATCACGCACGGGCGGGCGCGAGGTGCGAGGCGGCTTGTTCTCGACACGGGGTGGCTTGCTCTCGGCGCGGGGCGCTTCCCGTTCTTCGCGGCGCGGGCGTTCGGCCTTTACTTCGGTCCGGTCGGCCGCTTTTTCCCGGCGGGGTTTTTCGGGCTTCGCCCGCTCGCGCTTCGCCTCTTCGCGCTTCGGTTCCTCGCGGCTCTCGGCCGCCCTGGCGGGCTTGCCGACGCGTTCGATCTTCAGGCCGGTCAGTTTCTCGATATTCTCGATCGCCTCGGCATCGGCGGCGGTGATCAGCGTATAGGCGGTGCCGGTCGCGCCGGCGCGGCCGGTGCGGCCGATGCGGTGGATATAGTCGTCGGGATGCCAGGGCGCGTCATAGTTGAAGACGTGGCTGACGCCCTTGATGTCGAGACCGCGCGCCGCGACATCCGACGCGACCAGGATATTGATCGTGCCGGCCTTGAACCGGTCGAGCTCGGCGATACGGTCGCGCTGCTCCATGTCGCCATGGATCTCGCCGGCAGCGAAGCCGTCGCGCTTCAGGCTGGTGGCGAGCTCGCGCACCGTGGTCTTGCGGTTGCAGAAGATGATCGCCGTGCTGACATCCTCTTCGCGGAGCAGGTCGCGCAGCGTCTCGCGCTTCTTGCGCGAATCGGTCTCGACCAGGAGCTGCTTGATCGAGGTGTTCGCGGTGGCGGGTCGCGAGACCTCGACCGATTTGGGGCTGCTCAGGAACTTGTCCGCCAGCTTCTTGATCGGCGGCGGCATCGTCGCCGAGAAAAGCAGGGTCTGCCGGTTCTTGGGCAGCTTGGTGCAGATCTCTTCGATATCGGGGATGAACCCCATGTCGAGCATTCGATCGGCCTCGTCGATGACGAGCAGGTCGCAGCCGGTGAGCAGGATCTTGCCGCGCCCGAAGAGGTCCATGAGGCGTCCCGGCGTCGCGATCAGCACGTCGACGCCCTTCTCCAGGGCCTTTTGCTGGTCGCCCATAGAGACGCCACCGATCAGCAGCGCCATCGAGAGCTTGTGATATTTGCCGTATTTGTCGAAGTTTTCGGCGACCTGGGCCGCGAGTTCGCGGGTCGGCTCGAGAATCAGCGACCGCGGCATGCGTGCGCGGCTGCGCCCTTCGCCGAGGATGTCGATCATCGGCAAGACGAAAGCGGCGGTCTTGCCGGTCCCGGTTTGGGCAATGCCGATCAGGTCCTTGCCCATCAGCACCGAAGGGATCGCCTGCTTCTGGATCGGCGTGGGCTGATCATAGCCCGCTTCGGTCACGGCACGGAGGAGTTCGTCGGACAAGCCGAGATCGGCAAAGCTCATTTTCGTTCCGGAAGGTTCGGGGTAGCGAAAAAAGCGCCGCCCAGCGCCGGTGCGGGTGGCGGAAACATGCGTGATTGTCAAGTTTTCAGCGGTCGGGAACCAGGGCCTTGAAGCTGTTTATCTCACATTGCCCGCCGGAACGTGCGTGGATCGTATCCCGATCGGCGCAGATGCGCCCGTCGCGGGTCGGTTTAATGTAGAATCCAGAATAGAAATCGAGCGCCGGACAATTGCGATCGAGCCGCGCGCGAAGGCGGGTTCCACCACGCAGGATCAGGTCGACGCTGTCGTTGGCGGTGACCGCGGCGCCGGCCAGCGCATTGAGCGATACGCAACGCGGTGCCTTCTTTTCCTTCCACTTCGCGGGTTTGGCGGGGGGCGCGGACGGACGGGTCGGCACGCGGATGATCACGCGTTCGCGGATTGTGATCTGCGCGTAGCGTTCGGGCACGGCGACGGCTGCGCCGGATTGCGCAACAGTCCCGCTTCCCGCGAGCAACATTGCCGCGAGCGACAAGATGGTCATTCAATCGCACTCATTTTCGCTGTCGCCCTTGCACCATCCCGGTTGAACGCGCCATGAATTCTCGCGCACCAGCAAGGGCCGAACCATGACGCATCCAATTCCTGGCCTCGCCGCATTGCGCGATCTGCTCGGTCCCAAGGGATTCACCGACGATCGCGACGCGATTGCTCCCTGGCTGAACGACTGGCGCGGCCGTTTCCATGGCGAAGCGCCGGCATTGCTCAGCCCGGCCGATACGGCGGAAGTGGCCGCGATCGTGCGTATCGCGGACGTGCATCGTATCCCGCTGGTCCCCCAGGGCGGCAATACGAGCATGGTCGGCGGGGCGACACCGCCCGAGGACGGGTCCGCTGTGATCCTGTCGATGCGGCGGATGAACCGGATCCGCAACCTGTCGGCCGAGGAGGGCGTCGCCGTGGCGGAAGCGGGGGTGATCCTGGCCACGCTGCACGATGCGGCGAACGATATCGCCATGCGCTTTCCCCTGACCCTGGGCGGCAAGGGGTCGGCAACGGTTGGCGGGCTCGTCTCGACCAATGCCGGTGGCACGCAGGTTCTGCGTTTCGGCACGATGCGGTCCCTGACTCTGGGGATCGAGGCGGTGTTGCCCGACGGCACTGTGTTCGCCGGGCTCAATCCGCTCAAAAAGGACAATCGCGGCTATGATCTGCGGCATCTGCTGATCGGGGCCGAAGGGACGCTCGGGATCGTCACGGCAGCGAGCCTGAAGCTCGTGCCGGCGATCGTCGATCGCGCGGTCGGCTGGATCGGCGTCGACAGCCCGCATCAGGCACTGGCGCTGTTGCGGCATCTGGAAGCGTGGGCCGCCGACGCGCTGGAGGGATTCGAGATCGTAAGGGCCGATTCGCTGGCGCTGGTGCTGAAACATATTCCCGGCACGCGCGCACCATTGGCCGGCGAGCATCCCTGGCACGTGCTGATCGAACTCGTCCGCTCCGATTCGCGCGAGGAGCCTCCTGCCGCGCTGCTCGAACGCCTGCTTGCCGATGCGCGGGAGGCTGGATTGTTTCGCGATGCGACGATCGCGGCGAGCGAAGCGCAGGCGGATGCATTCTGGAAGCTGCGCGATTCGCTGTCGGAGGCGGAACGGGCACATGGGCCGGCGGTGCAGCACGATATTTCGGTGCCGGTGGCGGGAATGCCCGATTTCATGATCGATGGGGCTTTGGCGGTCGAGGCACGTTTTCCCGGCGTCCGCGCCACCGCCTTTGGCCATCTCGGCGACGGCAACGTCCACTTCCATGTCCGCGCGCCGGCGGGGGCGCCGGCGGGCTGGGCAATGGGGGCGGGCAAGCCGATCAGCGCCTATGTGCACGATCTTGTCGTCGCGGCCGGCGGATCGATCTCCGCCGAGCATGGTATCGGCCAGATGAAGCGCGACGAGAATGCGCGATTGGCCGATCCCGCGCGATTGACTGCGCTCCGCGCGATCAAGGCCGCGCTCGATCCGCGCAACCTCATGAACCCCGGGAAGCTCGTGCCGCTTGCAACCGACGCGGCTGCACCATAAACGGCCACGGTTATTTCGTCCGCGGGGGACGCGGTCATCCATTCAATCGCAAAAATGTTTCAGGAGAATATCGAATGGCCAGCGTGCCGACTGCAAATGCGCTTCCGGTTCTGTACCAGGATCTCGTGCCGCTTTCCTCCAACGAGCACAAGGATTGGAAGGCGCGCCAGGTCGATGCGGCTCCCTGGCTCAACGGCCAGCATGCCTTTCCGGTGACCGTCGACGAATTTCCGATGGCGCAGCGCTATTTCCCGATCGTCTTCACGGCGGGTGAGAACCCGGTGCCGCTGGCGCTGATGGGCCTCAACGAAGGCGTCAATATGCATGTCGACGCCGAGGGCAAGCTGACCAACC
>JASBTC010000198.1 GCA_030148625.1 Sphingobium sp. | reverse complement strand
TCCCGGACATGAGCCTGCGCGCATCCTGGGGGAGATCGTTCAAGGCGCCGACATTGCTCCAGCAATATTCGGAATCGATCGTCTATCTGATGGCGATCGACGAATTCTCGGGCGTGAATTATCCGGCGGGATCGACGGTGCTGATGTCCTATGGCGGCAACCGCAATCTGAAGCCGGAGCGTGCCGAGACTTGGTCGACCACGATGGCCGTCCATCCCCGCGCGCTTCCCGGATTGCGGATGGAGCTCAGCTATTTCAACGTCGATTATCGCGATCGCGTCGTCCAGCCCGTCACCTTCACCGAACGTGCCTTTATCGATCCCGCCTATCGCCAGTTCCTCACCCTTGGCCCATCGGTCGCGGCGCAGAGCGATCTGATCGCGGGCTCGGCGACGGGGATCACGTACAACAGCGCCGGCGAGGATTATGATCCGGCCAAGGTCGTCGCGCTGCTCCACAATCTCTACACCAATGCGGCGCGATCCAGGGTCAGCGGCGTCGACCTGACCGCGTCCTATGCCTTCGATCTCGGCGCGGGCCATGCGCGGCTCAGCGGATCGGCGACCTGGCTGAAGGGCAGCCAGCAGAACAGCCCGGGCGAGCCCGAATTCCGGACCGTCGGCGTCGTCTTCAATCCGCCGAAATTCAGTGCACGTGGCGGCCTGGTATGGAACCGGGGCGGATTGACGCTTGCCGGCTTCGTCAATCATGTCGGCAGCGTGACCGACGACACGCAGGTACCGAAGGCACCCACCGGATCCTTCACCACGGTGGATGCCAATCTGCGCTACCGGACGAATCCCGGAAGCTCGATCCTTTCGGACGTCGAACTGGGCCTGTCGATCCAGAATCTGTTCGACAAGAGCCCGCCGCGGATGACGCCGATCGTCGATTATGTCGTGAACTATGACTCGACCAATTATTCGGCGATCGGCCGCTTCGTCAGCCTGTCTGTGACCAAGCATTGGTGAGCATCGCCGCCGCCTGAGCGCGGCTTGATGGACGGTTCCAGGGAGATTTCCGATGGTCAACGCCATGCGTTCGGGCATGTTGCTGCTCATGTCGTGCGCCGCCGGCATGGCGCATGCCGCCAAGCCTTATGATGTCGACGATATGCTCGCGGTCGAATCCTTCGGCAGCGTCCGTTTCGATCCGTCGGGCGAAAAGCTGATCTACGAGCGTTACGGGCCGTTCGATCGCCAGGCCGATTTCGGCCAGCAGGATGTGATCGGCGAATTGCGGTCGGAGATCATGGCCGTCGATCTGAACGGTTCGCGGCCGTCCGTGCCCTTGTTTCCGCAGGATCCTGCTGGCGGCTACACGGTTAGCGGGCTTTCTCCCGACGGCCAGCAACTGGTGTTCAGGCATGCCTCGCGCAGCGGCGCTCGGGCGGGGATCGTGCCGCTCGCCGGCGGAACGGCGCGGGAATTCGACTTTTCGCCGACCTATAGCCCGATCCAGCCGCTCCCATGGATAGGGCATGGGGTGGTGCTTTCCGCCGAGCCGGCGAGCGAAGCGGTGGCGGGCAGGACCGCTGCCGCCTTTGCCGCGCTCTGGGCGCGGCGCAATCGCGGCGATGCCCCAACCGCGGGCGTGATCGGCAGCGGGCGCTTTGTCGCGTTTCCGGAAACCGCGGGTGGCCTCGTTCTTGCCGATACCGGCACGACGCAGCCGGTGCCGCTGGCATCTGGGCGTTTCTCGACCTGGCATGCAGCGGCCGATGGCTCGGTCGTCGCGGCGCTTCGCGAGCAAAGGCTGGCGATCGATCCGACGCGCCGGATCGAGCATGGCGCGAACATGGGCGGGATCGAACGCCGATTGGTCATCCTCGATCCGCGCGCGGGGGCGAAACGGGAAGCCGATCCCTGCCAGGGCTGCGACATACTCGCGTCCTCGCTGAACTGGTCGTCGAAGGCGCCGCTGCTGTCGTTCGTGGCGCGCGACGCGGGCAGCGGCTGGGACGCTGCGCGTTACCGGATATATGATCATCGCAGCGGGCACAGTCGCGCGATCGACCTCGGCGCGCTCAAGCCGCATGTCGTGCGTATGGGCGCGAGCATCGACATGCGGTCCGCCTGGATCGGTGAGCGGCTGGCCGTTTTCGCCGAGCCGGCCGCCGCCTCATCGGGCGCGCCGGCCCGTGCGGATTGGTATCTGGTCGGCGAAGGAAAACCGCGCAACCTGACCGCGGGTTTCGCCGGTGCTGCTCCCGAACTGGTCGGTCTCAGCCGAAACGGCCTGATCCTGCTGCATGGCGGAGAGGCCTGGGCGGTCGACCGGACGGGCACGCGCCGCAACCTGACCGCCGCCATCGCCGAACCGGTGCAGTCCTGGCGGCCGATCGGCCCCTTCGGCCCGGTGCCCGAACAGAATCTCCAGCCGAGCGGCACCGTCACGCTGCGGATCCCGGCCGACGCATCGGGCAAGCCCGAGCGCTTGCTGTTCGTCGATACCGAGGGTGGCCGCATCGACACGGTCTCGGCATCGATGCCGGACAGCGAGTTCGTCGCCGTGTCGCCGGCTGCCCGGCGTGCCGCGCTGGTCGAGCGCGACCAAAATATGACGGTGCTCGCGGTCGTCGGCGTGGATGGTTCGCGCCGCGAAGTGGCGCGGTTGAACACGCATCTGAAGGATGTCGTCGGCGGCACGCCGGTTCGCATCGATCACAAGGGCCCCGATGGCGACGCGCGCAGCTCCTGGATCCTGCTGCCGCCGGGCTATCGGCCGGGTACGCCGGTGGCAACGATCGTCAACGTCTATCCCGGTTCGGCCTTTTCGGGGACGACCTGGCGTAAATGGTCGCTCGACGATGTCCATGCGCTCAACGACCATATCCTGGCGGCACACGGCTATGCCGTTCTCTATCCCTCCCTCCCGGTCGATTACGACCAAGTGCCGCGCGACACGTTGAAGGGATTGCCCGAACAGGTCTTTGCCGCCGTCGATGCCGCGATCGCGCAGAAATATGCCGACCCCGATCGGCTCGGCCTGCAGGGGCAGAGCTATGGCGGCTATACGACGGGCGCGCTTGTCGGGCTGACCGATCGATTCAAGACCGCGGTGGCGCAGGCGGGCATCTACGATCTGGTCAGCAGCTATGGCCAGTTCGTGATCGATCTGCGGTTGAAGGCCGAGAAGACCGGGCTCGACCTGTTTGCGACGAGCCTGATGGAAACGGGGCAGGGCGGAATGGGCGCGCCGCCCTGGGCCGATCCCGAACGCTATCTGCGCAACAGCCCGTTGATGCATGTCGACAAGATCAGGACGCCGATCATGCTGATGACCGGCGACCTCGATTATGTCTCGACGACGCAGACCGAGGAATTCTTCACCGCGCTCACCCGGCTCAACAAGGATGCGGTGATGGTCCGCTATTATGGCGAGGACCATGTCTACAACTCGCCCGCCAACATCCGCGATATGTGGAAGCGGATTCTCGACTGGTACGACAGGACGCTCGGCGGGCCCACCGCATCCAGATAGGGGCGGGACGGTGCGCGGTTACAATTTGCGACAATGTCGCGCCAATCCTGCCATGATTTGACGACAGGTGCTCCCTAGTTCGGCATGATCCGAAGAGCATCTAGGGGCCTGTTTTGTGATCCAGCGTAAATCCGTCGCGTTCCTTACTCTTATGCTGGGCACTGCCCCCGGCGCGTTGATGGCGCAGGGGGCCGATCCCCAGCCGGCAGCCACCGCGCCAGCGCAGGCCGAGAGTACCGACGATATGTCGGACGAGGAGATCGTCGTTTCGGGCGTCCGGCCCCGCGGATCGGTGATCGGCACGATCGAGCCCGAACAGCGGCTGGGGCCCGCCGATGTCCGCGCCCTGGGCGTGACCTCGGTCTCCGAACTGATCACCGAACTGGCGCCGCAGACCAATGCGGCAGGCGGCGCACCCGTGGTGCTGCTCAACGGCAAGCGCATCTCGGGTTTCTCCGAGATCCAGGACCTGCCGACCGAAGCGATCGCACGCGTCGAGATCCTGCCCGAACAGGTTTCGCTGAGCTATGGCTATTCACCCAATCAGAAGGTGGTGAACATCGTCCTGCGGCAGCGTTTCCGCGCGATGACGGGCGAAGTGCGTGGCGGCGTCTCCACCGATGGCGGGCGCGAGAATGGCAGTCTCAATACGGGCATGCTCAGGATCCGCGGCGACGATCGCCTGTCCGTCGACCTCAAATATTCCCGCGCTGCGGACCTGCTGGAAAGCCAGCGCAATATCATTCCGACCGCCCCGGGCCGTCCTTATTCGCTTGCCGGCACGATCACCTCCACGCTTGCCGGGGGAGAGATCGATCCGGCGCTGTCCGCGCTCGCCGGCCAGGCGACCGCGATCGCCACGGTACCCGGAAGCGCCGCCACCTCCATGCCATCGCTGGCCGATTTCGTCGCTGGTGCCGGTGTCGCCAACGTCGACGATCTTGGCCGTTATCGCACGCTCAGCCCGGAGACTGAGAATTTCGCGGCCAACGCGACCTATGCGCGCGCGCTGGGCGGGGTTTCCGCGTCGCTCAACGGACGACTGGAGTTGAGCGACAGTCAATCGCTCCAGGGCCTGCCTTCGCTCGCGCTGACGCTGCCGGGGGCCAATCCATTCTCGCCCTTTGCCGGCGATACGCGGCTGCTGCGCTATATCGATCAGGACGGGGCGCTCGCGCAGCGGGTGCGCGGCACCACCGGCCATGTCGGCCTGACCCTGAACGGACGGATCGCCAAGGGCTGGCAATGGTCGTTCACCGGCGCCGGCGATATGTCGGATACGCGCACGCGCACCGATCGCGATATCTCCGCTGTTGGCATCCAATCGTTGCTCGATGCCGGGGATGCGACGCTCAATCCCTATGGCGCCTTGCCCGGCACCTTGCTGGCGGACCGGCTGACCGACACCGCGCGATCCAAATATCGTGCGATCAGCGGCGATCTGCTCGTCAGTGGATCGCTGTTCGATCTGCCCGCCGGCACCGTCACCACGTCGATCAAGGCGGGCGCATCGGCCAACGGCTTCAACAGCCGTTCGATCCGGTTGGGCACACCCTATGCGCTCGATTATTCGCGCGAGATCGCGAGCGGTCAGATCAGCGTCGACGTGCCGCTTACCAACCGCAGTCGCGACGTTCTGGGTGCGCTGGGTGACATCTCGGTCAATATGAATGCCGGGGTGCAGGCGCTTTCCGACTTCGGCACATTGTCCACTCTGGGTTATGGTGCGCGCTGGACGCCGATCGAACAGGTTCGCATCCTGGTTTCGGCCAGCCAGGATCGCGCGGCGCCGACGGGGCAGCAGATCAACGATCCGCAGGTGGTGACGCCCAATGTCGCGGTGTTCGACTATGCCCGCGGCGAAACCGTTTTCGTCACGCAAATCTCGGGCGGCAATGCGCTGCTGCGCGAAAGCGTGCGCGACCAGTTTCGCCTCAATGCGTCGATCAAGCCGTTCGAAAAGCTCAATCTGACGCTGACCGCCAATTATCTCAACAGCCGCACGACCAATCCGATCGCGGGTTTCCCGTCGCCGACGCCGGCGATCGAGGCGGCATTCTCGCAGCGCTTCATGCGCGATGCCGATGGCACGCTGCTGCAGATCGATGCGCGGCCGATCAATTTCCTGCGCTCGCAGAGCGAAAGGCTGCGCTGGGGCTTCGACCTGTCGATCCCGGTCAAGTCGAGCATCCAGAAGAAGATCGAGGCCTGGCGCGCCGCCGGCGCGAAACCGGAGGACCGGCCCGAGGAGTTGCGGGCACTGTTCGGCAATCGCCGGCGTGGGGAAGGCGGCAACCCTGGTGAAGGTCGCCAGCGGCCCGAAGGTGCCCAGAATGAGGGGCGCCAGAATGACGGCGGGCCGCGCAATGCCGGTCCCGATGGAGCGGGCTCCGGCGGTGGGCCGGGCGGCGGGGGCGGCCGGATGCGCTTCGGCGGCGGTGGCGGTCGCGGCGGGCAGGGCGGGGGTCGTATCCAGCTCGGCCTCTACCACACCTGGCACCTGACCGAATCGATCCTGATCGCACCGGGCGTTCCAAAACTCGACCTGCTGAACGGCGACGCCGTCGGATCCTCGGGCGGCCAGCCGCGCCACGAGATCGAGGCACGCGCGGGCTACACCAATAATGGCCTGGGTGCGCGTCTGAGCGTCAATTGGGAAAGCGGCACGCATGTTGACGGTGCGCTCGGCGGCACCTCACGCCTCGATTTCGGCGATCTGGCGACGGCCAATCTGCGACTGTTCGCCAATCTGGGGCAGATGCCCAAGCTGGTGACGGCGCATCCTTTCCTGCGCGGCACCCAGGTGACGCTGTCGGTGAACAATATCCTCAACAGCCGGCGCTCGGTCAACGACGCGACGGGCGCGACGCCGCTGCGCTATCAGCCGGCCTATCTTGATCCGATCGGCCGCAACGTCATGCTGAGTGTCCGGAAGCTCTTTTTCTAGGACGGAGCCCGCTTCTCGGGTTAGAGCGGGCGTATGCACAATATGATCCGGTTGCCGCCCGCATGACCTATTTTCTCGGCATCGATGCGGGCGGGAGCCATTGCCGGAGCCGGCTGGTCGACCAGGCCGGAACAATCCTCGGGACCGGGGAGACCGGGCCGGCCAATGCCAAGATCGGCATGGATCGGCTTTATGCCACGCTGCGCGACGCCGCCGATCAGGCGATCGCGGTGGCTGGCCTCGATGATGCCGCTGTCGCCAGGGTCCGCGCGGGCATGGGCATTGCCGGCATCCGGCGCCCCGGCGTGCGCGCGGCGTTGGCCGAACTGGCATTTCCTTTCGCCTCTGTGGCGTTCGAGACCGATGGGGCCATCGCCAATATCGGCGCGCATCGCGGCGGTGACGGCGCGGTGCTGGTGATCGGCACGGGCAGCATCGCCCAGCTCCGCGTCGGCGGGCGCGATTTCTCGATCGGCGGCTACGGCTTCCCGATCTCGGACGAGGGCAGCGGTGCGGCACTGGGATTGAGCGCGATGCGCCACGCGCTGCGTGCGCTCGACGGGCGTACCCAGCGCACGCCGCTCAGCACCGCCGTTTCCGAGCGTTTCGGTCACGACACCCTCCAGGCCGTCGCCTGGATGGATGAAGCGACACCCAAGGATTATGCGGCGCTCGCGCCGCTGGTGATGGACTATGCCGAGGCGGACGACGCGATCGCGCGCTCGATCGTCGAAGATGCCGCGCTGCATATCGAACGCTTCATCGAGACCATCTTTGCTCAGGGAGCGCCGGCATGCGCGCTTGCCGGCGGACTGGCGCAGCGCATGCGCCCCTGGCTACGCGAGCGCACCGTTGCGAAGCTGAGCGAACCGCAGGGCGATCCGCTCGACGGCGCGCTTCTGCTGGCGGGGTTTGGGCGGTAGCCTTGCTCTAAACTCGCCCGTCACCCCAGCGAAGGCTGGGGTCTGCCAACCAGATGGCGTCTTGCCCTCCATGTCATCCCCGCGAACGCGGGGATCCAGCTCCTTCTTCTTTTTCTGGAAGCTTCACGGAATAGCTGGATCCCCGCGTGCGCGGGGATGACAGGTTTATCGTGATGGAGTGGGGAGCCTCACTCCCCCAATGTCGAAACCTTGCCGCCGATCCATGTCCGCCTCACCCGCCGGTCCCGATCGAGATGCACGAGATCGGCCGCCAGGCCGGGCGCGATCGCGCCGGTGCGGTCGGTCAGGCCCAGGAACGCGGCGGGATTGCCGCTGGCCGCGCGCGATGCTTCGACCAGAGAAAGCCCGAGCCAGTCCATCGCGTTGCGGAATGCCTCAGCCATGGTCAGCGCCGATCCCGCAAGCGTACCGTCCGGCCCTTGGCAAATGCCGTCGACCACATGGATCTCGCGCCCCATCAGCGTGAAGTGCGAAAGCACTCCGCCCACCGGGGGCATCGCGTCGGTCACCAGCATCACGCCGTCGATGCCGCGCGCGCGCACCGCGATCGTCATCGCAGCGGCATGAACATGATGGCCGTCGACGATCAGTCCGAAGCGGCTCGTCCGATCCTCGATCGCGGTGCCGACCATGCCGGGTTCACGGCTCCCGAGCTGCGTCATCGCGTTGAACAAATGTGTGAAGCCGTGCAGGCCCTCGGCAAGCGCTGTGCGGGTCTGGTCATAATCGGCCATGCTATGCCCCGCCGCGACGATCACACCGCCATCGGCGAGGGCGCGGATCGTGCCGGCGGGCGCGAGTTCGGGGGCGATCGTCACCAGCCTTTTGCCGGGGCCGGGCCGCGACAGAAGCGCGATCGTATCGGCGTCGAGAATACGGAACTTGGAGGCATCGTGGATGCCGCGCTTGTCGCTATTGAGGAAGGGCCCCTCGACATGGATACCGAGAATACCGGGCTCGTTCGCGGCGATCGCCATATCGACGGCATCGATCGCCCGGGCGACCACCGGCAGGTCGTCGCTGATCAGGGTGGGCAACAGGCCCGTCGTGCCGAACCGCCGATGCGCCGTCGCGATCGCGCGGATACCTTCCACCGTCGGTGCATCGTTGAACAGCACGTCGCCGCCACCATTCACCTGCACGTCGATGAATCCGGGCAACAGCCAGCCGCCGTCCAGGTCGATCGTCTCGACGCCGGATGCCAGGCTTCGCTCAGGCAGGATCGCGGCGATCCGCGCGCCTTCCAGTAGCAGCGCATAATCCTCGATCACCGCGTCGGGCGTGACGATGCCCGCGCCCCTGAGTGCAATCCGGGTCATAATGTGCGCGTCACCTTGGCCAGATAGGGCGGATGATCGGGGTCGCGGCCGCGAGCCAGCGAAAGCGCGTTGGCGAAGCGGTAGAAACTCTGGATCATCGCGATCGCGCCGAGCACGGGATGCGCGCCGTCGATCGACGGCAGGACGATCGATGCGCCCGCAAGATCGATGCGCTGGCCGGTCGCGATCACCGTCGCGCCGCGATCGGCGAAGCCGGCGATCCGTTCGCTCAGGCCGGTGCGCGCTTCGTCGGCGGGGCCGAAGACGAAGACCGGATCGGCGGCCTCCACCAATGTCATCGGGCCATGCGCCACTTCGGCGCTGCTGAACGCTTCGGCATGGAGGCCCGATGTTTCCTTGAACTTGAGCGCGGCTTCGCCAGCGATCGGAAAGGTCAGGCCGCGGCCGAGCACGAGCAGGCTCGTCGCATCGGCAAGCGGTGCGACGGCGGCGCTCCAGTCGAGCGCCCAGGCGGCGCGCAGCGTATCCCCGATGCGATCCAGCGCATCGAGTAGCGCAGCGTCGCCGCTCCATTCGGCGGTAAGATGCGCGAGCGCTGCCAGTGCGGCGATGAAGCTTTTGGTCGCCGCGACGCTGGTTTCCTGTCCGGCGTGGAGCGGCAGCAGGATATCCGCCATTTCGGCCAGCGGCGAGGTCTCGTCATTGACCAGCACGATCAATACCGCGCCGGCGGCCTGCGCCTCTTCGGCGGCGCAGAGCAGATCGGGGCTGCGCCCGGATTGCGAGATCGCGACCATCGGCACGCCGTTCAGGCGCGGCGAGGTCGCATGATACAGCGCGCCGATCGAGGGCGCATGGCTCAGCGTCGGCAGCTTCAGCCGGGTTTCGAACAGGACCTTGGCAAAACCCGCCGCCTGATCGGAGCTGCCGCGCGCCAGGGTCGCGGCAAAGGGGGGATCGAGTTTGCGCAGCCGTTCAGCCGCGGCCTTCACCGCGTCGCGGTTGCGTTCGATCTGGCGTTCGCAGACCGAGGCGGCTTCACCTGCCTCGCGGATCATCAGGCTTTCGGTTGGCATGACGTCTTCAATAGCGATGGCGCGCGCCACGCCAATCATTAATAGGAGCAGATCGTTATGCAGGAGGCGAGATGTCCACCGAAACCGTCGATCCGCGCTTCGTCGATATCGACCTTTGGCCGACCGAAACCGCGGTCGAGGCGATGCTGGAAGGGCAGCTGGCCGCGATCGCGGCATTGAAGAGCCAGGTCGGTGCGCTCGCACGTGCCAGCGACGCGGCGGCCGAACGGCTCAACCGGGGCGGGCGGCTCGTCTATGTCGGCGCCGGCACTTCGGGGCGGATCGCGGTCCAGGACGGTGTCGAGCTGACGCCGACCTATGATTGGCCGTCCGATCGGCTGGTCTATCTGATGGCGGGCGGTATGGGTGCGCTGACCGAGAGCGTCGAGGGTGCCGAGGATGATGCCGACGCCGCACGCGCGGAGATCGCAGCGGCCGGGGTCGGCCCGCTCGACGTCATCATCGGCGTCGCCGCGAGCGGCCGCACGCCCTATACCGTCGCCGCAATCGAAGCCGGGCGTGCGGCAGGCGCTCTCACCATCGGGATCGCCAACAATCATGGCGCACCGCTGCTCGTCGCGGCTGAGCATGCGCTGCTGATCGAAACCGGGAGCGAACTCGTCGCCGGCTCGACACGGATGAAGGCGGGGACCGCGCAAAAGGCGGTGCTGAACCTGTTCTCGACCGCGACGATGCTGCGCTGCGGACGCGTCTATCGCGGGCTGATGGTCGATATGCGTATTTCCAACGCCAAATTGCAGAAGCGCGGCGCGGCGATGGTCCGCGACATTGCGGGCGTCGATGATGCGGGCGCGCAGGCGGCGCTCGATATGGCGGGGCGGAGCATCAAGGCAGCCGTGCTCATTGCCCGCGGCGCGAACGCGGAACAGGCGCGAGAACGGTTGGCGAAGGCGAACGGCAACCTACGCTCAGCGCTCGCGCAAAAATCCTAAAGTACCTGCCCGGCAGCCCAGCCGCTGGCCCAGGCCCATTGGAAATTATAACCGCCGAGCCAGCCGGTGACGTCGACGGCCTCGCCGATCGCGTAGAGCCCGGGCATCTTGCGGGCCTCCATGGTCTGCGACGACAGCCCGTCGGTGGCGATGCCGCCCACCGTCACTTCGGCCTTGGCGAAGCCTTCGCTGCCATTGGGCATGAAGCGCCAGTCCGCGATCGCGCGCTCCGCCTGTTTCAGCGCCGCGTCGCTCTGCGCGCCGAGCTCGCCTGCCGGCAGCCTTTCCGCAAGCGCCGTTGCCAGCCGATCGGGCAGGACCGTGCCCAATATGGCACGCAATGTCGTGCGTGGGCGCTGACGTTTGGCATGGATCAGCCAATCCGCCTCCGCCTTGGGCGCGAAGTCGATCGAGATATGCTGGCCATGCCGCCAATAGGAGGAGATCTGGAGGATCGCGGGGCCGGAAAGGCCGCGATGCGTGAACAGCGCGGCTTCCGCGAAGCTCGTTTTGCCGCAACTGGCGATGACGGGGGCCGAGACGCCGGAGAGCGACCGGAACAGCGCTTCGCTGTCCGGCAGCGTGAGCGGAACCAGCGCGGGGCGGGGCTCCACCACTTTCAACCCGAAACGGCGCGCGAGATCATAAGCGAAGCCGGTAGCGCCCAGTTTCGGAATCGACGGGCCGCCCGTCGCGATCACCAATGCCGGCGCGGTCGAGACGTGGGCGCCATGTGTCACGCGGAACATGCCGTCGGCATGGGTGACATCGCGGATCGTCGCGCCCAGTGCCAGCGTCACATCGCCGGCGTCGCATTCGTCGAGGAGCATCCCGACGATCTGGCGGGCGGAGCCGTCGCAGAAGAGCTGGCCGAGCGTCTTTTCGTGCCAGGCGATGCCATGGCGATCGACCAGGTCGATGAAATCTTGCGCGGTGTAGCGGCGCAGCGCCGATTTGGCGAAATGCGGATTGGACGACAGATAGCGATCGGGCGCGACATGGATGTTGGTGAAGTTGCAGCGCCCGCCGCCCGAGATCAGGATCTTCTTTCCCGCCGCATCGGCATGATCGACCACCAATACGCGCCGTCCGCGTTGCCCGGCCATCGCCGCACACATGAGTCCGGCACCGCCGGCACCGAGGATGATCGCATCGAACTGGTTGGCGGCGGCGGGCATGGCGATGCCCGTGGCACAGATCAGCGTGGCGGGGGAGGGGCGTTTTGCATTCGCCTGCCGTCAGGCGGGAGAAACCCTGCGAATGTGCCGATGCTCGATCGCATCGATGCCGTTGATCCCGGCCAGCACCATCGTACGATCGAATTCCTCGCGCAGCAGCGTCAGCGCCCGATCGACACCGGCTTCGCCACCGGCGGCCAGGCCGTAAAGATAGGGGCGCCCGACCGAGCAGCCGGTCGCACCGAGCGCCAGCGCCTTCACCACGTCCGATCCGCGCCGGATGCCGCCGTCGCAGATCACGTCGGGGCCATCGCCCAGCGCCTCGCGGATCGCGGCGATCTGATCGACCGGGGCCGGGGCGCCGTCGAGCTGGCGCCCGCCATGGTTGGAGATCATCACGCCCGTCGCGCCCGCCGCGATCGCATGTTTTGCATCTTCGGGCGACATCACCCCCTTGATGGAAAGCGGCCCGCCCCATTCGGCGGCGAGCCATTCGACATCGCGCCAGGTCAATGTGCGGTCGAACTGCCCGCCGATATAATCGAACAGGCTCATCGGCCCGTCGGCCAGCGCATCGACGCGGTGGCTGACATTGGCGAAGTCGAAACGCGCGCCCGAGAGTGCGGGGATCGACCAGCCCGGATGACGGGCGAAGCTGAGCATCGAACGTAGCGTCAGGCGCGGGGGAACCGACAGACCGTTGACCCGGTCGCGTTCGCGATTGCCCGCGACCGGCGTGTCGACGGTGAGCGCGAGGCCGTGAAATCCGGCCGCCTTGCAACGCGCGACGAACTCGGCGGTGAGCCCGCGATCCTTGAAGATATAGATCTGGAAGACCTTGGGCCCGCCAAAGGCCCTGGCGAGATCCTCCAGCCGCGTCGTGCCCAGCGTGGAGAGGCCATAGGGCAGGCCGTGGCGCGCTGCGGCACGGGCGACGGCGAGTTCGGCGTCGCCATGGAACATCCGGTTGAGCCCGGTCGGCGACAGCATCAGCGGCCAGGCGGCGGGCTGCCCGAACAGCGTGGTCTCGGTCCGGACTTGCGAGACGTCGACCAGCACGTCGGGCACCAGTTCGTACCGCGCAAAGGCCGACATGTTGCGCGCGAGCGTCACTTCGTCATCGGCGCCGCCATCGATATAGTCGAAGATCGGTCGCGGCAGCCGCCGTCGCGCCATCAGGCGCAGGTCCGCGATATTATAAGCGCGCTCCAGCCGTCCCACCCTGATCTCCACAAACCTGCCCGGTCATGTGCCGGGCTGGCCATTTCCTATCAGGATGCGGAAAACGCGCCAGCCCGAACGCAAAGTTTGCGGGCTTTCCTTGCCGTCATGCCGAACTTGTTCAGCATCCATGCCACGACCTGCGTCATCTAGGCGGCTTCGGCATGAACCCTGAAACAAGTTCAGGTGACGATGGGGAATGAGGTAAACATCGGTCCCTACGAGGCAAGCACCGCATCGAGCTGTTCGAAGCTGCCGCCCCAGCCCTGGTTCATCGAGGGGATCTGCTCGACGAAGATACGGCATTCCTCCGCCGTGGCGCCGATCGGTTCGGAAGTCAGCGTCATCCGGGTGCGGGCACCGTCATCCTCGAATTGCACGCTGTTGAGCAGTTCGAGCGGCCAGACGCCGTCGAAAAAGGGTGCTCGCGCCAATTCCCCTCGATCGTCGGCGAAGGAATGCACCCAGCTCAGGCGTGAAGGCTCGGTCACTTCGCGATGGACGAACCTGGCCCAGATGGCGCCGCCGCCGGACATATCCATGCGCAGATGCGTGATGCCGCCGGGGCGCGGATCGTGGGCGAGGACCGTAGTGGTCGTGCCCTTGGGGCCGAACCAGCGGGCGAGCAAGACCGGATCGGTCCATGCTCGCCACACCAGTGGGCGGGGCGCTTCGAGCATGCGCGTCATGGTGAAGTGGGCGTGGCCGGTTTCGCTGGTTCCGGTGTCGGTCATCGGCTTCATCCTTTGTTTTCGGGTTTCTGCAAATCGGCGAGCAACTCGTCGAGCCGGTCGAAACTGTCTTCCCAGAGCTGGCGCACGCCATCGATCCAGGCGCTGGCCTCGGCGAGTGCCGCCGTGTTCAATCGCCGCGGCCGCGACTGGGCGGCGCGGCCGCGTTCGATCAGCCCCGCGCCCTCGAGCACCTTCAGATGCTTCGAGATCGCGGGCTGGCTGATGCCGAACGGTTTCTGGAGATCGCCGACAGTTGCCTCGCCACGGGCTAGCATGGCGAGAATGCCTCGACGCGTTGGATCGGCGAGCGCGGCGAATTTGAGGTTGAGCGAGTCGTTCATAACGACTCAGATATATATCTAGATAGTTATATTATCAAGCGGGCGCGTCACGGCGCTGCGGATGGTGGCGCAATCGAACCCGTCCGTCGTCTTGCTTGGTGGGCTAGTTGCCGAACTGTCCGCGCACCGCGCCCTTGGGGAAGGCGGCGTTGTGGACATTGACATAATAGTCGGCGGGATTGGCGATCAGCGCGGCGACGACGGCTGCATCCGTTGCCTTGCAACCTTCCGACGTCCCGTTGGCGGGTGCGTCGAGCGTCACCACCGGCGGGCCGGCGACGCCGGTCGCGCCCTTGTGGATGTGCGCCATGGTCGCCGCATCGATGCCGTCGACCGAAAGCGTGTAGCAAACCTCGCCCTTTGCGGCGTTGACCGTCACGGTGGCGGTCCCGCTGCCGTCGGGGTCGCCGGGACCCGGGATTTCCGCCGCGCCGTTCATTTTGGTCACCATTTTCGCAGGGGCGGCGGCGAGCGCCGGCGCCGCAACCATTGCGGTCGCCAACAGGATCGGGATCGTTCGCATGGCATCTCTCCTCGTCGATAATACCCGATCATAGGGCTTGCGATGAACGGGGCGCCATTCCTTTGTCACCCCGCCCAGGGCATCGATCCCGCATTGTCATCGTCTCGACGCTAGGCCGTGGAAAGTCTCTCGGCGCGATACCGCGCCGGCGAGATGCCCAGCAGCCGCTTGAACATCGTTGAGAAAGCGGCGGGGCTGTCATAGCCGAGATCCATCGCGATCATGGTGACGGTGGCGCCGTCGGCGAGGCGGGGAAGGGCGACGAGCAGGCATGCCTGTTGCCGCCACTCGCCGAAGCTCATGCCGGTTTCGCGTCGGAAGGTTCGGGTGAATGTGCGTCTTTCCATGCCCAGGCGTGCGGCCCAGTCGTCGATGGTGTCGCGCGGGGCCGGGGTTTCGAGAAAATCGTGACACAGGCGCGCCAATGCCGGGCTGGTTGGGAAGGGCACTGCCAGGGGAATGCACGGTGCGCGCTCGAGCTCGGCGACGATCAGCGCCATGATCAGGCCGTCGCGGCCGGCCATGTCATATTGAGGATCGATATCGACCGACACGGCGAGCAAGCTGCGCAGCAGCGGGGAGACGGCCAGGACCATGCACTCGGCGCCGAGCGCACGGCCCGCGGTTGCGTTGAGCAACAGGCTGCGGGTCGAGACCGGTCCGACCATGCGCACCGCGTGCATCGTGCCCGCCGGAATCCAGACCGCGCGTTCGGGCGGGGCGATCCAGACACCCTGTGGCGTGGTGGCGACGACCACGCCGCTGGCGGCATAAAGCAGCTGCCCACGCCCATGGCGATGCGGGGCGAGCTCGAACGAAGGCGGATAATCATTGCCGATCGCCACCACCGGCCGCGGCGCATGATCATAATCGTCAGGGTCGGTCCACGGTTTGGCCATGTCCCACTCGCAAAACTGAAAGTCCCAACCGAAGATGCGGGACAGATTTGCCCGGCCTATCGCATCGTGACGTCAAAGGAAATGCCGATGTCCAGCCATCCGATCGATGCCGCACCCCAGCCTGTCGCGCCGCAGCCCATCACGATCGAAACCACCGTCTTCCCGGTGATCTTCGCGATCAGCTTCTGCCACCTGCTCAACGACATGATGCAGGCGCTGCTGCCGGCCATCTATCCCAATCTGAAGGACGAACTGGGGCTGAGCTTCAGCCAGATCGGCCTGGTGACCCTGGTCTATCAGATCACCGCCTCAATCCTGCAACCGCTGATCGGCCTCTATTCGGACAAACGGCCGGTGCCGCTGGCGCTGCCGGGCGGGACCTTGTTCTCGCTCGCCGGGCTCGTCGTGCTGTCGGTCGCGCACAGCTATGCCTTGCTGCTGGTGGGTGCGTCGCTGCTCGGCATGGGATCGTCGGTGTTCCACCCCGAATCCTCGCGTGTCGCCCGGATGGCGGCGGGGCCGCGCAAGGGGATGGCACAATCGCTGTTCCAGGTGGGCGGCAATGCCGGCTCGGCGCTGGGGCCGCTCGCCGCCGCATTGGTGGTCGTGCGTTTCGGCCAGAACAGCCTCGCCTTCTTCGCGCTGCTCGCTTTGCTGTCCTGCGCGATCCTGTGGCAGGTGGGCATCTGGTATCGCGATCATGGTCTGGCGCGGTTGAGGGCCGGCCACAAACGGCTGGAGGGGCTGGAACTGCCGCGCGGCACGGCGCGCAGGGGTATTCTCATCCTGCTCGCGCTGACATTCTCGAAATATGTCTATCTGGGCAGCATCACCAGCTATTTCACATTCTACCTGATCCACCGGTTCGGCGTGTCGGTGGAGACCGCGCAGTTCCATTTGTTCGTGTTCCTGGGCGCGGTTGCGGTCGGCACATTCGTCGGCGGACCCATCGGCGATCGCATCGGCCGCAAATTCGTGATCTGGATCTCGATCCTGGCGGTGCTGCCGTTCAGCCTGTTGATGCCGCATGTCGACCTGTTCTGGACGAGCGTGCTCAGCGTCGTGATCGGCCTGTTGCTGGCATCGGCCTTTCCCGCGATCGTCGTGTTCGCGCAGGAATTGATGCCGGGCAAGGTCGGCATGATCTCCGGCATGTTCTTCGGCTTCTCGTTCGGCGTGGGCGGGCTCGGCGCGGCGGTGCTGGGCGAGGTGGCCGACGTCTACGGGATCGAGACGGTCTATATGATCTGCTCGTTCCTGCCGGCGATCGGGCTGATCGCGGCCTTCCTGCCCGATATGCGGCATCCACGGCCCGGGCCCGAAACGGTCGAGGTAGCGGCTATCGGTTGAAGGCGCCGCTCTGCAGGAACGCCAATGTCTGGGCGCGGACGCGGCGGTCATAGACCATCAGCGTATGCGATACCGGCAGCACGATATGGTCGCGCATGCCGGCAAGCCGGGTGGCGCTGACGCTCACCTTGCCGTCATTGGGCCGCGGCACCAGCAATTTGGGAAAGATCGGGTCGAGCGCGCGGTCGCCCGCGATCACGCCAAGATCGAAATCGACCGGACCAAGCAATGCTTCGTCGGCCGCTGTCCGTCCGGTGCGGAGATGTGCGCCGCTGGCGCCCAGCATGATCCCGTCCATCCTCAACCGGAACAGCAGATCGGCGAGTTCGCTGCCGGCATTGGGCGGCCCGAGCATGACGACGCGTCCGGCGCGCGCCGGGCGGTGAGCCTTGAACAAGGCACGTGCGACCAGCCCGCCCAGCGAATGCGTCACCATATGCAGAGGGCCGTCGCACGCAGCCGCGAATGCCGCGATGCGCGGTTGCAGCCGGTCGACGATCGCATTCAGCGATCGCCGCGCCGGATAATGCGGCGCCAGCGTCGCATAGCCTGCCTTGCGTAGCGCTACCGCCAGGCTGCGCATCGAATGGCCGGTGCGGCCATGGCCGTGCAGCAGTAACACGCCGCCGCACGGCCCACCGGTTTCGGCGTCAGGCAGTCGCCGCCACCTGATAGAGGAAATCGACAAAGGCGAGCGCCGCATCGTCCATGCCGAGCACCTTGGGATTGGCGCTTTCGATCAGGAAGAACTCGTTGGGCGCGTGCGCACCCGAGCCGTGACCGAGGCCGAACTGGCCGGCCGGCAGGTTGAGCGGCGGACCGGTGAAGATCACGCCCGGCCAGCTACCCGCGATACGCGGATAGACCGTGGTCTGGACGCCGAACCGCTCATAGGTGGCGAGCTGTGCGCGGGTGAGTGCGGCGGTCTCCGGCGTTTCGGTGGGGCCATAGCCGCCGGTGACGTTCACCTCGACATCGTTGAAACCACGTTTGTCGAGATGCGCGCGCAGCTTCGCGATCGTCTCTTCCTTGGTCATGTTGGGCACCAGCCGCATCTCGACCTTGGCGACGGCGCGACCGGGCAGCACGGTCTTGCCGCCGGGGCCGGTATAGCCGGATACGAGGCCCTGGATGTTGATCGTCGGCACTGCGGCCAGTCGTTCGAGCGACTGTTCCCACGTCATGTCGTCGATCCAGCGCTGGACGCCGAGCTGTTTCTTGGTCGAGGCTTCGTCGGTCTTGGCCGCCGTCGCCGCGATCAGGGCGCGCTCGCGATCGGTGAGCGGACGCACCTGATCCTGGATGCCGTCGATCATCACGGTGTTGCCGTCAGGGCTGACCAGCGTCGACAGTGCCGCGACCAGCCGCCATGGCGGGCTGTCGACACGCGCCTTTTCGCTCGAATGGATGTCGCCCTTGGGGCCGCGACCCCATTTCTCGCCGGAGACGACGATCTCCATCTCGATCGCGCCCTTGGCGCCCAGGAACAGGGTCACTGCACCATTCGCCGGATTTTGCGCGGCGAAGGGGATGAT
>JASBTC010000193.1 GCA_030148625.1 Sphingobium sp. | reverse complement strand
GGGGAGGCTGGTCATGAGGGTTGTCCTGTTCGATCCACTGCTTCGGGGCCGCTTCCCCGCCCATCCGTCCGTCCGGGTGGGCGAAGGCGCTGTCGCGATCCTACCTGAAAAACCACCCCACCTCACTCTCCGGTTCGCTTTCAACTTGCCGGCCGCATCCGCATCATCGGGGCATCACAGGATCGAGGATGTCCGTAGATGCGTGTTGGGGTGGATGTTGGTGGAACGAACACGGACGCGGCTTTGCTCGACGGCCGCACGGTCGTCGCATCGCTGAAGACGCCGACGACCGAGGATGTCGGGTCGGGCGTCGTCGCATCGATCCGCAAGCTGCTGGGCAGCGCGCGCGTCGCGCCCGACGCGATCGACGGGGTGATGATCGGCACCACCCAGTTCACCAACGCCTTTGTCGAGCGCGTGCGGCTGAACGATGTGGCGGTGATCCGCATCTGCCTGCCCGCAGCCCGAAGCCTGAATCCGCTGATCGACTGGCCGCGCGACCTGCTGATGGCAGTGGGCAAGCGCATCTATCTGGTCGGCGGTGGCTACGAGTTTGACGGCCAGTTGATCGCGCCCCTGGACGAGGCGGCGGTGACGGCGGCGGCGCGCGAGATCCGCAAGGCGGGGATCACCGCCATCGCGATTTCCTGCGTCTTCTCGCCGATCGATGCGTCGATGGAGCAGCGCGCGGCGGAGATCGTGCGGGGCGAGATTCCGGGGGCACGCGTCACCTTGTCGAGCGAACTGGGCCGGATGGGGCTGATCGAGCGTGAGAATGCCGCGATCATGAACGCGTCGCTTGCCGACCTGTCCGAGCGCGTCGTCAATTCCTTCGGAGAGGCGCTGCGCAGCCTGGGGGTGACCGTGCCCTTCTTCATCAGCCAGAATGACGGGACGCTGATGAGCGCCGACTTCGTCGCGCGCTATCCGGTGCTGACCTTCGCCTCCGGCCCGACCAATTCGATGCGCGGCGCCGCTTACCTCTCCGGCCGCAAGGACGCGATCGTCGTCGATATCGGCGGCACCACCACCGATGTCGGCGTGCTGGTGAACGGCTTCCCGCGCGAATCCTCGCTCGCCGTCGATATCGGCGGGGTGCGCACCAATTTCCGCATGCCCGATATCCTGGCGATCGGCCTGGGCGGCGGCACCCGCGTCGACCCGGAGGATCCGCGCCGGATCGGCCCGCAATCGGTTGGCTATCGCCTGCCGCGCGAGGCGCTGGTGTTCGGCGGCGAGACGCTGACGACGACCGATATCGCGGTGGCCGCCGGCATCGCCGAAATCGGCGATCGCGATCGCGTGGCGCATCTGGACCCGGCCTTCGTCGAGGCGGCGGTCGACGAGATCCACCGCAAGGTGGAGCAGGCGATCGATCGCATGAAGACATCCGCCGACGATACGACCGTGGTGCTGGTGGGCGGCGGCAGCGTGCTGATCGACCGCGAGTTGAAGGGCGTCGGCGAGCTGCTGATCCCCGAGCGATCGTCCGAAGCCAATGCGATCGGCGCCGCCATCGCCCAGGTGGGCGGAGAGGTCGACCGCGTCTTCCATTATGCCGAAACCGGCCGTGACGCCGCGCTCGAACAGGCGCGCGCCGAGGCGGTGCGCCGCGTCGTTGACGCGGGTGCCGAGGCCGACAGCGTTTCCATCATCGAGGTCGACGAACTGCCGCTTTCCTACGCGCCGAGCGGCGCGGTGCGCGTCCGCGTGAAGGCGGTGGGCGAGTTGGCGACCGTCACGCAACTCCAGCCCGAAGTCGAGGGGGTCTGACCATGGAACTCAACCGCGAAGACCTGATCGATTACGCGACCGGCGCCACCTTCCTGGGCACCGGCGGGGGCGGCGACCCTTATATCGGCCGGCTGATGCTTCAGCAGGAATTCGATGAGGGTCGCCGCGCCGACATCATCGATCCGCTGGACCTGCCCGACGATGCGCTGGTGATCACTGCCGCGGGCATCGGCGCGCCGACCGTGATGATCGAGAAGATCCCCTGCATGATCGCCGCCGAACAGGCGGTGCGCGCGGTCGAGGACCGGCTGGGGCGCAAGGCCGATGCGATCATCTCGATCGAGGCGGGCGGCGCCAACGGCACGCTGCCGCTGGTGGTGGCGGCACGCATGGGGCTGCCCGTGGTCGATGCCGACGGCATGGGCCGCGCCTTTCCCGAACTGCACATGGTCACCTTCAGCGTCTATGGCTGCAAGAGCGCGCCGCTGAGCCTTGCGAGCGAGCGCGGCGACCTGATGAGCATCGAGACCGAGTCCAACATACTCGCCGAGCGGCTGGCGCGTGGCGCGGTCATCAATCTGGGCGCGATGGCGCAGATCGCGCTTTATCCGATGAGCGGCGCCGATGTGAAACGGACGGCGGTGCCTAACACGCTGACCCTGTCGCTGCGGATCGGCCAGACGATCAGCGCCGCGCGGGCGAGCAAGCAATGCCCCTTCACCGCGCTGATCGATTTCTTCGCTCAGGCCAATCCGCCGCGCCATGCCCGCATCCTGTATGACGGCAAGGTTTCCGACGTGCTGCGCGAGACCCAGGGCGGCTTCGCGCGTGGTGCTGTGACCCTGGTGCCGATCGAGGGCGATGACGAACCCTGCCGCATCACCTTCCAGAACGAGTTCCTGACCGCTGAAAAGGCGGGGCGGACGCTGACGATGGTGCCCGACCTGATCACCATACTCGACCGCGAGACCGGCGAGCCGATCACCACCGAGGCGCTGCGCTTCGGCCAGCGGGTGAAGGTGATGGCGGTGGGCGTGCCGCCGATCATGCGCACGCCCGAGGCGCTGGCGACCTTCGGACCGCGCGCCTTCGGATTCGACATGGATTTCGTGGCGGTAGAGGATCTGCCGCTGGACGGGCTGGCGCCCGCCGCCGCCCGGAGCCCCGCCCATGCGGACTGACGCGATCGTCCTGCGCCGCCATGGTGGCCCCGAGGAGCTGCTGCTCGAACAGGTGGAACTGGCCGAACCGGGCCCGGGCGAGATTCTGTTGCGGCATGCTGCGATCAACGTGAATTTCCACGATACCTATGTCCGCACCGGCCAGTACCGGACGCTGGCGCTGCCCGGCATTCCGGGGCTGGACGCGGTGGGCGTGGTCGAGGCGGTCGGCCTCGGCGTCACGCATCTGGCGGTGGGCGACCGGGTCGCATGGATCAGCGGCGCCTATGGCGGTTATGCCGCGCGACGGATCCTGAGCACCGATCTCGCGGTTCGCCTGCCCGACGGCATCGGCGACGCGCAGGCGGCTGCATCGCTGATGAAGACCTTCACCGTGCGGATGCTGGTCAAGGACTCCCACCGGGTCGAGGCCGGCCAGACCGTGCTGGTCCATGCGGCGGCGGGCGGGGTGAGCCAGTTGCTCTGCCAATGGTGCAGGGCGCTGGGCGCGCGCGTGATCGGCACCGTCAGCAGCGAGGCGAAGGCGGAGATCGCGCGGGCCAGTGGCGCCGACGAGATCATCTTCTACCGGTCCGAGGATTTTGTGGCGCGCGTCGATGCGCTGACCGATGGCGCGGGCGTTGCCGCCGTCTATGACTCGGTCGGTCGCGATACCTTCGCCGGATCGCTCCGCTGCCTCGATTACAGCGGCACGCTCGTCAATTTCGGCCAATCCTCCGGCCCGGTCGAGCCGTTCCGGCCGTCCGACCTGGCCGTCCGGTCGCTCAGCGTCACCCGGCCGATCCTGTTCCACAAGATCCGCACGCCCGAACAGCTTCGCACCTATGTCGACGAGACGTTCGACGCGTTCGATCGCGGCGTCGTGCGCCCGATCGATCCCGACATCCTGCCGCTGTCCCGCGCCGCCGACGCGCATCGCATCCTCGAAGCCGGGGAAAGCCGCGGCGGGATCGTGCTGGCACCGGATCAGTGAAGTAAAAACCGTGAATGAAAACAGTAACTTGATTGGGGAGTTCAAGATGATCAACAAGATGATTCCGACCATGTTGGCCGCGACCATGCTGAGCCCGCTGGCGGCGGGCGTCGCGATGGCACAGGAGGCGCCGGCCAAGGCCGAAGCTGCGATCGACGAAGGCGATATCGTCGTCACCGCGCGCCTGCGCGCCGAAAGCCTGCAGGACGTGCCCGATTCCATCGCCGCCTTCAGCGCGAAGGACATTGCAGCCGCCGGCATCGACCAGATCCAGGACATCGCGGACATGGTGCCCAACGTGATCCTGCGCAAAGGCTTCCGTTCGGGCGAAAGCAACATCACCATCCGTGGCATCACCTCGGGCCGCCAGGGCTGGCCGCCCGTCGCCTTCGTGATCGACGGGGTGAAGGCGACCTCGATCGACGCGATGGAGCAGGGCACTCTGCTCGACGTCGAGCGCATCGAAGTGCTCAAGGGGCCGCAGGGCGCGCTCTACGGCGCTGGCGCGATCGGCGGCGCGATCAACATCGTGACGCGCAAGCCGAGCCAGGATTTCGAAGGCCGGGTGCAGGCCAGCTATGCGCGCGGCAACGACATCAAGCTTTCGGGTGGGGTTTCCGGCCCGATCGTCGCCGATACGCTGTTCTATTCGGTCAGCGGCTATTTCAACGACACCGACGGCATCGTGAAGACCGCCAACGGCACCGGTGCGGTCGATGCGCGCCAGCAGAAGACCGGGCGTGCGCGGCTGTTGTTCACGCCCAGCGACAAGCTCAGCTTCGACCTGCGGGCCTCGATCACCGACTCGCACGGCTCCGCGCCGGGCACCGTCGACAAGATCGCCAATGCCGCGCTGGTCGACGAATTCCGCACCGCCGCCAATCCCGGCCCGTTGCGTCGCAAGGGCTATCTGGGTCGTGAGGAGCGCCGGTTGGTCGATGTCTCGATGCGCGCCGAGGCGGATCTCGATTTCGCGACCTTCTCGACCGTGCTCGCCTATCAGGACATCAACCAGAGCCTGTTCGGCACGGTGAACTATGAAGGCGGCCCGGCGCCGGCCAACCGCACTTTGTTCGGCGGCGCCACCTATGGCGACGCGGCGACGCCCGGCCAGGTGATCGACGAGTTCCAGGACCTGACCGACAATTTCGAGACCTATAGTGCGGACATGCGCCTGACCTCCAAATCGGACCAGCGGCTGCGCTGGGTGGTCGGGCTCGAGCTGGCGCGGCGTCTGTCTTACACGCATCTGGGGGCGGGGCAGCTCATCGCCGGATCGCCGGTGAAGCGCACCTATCTGCTCGATCGCTGGGATCGCAAGCTCGACAAGATCTGGGGCGTCTATGCCCAGGCATCCTATGACATCACCGACGGGTTGGAACTGACCCTGGCGGGTCGGTACGATGAGGATAATTACCGGAACACCCGCGTCACCGATCCCAGGACCAACACCCCGATCAAGGTGGCCGATCCGGCGGGCAATCTGGTCGATACGCTGAAGGCGAAGGACAGCGCCTTCACCCCCAAGGTCCAGCTTGCCTATTCCTGGACCAAGAAGATCATGACCTACGCGACTTATTCCGAAGGGTTCCGGTTCGGCTTCTTCAATTCGGGCAACCGGGCGCTGTCCGAAGCGACCAAGAATTACGAGATCGGCCTGAAAAGCCAGTTCTTCGACAATATCCTGACCTTCAACGCCGCTGCCTTCCGTATCGATTATTCGAACCAGCAGGTGACGCAGACGATCGCGACGCCGCCGTTCCGCACCACTACCAACATTCCGCGCACCAAGATCATGGGCTTCGAGGCGGACGTGGCGTTGCAGGCGACCGACAAGCTGCGTTTCTCGGGCGGCATCGGCTATACCGACGCGATCGTGCAGAACGCGGCGAAGACCCGCGCGCCGTTCACGCCGAAATGGACGGCCAATGCCTCGATGCAGTGGCAGGAACCGGTGAGCGACACGCTCGATTTCGTGAGCCGCGTCGATTACCGCTACCAGAGCGGCATGTTCCTGCGCGTCAACGAAGTCTTCCCGATCAAGGACAAGACCTTCATCGACGCCCGCATCGGCGTGGAGAACGACCGCTACAGCGCCAAGCTGTTCGTCGAGAATCTGCTCAACACGCAGCAGGCGCTGAGCCTGTCTCCGTTCGCGGGACTGTTCAGCCGCACTTTCAGCCCGCCGCGCAGCTACGGCATCGAAGTGCAGTATAAATTCTGATGCACGGGCGGGCGGGGGCGCCATGCGCGCATCCGCCCGCCAGGACCTGTTTGGAGAGGGCCTGATGGGCAAATCGATCAACGAGCCCGACTATATCTGGCACAATGGACGCCATATCCGCTGGGCGGAGGCGCAGGTGCATATATTGTCGGGCGGCGTGCAGTTCGGATCCTCGGTGTTCGAGGGGATACGCTGCTATCGCACCGAAGCGGGGCCGGCGATCTTCCGCCTGCGCGAGCATCTGCGGCGGTTGCAGGATTCTTGCCGCATCTATCGCATCGACCTGCCTTATTCGATCGACGCGCTGGAGCGCGCCTGCATCGATCTGGTGGCGGCCAACGGGCTGGAGGATTGCTATCTGCGGCCGATGGTGATGCGCGGCTATGGCGACATGGGCATGGCGGCGATCGGCAATCCGGTCGAGACCTATGTCTCTGCCTGGCAATGGGGCAGCTATCTCGACCAGAGCGAGGCGGATCGCGGCATCGACGTCTGCGTCTCGTCATGGGCCCGGCCGGCGCCCAACACCTTCCCGGCACTCGCCAAGTCGGCGGGCCATTACAACAATGCGGCGCTGATCAAGCTCGACGCGATCGCAAAGGGTTTTGCCGAGGCGATCGCGCTGTCGCCCGACGGCATGGTGAGCGAGGGCAGCGGGCAGAATATCTTTGCGGTGCGTGACGGCGTGCTGGTCACGCCGCCGGTCGATGGCAGCATCCTTTCGGGCATCACGCGGTCTGCGGTGATGGAGATCGCGGCGGCGCTGGGCATTCCTGTTCGCGAGAGCGCCTTCCCGCGCGAGTTCCTTTATATCGCGGATGAACTGTTCTTCACCGGCACCGCGACCGAGATCGCGCCGATCGGCACCGTCGATCATATCCGCATCGGCGATGGCCGCATCGGCCCCGTCACCGAGCGGCTGCGCGCTGCTTTCCAGGATGTGGTGCGCGGCCGGGTGCGAGACCGTAAGAATTGGCTGACGCCGGTGAGGGCCGGCAAGAGGGAGGATATCGATGGTTGAGATACTGAAATGGGACGATGTGCCGCTGGAGGAAGTGGCGGAAGGCATGAGCCGCCAGATCGTGACCGGCGAGAAGATGACGATCGCGCGCATCTATTTCGACGACGGCTTCGTCGTGCCGCTCCACGCGCATGAGAATGAACAGGTGACCCAGGTGGTCGAGGGCACGATGCGCTTCTGGTTCGACGAGGCGAAGAGCGAGACGCGCGACCTGCATGCCGGCGAAGTGATGGTGATCCCGCCTCACCAGCCGCATGGCGCCGAAATGATCGGCCGCGTCGTCGAGATCGACATGTGGTCGCCGCGTCGCGAGGACTGGCTGAAGAAGACCGACGATTATCTGCGCGGCGGCACCGCGGGCGCGCTGACCGAGACCGTCGATCCGGCGCGAGGCTGAGAGCGTCATGCGCATCCATCTCGTGACGCCGGTGACGACGAAGGGTGTGCGCTCGCTCGACGATGTCGCGCATCTCACCCATGCCGGGCTGACCATCACCCAGTCGCTGCTCGAAACCGGACCGCCCTCGATCGAGAGCGAATATGACGAGGCGTTCGCGGTGCCCGCGACGATCGCGGAGGCGATCAAGGCCGAACGCTCGGGCGCGGACGCCGTCATCGTCGACTGCATGGCCGATCCGGGGGTGAAAGCGGCGCGCGAGATGCTGTCGATCCCGGTGCTGGGGCCGGGCGAGACAGTGATGCACCTGGCCGCGCTGCTGGGGCAACGCTTCGGCTATGTGACCGTGCTCAACGCGGTGAAACCGATGGTCCGCAACCTGATCCGCCTGAGCGGCGTCCAGGAGAAGCTGGCGGCGATCAAGGTGGTCGACATTCCGGTGCTGGAGCTGGAGCCGCGGATGGAGGAAGCGAAGCGGCGGCTGGGTGAATGCGCGCTGGAGGCGGTGGAACAGGATGATGCGGACGTCATCATCCTGGGCTGCACCGGTTTTCTGGGCTGTGCGGCGGCGATCGAAACCTATCTGGCCGAACGCGGCCACAGCATACCGGTGATCGACCCGATCCCGGCGACGGTCTGCGTCGCGGAGGGGATCGTCCGGGCCGGGCTGACGCACAGCAAGCATTGTTCCCCCGTGCCGCGCCCCAAGACGATGGTCGGATACGCCATGCCCTGAAACGCGCCGGCCTGGCGCGATGCGCGGGGCAGCCCTGGCAAGAGAATCTGTCGAATGAGCAATGAATTTCCGCGCGAACCCGTGCCGGCCGAGCACGCCAACCGCTCCGCCGGGTCGATCACGCTGATCCTGATCAGCTCGATCATGAGCGTGCCCATGATCATCCTGGGCGGTACGATCGGCCGCGATTATGGCCTGTTCAACGCGATGATGGTCACCGTCGCCGGCTGCGCGCTGACGGCCGGGCTTGCCATGCTCATGGCCTATGCCGGGGTCAGGACGCGGCGCTCGACGGCTTTGCTGTCCGAACAGGCCTTTGGCTCCAGGGGCGCGCGGGTATTGACCGCCGCACTCGGGATCGCGCTGCTCGGCTGGCTCGCGGTCGAGATGGGCTTTATCGGCGAGCTGGCGGTGGGCGGCATCCGCCGAGCGTTCGGCGCGGAGCCGCCGCTGGCGAGCGGCATCCTTGGCGCGGCGCTGATCATCGGGGCGATCACGATCTTCGGCTTCTCGCTGATCGCGCGGGTGCCGCTGATCTTCGTGCCTTTGCTCTTGTTGTTGCTGGTCTTCGTCGCGGTGGCGGCGCTGCCGCGGCTGGAGACGGCGGATACCATTGCCGCTACAGCCGTGCCGATCGGCCGGGGGATATCGGCGATCATCGGCTCGTTCGTGATCGGTTGCATCATCCTGCCCGATTACAGCCGGTTCATCGCCCGCCCGCGCGATGCGATGATCGCCGCCGGCACGGCGCTGGGGCCGGTATGGGCGGTGGTGATCGGTTGCTATGCGGCGGCGGGGCTGGTCGCCCGCAGCGGCGATCCGGCCGAGGTGCTGATGCTGCTCGGCATGCCGGTGGTGCTGACGATCCTGTTGCCGCTCGGCCTGATGCAGAATGGGATCATGACGCTTTACTCGTCGGCGCTCGTCAGCTCGACCTGGCTGAAGCGGGTTCGTTTCACCCATATCGTGATCGTGACGGCGGCAGTCGGCGCGCTGATCGCGCTTGCCGGCGTGCAGAACGCCTTTGTCAGCTATCTCGTCCTGCTCGGCCTGGTGTTTCCGCCGGCTGCGGCGATCCTGATCCAGCAGGCGCTGTTCGGCCGGGCGGTGGCGGCGGACGTGCGCTGGCGCAGCCTGGCGATCTGGGGCGTGGCGAGTGCGGTCGCGACATATGGCGAATATGGTGCGGGGATCACCGGTGCGTCGGCGCTCGATGGCTTCATCACCGCATTCGCGCTGGCGGCTGCCGCGTCGCGACTGGAGACCATTGGGGCCGTGCCCTCCGCCGAAACCGGGAGAATCGAGATATGAGACATTGGCTGCTGATCGGCCTGGGGCCGCTGCTCGCCTGCTGCGTCCAGCCCGATGCGGGCGCGCAGGTCGTTGCCGTGCCCATCGAGCGGGCCGCGCCCGAACGCATCGTGCCGCTGGAACAGGCATCCAATTTTCGCGATCTCGGCGGCTATGCGGCGGCCGGCGGCAAACATGTGCGCTGGGGGCGTATCTACCGCGCGGGTGCGCAGCCGATGCTGACCGATAGCGACGTCATCGCCGTCCGCGCGCTGGGCATCGGCAATATCGTCGACCTGCGATCCGACGAGGAACGCATATTGGCGCCGACCCGGCTCGACGGCATCCGCTACAATGCGGTCGGCTATTCCTTCGCGCCGCTGCTCGAGACGATCCAGACCGCGCTGAAGAAAGACGGCACCGAGACGGCGATCAAGGAGATGTACGCCGTCCTGCCGACGATGATCGCGCCGCAGCTGCGGCTGCTGTTCGACCGGTTGCTCGCCGACGAGGGGGCGACCTTGTTCAACTGCTCGGCGGGGCAGGACCGCACCGGGCTGGCGGCCGCGCTGGTGCTGAGCGCGCTCGGCGTCGATCGCGAGACCATCTATGCCGATTATCTGCTGTCCGAGCGCCACCGCCGCACCGAATGGGAAGTTGCGCCGATCCCCGATGCGCTGGCGACGGTCAATCCGGTCTATGCCTATTTCGCGAAATACCGGAAGGAGCCGGAGACCGCGAAAC
>JASBTC010000065.1 GCA_030148625.1 Sphingobium sp. | reverse complement strand
TGCCGAGGACTATGCCGACAAGGCAGCCGTCTCTCTGCGCGATGCACTCGCCTTTTCGCCCGGCGTCTACACCCAGCCGCGTTTCGGCCAGGAAATCCGCCTGTCGATCCGAGGCTCGGGGCTCAGCCGCGGCTTCCATATGCGGGGGCTGACGCTGCTGCAGGACGGCATCCCCATCAACATGGCCGACAATAATGGCGATTTCCAGGAACTCGACCCGACGATCCTCGAACATCTCGAAGTCTATCGCGGATCGAATGCGCTGCGTTTCGGCAGTTCGACCCTGGGCGGCGCGATCAATGCGGTGACGCCGACCGGCCGCACCGCCCCCGGCATCCGCCTTCGTCTCGATGGCGGCAGTTTTGACACCATTCGCGGCGTCGCCTCCGCCGGCTTTTCGGACGATCGCGCCGATGCGTGGATCGCCATTGCCGGCGACCGTTCCGATGGCGACCGCGATCATGCGCGCCGCTCGGCACTGCGTTTCAACGGCAATGTCGGCATCCGCCTCGGCGAAGCGATCGAGACGCGCTTCTATGCCAGCGTCCAGCATATCCGCCAGGAACTGCCCGGGGCGCTTTCGATGGCCGATGTGCTGGACGCGCCCGCGACCTCGCTTCCCGCCAACATCGCCGGCGACCAGCAGCGCGATATCGATTCGCTGCGCCTGCAGAACCGCACCCACATCGCGCTTGGTAACGGCACGCTCGATATCGGCGTCTTCCTCAATGCGAAGCAGCTCTTCCATCCGATCTTCCAGCTGATCGATCAGAAATCGACCGACTGGGGCAGCTATGCCCGCTACGACCGCGATTGGGGCCGGTTCGCACTGACCATCGGCGGCACCGCCCGCTGGGGGAATGTGGCCGCGAAGCAGTTCGTCAATATTGCCGGTCATCGCGGTGCGCCGACCGCCAATGCCCGGCAGAGCGCCCGCACGATCGACCTGTATGGCGAGCTCCGCTTCAAGCCGGTCGATACGCTCAGCCTGATCGCGGGCGCCGTCCATGTCGACGGGCGCCGTTCGGTCGACAACCGTTTCAATCCCGCCGCCAGCGACAGTCGGGGCTATAGCCAATTCTCCCCCAAGCTGGGCCTGCTCTTCGAACCGGTCGAGGCCGTGCAATTCTATGCCAATTACAGCCGTTCGGCCGAGATTCCGGGCTTTGGCGAATTGGCGCAGGCCCAGCCCGTGCCCGGCTTCGTGCCGCTCGACGCGCAGACCGCCTGGACGTCGGAAATCGGCACGCGCGGACATTGGGGGCCGGCGCGATGGGATATCAGCCTTTATCGTGCGGAGCTGCGCGGCGAGCTGCTCCAATATTCGATCGTGCCCGGTACCATTCCCGCGGCCACCTTCAATGCGCGCCGAACGCGCCATCAAGGCATCGAAGCCGGGCTGGATCTCGATTTCACCCCCTGGCTGAGGCTGCGCCAGAGCTGGCAATATGCGGATTTCCGCTTCCGCGGCGACACCCAGTTCGGCGACAATCGCCTGCCCGTCATCGCGCCGCATCTCTATCGCGCAGCACTCCGCCTCGGCGGCGACCGCCTGAATATTGCCCCCAATCTCGAATGGGTGCCGCGCGGGGCATGGGCGGACTATGCCAATAGCGTGCGGACGAATGGCTATGCGCTGATCGGCGTCACCGCCCATGCCGAACTGCGGGATGGCGTGGCGCTGTTCGTCGACGCAAGAAACCTTACCGGTAAAAAAGCTGTCGGCGATATCTCCGCAGTGGTGAAAGTGGCGAGCCCGGCCCAGGCACTTTATTACCCGGTCGAACGCCGCGCGGTCTCCGCCGGCATCAGTGCGCGTTTCTGAGGCCGGTGATGCCGAACGCACTCTACCGTGCCGTCTGGCGCTGGCATTTCTATGCCGGGCTGATCGTGCTGCCGATGCTGATGTGGCTCGCCGCCACCGGTGCGCTTTATCTCTACAAGCCCGAGATCGAGCATCTGGTCTATGGCGGCTGGACCGAACGCCAGTTCACCGGCGACCCGGCCGCGCTTGGCCCGATGCTGGGCCATGTCACCCAACAGATGCCGGGACGCGTGACCCGGATCGAGCGCCCCGTCGATCCGGACGCGAGCTGGCGGATGACCCTGGCCCGTCCGGACGGCGAACGGCGCACGCTCTTCGTCGATCCGGCATTCGGCCAGGTGCTGGGCAGCACGCCCGAGGGCGGGATGATGGAGACGGTGAAGCAGCTCCACAGCCTCGCCATCACCGGGCCGACCGGCAACACGCTGATCGAGATCGTGGCGGGCTGGACGATCCTGCTATGCCTGACCGGCTTCTATCTCTGGTGGCCGCGCACCGGCCAAAGGGCGCTCGCATTGCGCGGGCACCCCGATGGACGCCTGTTCTGGCGCGATTTTCATGCCTCGACCGGCGCCATTGTCGGTGCGGTGATCCTGTTCCTGGCCGTCACCGGCATGCCCTGGTCGCAATATTGCGGCGGCTGGCTGCGCGGCGCGGTCGCCGCCGCGAATGGCGGCCGCCCGGCGGCGCCGGGACCATCGCAGACCATGCACGGCGATCATGGCGCCCCGGACCCTGGCCTGCCCTGGTCGATGCAGCATCTGGGGCATCCGATGGGGCATGGCGGCAGCGATATCGGCCCCGACCGCGCCGTCGCGATCGCCGCCACGCGCGGCTTCGGTCCGGGCTGGACACTCACCCTGCCTGCGACGCCCGGCGCACCCTATCTGATCGCGGCCCCCGCCCGACGTGCGGAGGAGGCGCGTGTCCTTTATCTCGACGCCACCGACGGGCGCGTGCTGCTCGATGCGCCCTATGCCCGGTTCGGACGCGGCGCGCGGGCGATCGAATGGGGGATCGCGACCCATCAGGGTCAGCAATATGGCGAAGCCAATCGCCTGATCATGCTCACGGGCTGTATCGGCGTCTGGCTGCTTGCGCTGAGTGCGCCGATCCTCTGGTGGAAACGCCGCCGGAACAACCGCCTGAACGCGCCGCCGCGTGCCGATGACCGCCGCGCCAGCCGCGGCGTCGTGGCCGTCATGCTGGGGGTCGGCGCGCTCTTTCCGCTGACCGGCGCGACGATGCTCGCGGCGCTGATGGGGGAATGGATCTGGCCGGCAATCAGGTCGCGTTTTGCAACTTGAGCGATTTGAGCGTTATTCTCCGCGTCGGAGGAGAGGATTCATGACCGAACAGATTCATGACCGCGCGACATTCACTGCGATGACCGAGGGCACCCAGGCCGACTGGCGGGCCATCAGCAGCCACTTCATCCCCTTCGCCGCAAAGGGCGGCCGGCGCATACTCGACCATCTGAAACTGCTCGACGGCGACTATGGCGGTTTCCCGGTCGACCGTCTGCAGCATTCACTGCAGACCGCGACGCGCGCACACCGCGACGGACGCCCCGACGATTATGTCGTGATGGCGCTGATCCACGATATCGGCGACACGCTGGGCGCCTATAACCATCCCGATATCGGCGCCGCGATCATCAAGCCCTTCGTGTCGGAGGAACTGCACTGGATCACCGCGCAGCACGGTATCTTCCAGGGCTATTATTTCTTTCACCATCTCGGCATGGACCGCGATCTGCGCGAGAATTACCGCGGCCATCCGCATTTCGAGGCCTGCGCGGAATTCTGCGAGAAATACGACCAGACGGCGTTCGATCCTGCCTATGAAAGCGCGCCGCTGGCCTTCTTCGAGCCGATGGTGATGAAATTGTTCGAGCGCCCCCGGCAGAGCATCTACGCCAGGGCCACCGAAGCCGCATAAAGGCGGATCTCACGCGCGCACAAAGTAAAACCGCCGCCCCTTTCGGGACGGCGGCCTTGTTTCGAATGCTTGTGATCGCGATCAGAAAGCGACGACGAGCGAACCCATCACCGTCCGCGGCGGGCCGATCTGCACGAAGATCGGCGAGGTGTAGCCGGTCAGGTTGTTGCCGGTATAGACCGGCGACTGATTGCCGCCATCGAAGCTGCCGACATAGAGCTTGTCGAACACGTTCGTCACATTGAGCTGGAAATAGGTCTTGTCGTTGAGACCCAGGAATTCCAGCGACAGGCGGGCATCCAGATCCACCAGCGTATAGGCGGGCGTCGCAGCCGGATACACGACGGTGCTGTTGGCACCAGCGTAGATCGGCAGATTAGAGTCGTTCACATAACGCTTGCCGGTGCGCTTGGCCTGAACGCCCAGTTCGAGCGGTCCGAGATTGCCCTGCACGCGGCCGCCGAGCGTGAAGACCGGCGCACCCGATTCCCGCTTGCCCTTGGTCGGCGAGTAGATCGGCGTGACCGTGGTACCGTTCACGAGTTCGGTGATCAGCAGGTCGTCCTGGATCTCCGACTTCATGTACGAGCCGAAGGCGTAGAGCGAAATCTCAGGAATGGGCTGATACGAAACGCTGCCGTCGATGCCGTACTTGTTGACGGTACCCAGGTTGCGGAACACGCTGCGATCCAGTTCGGGATCATAAGCCTCCGCCAGGCGATCCTTGTACTTGGTGTACCACACCGACAGCTGGGCGATCAGCTTCGACGAGCGATAGCGCGCGCCCAGATCGAAATTGGTGGTGGTCTCCGGCCGCGGGTTGGCCTGATCCGTGCCCACAGGGTAGAAGAAGGAATTGTACAGCGTATCGGTACGCGGCACCTGCAGGCCCTGCGAGTAATTGGCGAAGATGCTCGCCCGATCGGTGACGTCATAAGTCAGGCCGAAGTTCGGCAGCAGCTTGTCATATTTGAAGACGCGCTGTTGCGGTCCCTGACGCGGCGACGTGCCACCGGAGATCGCGACCGTCGGATTCTTGAGAAGATAGGCTGCCTCGGCGGCGCTGTTCGTGCCGAAGCAATCGACAAAGCCCGACACGCTGGTCGTGGCGCAATAATTGTTCAGCTCACGCTTGAAGAACGGCGCACGCAGGCCGGCATTGACCGTCAGCCGCTCGTCGAAGAATTCGCCGCGATACTCGCCCGCGAACTGATGAAGGATCGCGTAGGAGAGACGATCGCGCTTCTGAAGGACATTGCCGTCCCGATCCTTGAGCGGATTGTTGACCGCGAAGACGTCCAGCGGACCACCGTCGAGATCGAGCAGCTGCGTCTCGCCGGTCTGGCGGTGGCGCGCGCGATCCCAGGAATAGGCGACGCGCACCGTGTTATGATCGTCGAGATCGTAGCGAAGCGACGCGATCACGCCGAAGCGCTTCGTCTTGGTCTGGCTCGGTGCCAGCACGCGCGCTTGATCCAGGATGTCGCCGTCACCGTTGAGGTCGCGGCCATAATAAGGCGAACCGCCGATATAGCCGGTCTGGTTGGAAACCGCGGCAGTGGGATCGACATCGAAGAAACCTTCGCGGCCGGTGGCGGTGCCGCCGCCATTGGCCTTCACATATTGGTAGCTGGGATCGACGGTGAGGACGAGGCCGTCAGCCAGGGTGAATTTCGACGCGATGCGGATATTGCCGGTATTGGACGGGTTGAAGCGCTCGTCGAAAGTCGAGCCGCAGCTGTTGACGTTATCGGCCACCCCCGGACGCGCCACGGTGTTGATCTGACAACGCGGGATTTCGTAGAAACGCTCGTCCTTGGTCTGCGGAAAACGGTTGGTGACCGCCAAGTTCGCATCGTTGCGCAGCGAAACCGAGCCGAGGAAGTTGTTGCGGTTCTGGTTGTAGTGACCCGCGATCGAGATGAAGTCACCGTTCGAGCCGATCGGCTGATAGATACGGGCGTTATATTGCTGCTTGTCGATGCGGCCGACATTCCGGCCCGGACCCGTCAGGTTGAAGACGTTGTTGTTCTCGGCATGGCTGGCAGCAAAGAAGGCGCGCGTGCCGAACGGACCGATCTCGCCGGTGTCGACGGAACCGAACACGCGGAAAAAACCATATTCGCCGACCGAGCCCGCAATCTTCGCGCCGAAATCCTGATAGGGATTGCGCGTACGATAATTGACCGTCGAGCCGGAGGCCGCCGCGGTCGGGCTGTCGACGTCGGTCGAGCCGAGGTTGACGTTGACCTGCTCGATCAGTTCGGGATCGACCTGCTGGTTCGAATAGAGCGCGTAGCTGCCCGAATCGTTCAGCGGCACACCGTCGAAGGTCTGGCTGATGCGGGTATTGTCGAAGCCGCGGATATAGAGCTTGCCGCCCGCCGAGCCGAAGGGATCGTTGTTCTGGAAGGAAACGCCGGGAAGCTGGTTGATGATGTCGTTGACCGTCTGGCCGGGCGCCTGGCGACCGATGAATTCCTGGGTCAGCACGGCCTTGGCCTTGCTCGTGTCGGGGGCGATCACGCCGGCGACGCCATTGTCGGTCCGCGCGCCGGTGACGATGATTTCCGCTTCGTCGAAATCGATCGAACCGGTCGACTGGGCGAACACCGCGCCCGGAATCGAAAGCGCAGCAGCAGCCACACCGACGTAAAGCATATTCTTCATGATAGTCCCCTTGATGGACCCGATCGTCTTCCCTCAAAGACGACTCGTAGCCCGAAGCCCTAGGTTGCACTGCAACAGCACGGCGGCCCCATAAAGACCGAAATGTTGCACTGCGATGACGACCGGCTTTTTATTTTCCGAAGTGGTGCATCAGGGCCACAGTCGCGCACAAAAAATACCGCGCCGGATATTCCCGATTTCGACAATTGCGACAGTTGCGTGACGACGGGAATCTGGATCGCCGGAATTCGATATCGCCGCCGATCTTGCCGTGTCGCGCGATGCGACTTTCTTCTTCGGTCGATCGGTCGGGATTTAGCGCAATTTCGCGATCTTCAGCCCGTCGATCTTGGCGCGATCCTTGATTGATTCCTCGCTGCGGGTCAGCGCCTTGGCCATCGCCTTCAGCGGCATGCCCTTTTTGGCGAGCAGATGCAGCTTCTGGAGCTCGTCGCTCGTCCAGGGTTGGCGATGCCGTTCGAACCGCTCGGCCATCAGGCATCATCCCCCATCCGCAACGCCGCGATAAAGGCTTCCTGCGGAATGCTGACGCTGCCATATTCGCGCATCCGCTTCTTGCCTTCCTTCTGCTTGTCGAGCAGCTTCTTTTTGCGGCTGATGTCGCCGCCATAGCATTTGGCGGTCACGTCCTTGCGCAGCGCCGCGATCGTCTCGCGCGCGATCACCTTGCCGCCGATCGCGGCCTGGATCGGGATCTTGAACAGATGCCGCGGGATCAGGTCCTTCAACCGCTCGCACATGTGCCGGCCCCGTGCTTCGGCCGCACCACGGTGAACGATCATGCTGAGCGCATCGACCGGTTCGTTGTTCACCAGGATGTTCATCTTGACGAGGTCGCCGACACGATGGCCGATCTGGTGATAGTCGAAGCTCGCATAGCCGCGGCTGATGCTCTTGAGCCGGTCGTAAAAGTCGAACACGACCTCGTTCAACGGCAGTTCGTAAGTGATCTGCGCGCGGCCGCCGACATAGGTCAGGTTCTTCTGGATGCCGCGGCGATCCTGGCACAACTTCCGGATCGGCCCGAGATATTCGTCGGGCACATAGATCACCGCCTCGATCCACGGCTCCTCGATCTCCTCGATCTTGTTGGGATCGGGCATGTCTGCGGGATTGTGCAGCTCGAGCTGCCCACCGCCATGGGTCAGCATGATGTGATAGACCACCGACGGCGCGGTCGTGATCAGGTCGAGATCATATTCGCGGGTCAGCCGCTCCTGGATGATCTCCAGATGGAGCAGGCCGAGAAAACCGCAGCGGAAACCGAAGCCCAGGGCCGCGCTCGTCTCCATCTCGAAGCTGAACGACGCGTCGTTGAGCCGCAGCTTGGAGATGCTTTCGCGCAGCTTCTCAAAGTCGTTGGCGTCGGTCGGGAACAGGCCGCAGAACACCACGGGCTGGACTTCCTTGAACCCCGGCAGCGCCTCGGTCGCGGGCTTCTTGGCGTCGGTGATGGTGTCGCCGACCATCGTCTGCGCGACTTCCTTGATCTGCGCCGTGATGAAGCCGATCTCGCCCGGGCCAAGTTCGGGAAGCTGCTCGATCTTGGGGCGCATGCAGCCGGTGCGGTCGACCAGATGGACGGTGCCCGCCTGCATGAACTTGATCTGCTGGCCCTTTTTGAGCACGCCGTCGATCACGCGGACGAGAATGACGACGCCCAGATAGGGATCGTACCAGCTGTCGACGAGCATCGCCTTGAGCGGCGCGTCGCGATCGCC
>JASBTC010000061.1 GCA_030148625.1 Sphingobium sp. | reverse complement strand
TCGCCGCGAAGGGGATTGTCGACAAAGCCCGGCAAGCGCTCGTACAGCCCGGAAACGCGGAGCGCGACCGCATCGGCGACGATCGGGATATTGAGCGCGCCGCGCGCCGATCCGCCGGTCTGGCCGCCGCGAACGGTGTTGATCTCCAGCTGGCCGGTGCCCTCGAAACGGCCGAGATCGGGCGACCGGGTGACATATTTGACCAGGCCGCCAAGCGCCGAGGCGCCGTAGAGCGTGCCCTGGGGGCCGCGCAGCACCTCGATCCGCTGAAGATCGTAGGTGTCGAAATTGGGCGTCGTCGCCTGCTGATAGGATGAAGCGGAGGTCAGCGGCACATCGTCGACGAGGATCGCGGTGGTTGCACCCTGGCCGCTGGCGTTGAGGCCGCGCAGCGTGACCTGCAGTCCGGCGGCATATTGGTTGAAGCTCAGGCCCGGCGTGTGCGCGGCAATGTCCTCGATCCGGGTCAGATTGCGTTCGGTCAGCGTCGCGCCGCTGATCGCGGTCACGGCGGAGGGAACGTCGATCAGCCTTTCGGTGCGCTTCTGCGCGGTGACGACGATCTCGTCGGTCGCCGCATCGCCGTTCCGGTCCGCGCCTGAATCCTGTGCCGCGACGGGCGTCGCCATCACGATCGCCAGTGCCGTTCCACCCAAGAGTCCCGCCAGAATTCGCATGTCTTCCTCCCTTTTCTTTGTTCCTGAATTCGGCGCCGGCCTCAGCCTTGCAGCGCGAAGCGCATGCCGTGGACCAAGGCGGCCGGCACGACCGAGCTGTGATCGTCCTCCGCAAAGGTGATGTGGCGCAGGTCCGAAAGGCCCGCGGCCTTCAGCGCGTCCGCGAATTCCGCGGCGGCGTCGACCATGCGCGCGGCGGCGATCTGCGCCTGGACTTCCGCCAGCGTGGCGTCGATCCCGGGCGGCACGCTTTGCGGCTCGTCCTGTTCCTTGCCGCCGACATCGACGAACACGCGCGGCTGGCGCGGCAGCGCGCGCAGGCGCTCGCCGAACGTCGCCAGCCCGCCAAGGATCGAAAAGCCGTCCCACCACAGCGATGGACTGCTGACGATATAGGCGGAAAAGGCGTCGGGCCGGGTCAGCAGCGCATTGGCGGCGAACAGGCCGCCGAGCGAATGGCCGAACAGGATCCGCTCGCCGCCCGCCGTGCGTGGATAGCGCGCCGTCATCTCGGTGCTCAGCGTGTCGGCGATGAAGGCCAGCAGGGCATCGGCGCCGCCGTTGCGCTCGGCGCCGATCATCGCGCCCAGCTTGCCGAGGTTCGCCTGCGCCGCGGCACCGATCGGCGGCGTCAGATCCGCCGTCCGCAGCTTCAGGAAATCGGCATAGTCGGCGTCATAGCCGATGCCGACGACATAATGGACGGGGCCGGCCCCGACGCTCGCCATCGCACGCGCGATCTCGGCGGCGATGCCGAAGATGATGTCGCTGTCGACGACATAAAGCACGGGCACCGGCGCATCCGTCGCGGCTGGCATGCCGGCCGGCTCCGCCACGCTGATCTTCAGCTGTCCCGTGCCGCCGGGATGCGGAAGCGTGAATTGCTCGAGTGACGCACGAACGGAAAACTGCATCGATCCACTCCACTTTGCCGGTCATGCCGGTTCGTCCGTATCAACTTCCCTCAAATAACAATAAAGTCAACTTGTTTCTTTTGTAAAAATGTGGAATCCTTGGTGCACGGTCATTGCGGCCGGGGAGGATCTGGCGATGCAAAGCGGCGCAGCTGCGGACGGGAAGGGGCTTTCGATCCCCGAATCGGCGACGACCAGTGTCCAGGACGGTGGCGCCCCGCGCGGCGCCTCGGCATTGGCCTGGTACGGCCTTGTCGTCCTCATGATGACGACGCTTTTCGGGCTCGTGGTCCGACAGATGCTCAGCCTGATCTCGCCGTCGCTCCAGACCTCGCTGGGCTTCACCGACTTGCAGATCGGCATGATCCAGGGATTGGGCGTGGCCGTCTTCGCCACCGTCGCCAGCTATCCGATGGGCTGGCTTGCCGACCGCTTCGGCCGCCGGCTCATCCTGGCGATCGGGGTCGCCTGCTGGTCGCTGTCGACAGGGCTCTGCGCCTTGCAGGACAGTTTCGGCGGCCTGTTCATGGCGACGATCGGAATCGCCATCGGAGAGGCGGGGCTGGCGCCGATCGTCTATGCGATGATCCCGGATCTGTTTCCCGAACGGCAGCGTCACACCGCCAATCTGATCTTCTATGGCGGATCGCTGTTCGGTGCCGGCATCGGCATGGCGGTCGGCGGCGCGATGCTGCAATGGCTGGCGGGTGCGCAACCCGGTTTTCCGGCCTGGCTGGCGGGCATCGATACATGGCGCATCGCCATGACGGTGGTCGCGCTCCCGGGGCCGATCTTCTTCCTGCTCGTGCTCACCATGCCGCTCAGCCGGCGGCAGGCGCCCCCGCCGGTGCAGCGTGCGGGCGACGATGCGGCGATGCACGATTTCCTGCCTTATGCGAAGCTGCATTGGCGCACCTTGAGCTGCGTCTTCGGTTCGATCTTCGCCATGGCCGTCGCGATGACCTCGGCGCTGATCTGGTTCCCGCTGGCCTTGCCGCGCGCCTTCGGCGTCGATCCCGCGACCGTCGGCGTCGGCCTTGGCGTGGCGATCACCATCGCGACGCTGATCGGGGTCGCGCTGCCCGCCGCGCTCCTGAAGATACGCGGGCGCAATGACGATCTGGAGCCGGTCGCGGTCGCGCGGATCTTCGTCGCGCTGACGCCGCTGCCGGCGATGGTCCTGCCCTTCGTCGCGTCGCCGTTTCAGGCTTATGCCGTTGCCGCCGTCCAGGGCACGCTGGGGATCGCCGGCTCCGCGCTGATGCCGGGGGTGCTCCAGAGTCTCGCTCCGCCACAGCTGCGATCGCGGGTGCTGGCGATCCTGGGCATCATCAACGCATTGGCGCTCGCGGTTTCGCCGATGGCGGTGGGGTTGATATCGGGCCTGCTCGTCGGGCCGCGCGGCATGCTGCATGCCATTGCCATCGTCAGCGTGCCCTCGCTCGTGATCTCGGCGATACTGATGTCGTTCGCCCCGCGGCCCTATGCCAGGACTGTCCGGGCTATCCGGTCCCAGCTTTCGGGAGAAGAAGCATGACGACGATCCTTTCGGCCGCCACGCCGCCTGCCATTCCGGCCGGCGACGCGACCGGCATGCGCGATGCGCTCGATGCGGGGCACATCACCGCTGCCGCGCTGGTCGAACGCGCCATCGAACGCGCGGAGGCGGTCAATCCCCGGCTCAATTTCATCGCCTGGCCCAATTTCGATCGCGCCCGCATGCAGGCGCGCGACCCCCGCACCGGTCCGCTTGCCGGCATCCCGACGCTGATCAAGGACATGATCACCGAAAAGGGGGTGCCGGCGCACTGGGGCTCTGCGGCCTTGCGCGATTATGTCGCGACGGAGGACGGGCCCTATACGTGCGCGATCGCCGCGGCCGGCCCGGTGTCGATCGCGCGTTCGACCATGCCCGAATTCGGGCTCAACGTGGTCACCGAATCGCCGCTGGCCGGCCCGACACGCAATCCGTGGAGCCTCGATCATACCCCGGGCGGATCGTCGGGCGGTGGGTCGGCGGCGGTGGCGGCGGGGGTCGTGCCGGTCGCGCACGCGAGCGACGGCCTCGGTTCGATCCGTCACGGTGCCGCACCCTGCGGTCTTGTCGGCCTCAAACCCTCGCGCGGACGCAATCTCGGTGACGAGGCGCTGCGCGCGATTGCCGACCTCAATGTCAGCGGCTGCGTCAGCCGCACGGTGCGCGACACCGCCGCCTGGCTGGACGCGACGCAGACGCGTGCGCCCGGCGCCGCCTTCGCGCCTGTGCCCCTGGTTACCGCACCGGTCGATCGGCCGCTGCGCATCCATGCCTATAGCCGGATCATGCGCACCGGCGGACAGCCCGACGCGAGCGTCGCGCGCGTCTTCGCGGATGCGATCGACCTGTTGGGCCGGCTCGGCCATGGCGTCAGCGACACCACCTTGCCGTTCGACGGCGCACAGGCGGTCGATGCGTTGCAGGTCGTCGCGGAGGGCACTTTCTCGCGCCGTCTCGGTTTGTTGTCCGACGCGATCGGCATGGCGATCGCGCCCGAGGATCTGGAATATCGCTCGACGACATTGGCGGCGGCGGGGCAGGCGGTCGACGACGAACGCTTCGCCGCGGCGTGGAGGACGATGGAGGGCATCGCTACCGCCTATCTGGCCCGGCTGGACGATATCGACATCTGGATGACGCCGACGCTGTCCACCGAGATCGTCCGCATCGGCGTCTTCGGCCCCGACGTGGCGTGGCTCGACCAGAAGGACCGGCTCATCGACTATGCCGGCTATTGCTGGGTGGACAATGTCGCGGGCACGCCCGCGATCAGCCTGCCGATCGGCTTCAGCGACAATGGGTTGCCCGTCGGCATCCAATTCGCGACCAGGCCCGGCGGCGAGGCGCTGTTGCTGGCGCTCGCCTATCAGCTCGAAGCCGCGCTGCAATGGTGGCGCCGCACCCCGCCGATCTGGGTCGGCGACGATTGAGTGCCCCTCCCATCCTTATGACGAAGAGCAATTGATGACCGACAGCTTTGGCCGAATCCTGACTGCACATGCCGGCGGCGCGTCCGCCGCGGACCTTGCGATCACCTATCCCGGCCAGGCATTGAGCTGGGCCGAACTCGACCGGTTCAGCGCGGCGCGCGCCCGGCGCCTGATCGAACTGGGTGTGACGCCCGACGATCTTGTCGCGGTGGCGCTGCCCAATGGCATCGAACATCATGTCAGCAGCTTCGCCGCATGGCGGGCAGGGGCGACGCCGTGCATCCTCCCGACCAGATTGCCCGGCCGCGAACTGGCCCAGATCGTCGCACTCGCCCGGCCGCGCATCCTGATCCGCGACGGTGGGGAGCCGATCGATGGCGTGATGCAGATCGCGCCCGCCCGCGACGACGCGCCCGTCGACCTGCCGCCCGATCTGGCCGCCGCCCATTGGAAGGCGGTGACGAGCGGCGGGTCGACCGGCCGGCCGAAGCTGATCGTCGATCATGGCGCGGCGCGCTACGATGAACGGCTGCAGGGGATATGCGCATTGGTCGGGATGCCGATCGGCGGCGTAATGCTCAATCCGGGCCCATTATATCACAATGCGCCGTTCCTCTTCGCAAACCTCGCCTTGCTCGCGGGAACGCGCGTGGTCGGGATGAATCGGTTCGATCCCGAGGAGGCTCTCCGCCTGATCGAGTGCGAGCGGGTGGAATGGGTCTGCATGGTGCCGACGATGATGCACCGCATCTGGAACCTGCCATCCGAGGTGAAGGTGCGCTACGATCTGTCCTCGCTTCGCCGGGTCGTCCATCTCGCGGCGGCCTGCCCGCCATGGCTGAAACAGGCCTGGATCGACTGGCTCGGCCCCGAGCGCATCTTCGAGATCTATGCGGGAACCGAGGGTGCGTCGGTCGCCATCACCGGGGAGGAATGGCTGCGCAAACCCGGATCGGTGGGCAGGGCGTCGCCCGAGGTGCTGAGCGTCCGCAACGAACATGGCGAGGCCTGCGGCCCCGGCGAAGTCGGCGAGATCTTCTTCGCCGCCGAAGCGACCGGCCGCTTCCACTATATCGGCGCCGAAACCCGGCTGGACGGCGAAGGCCGCATGTCGCTCGGCGATCTCGGCTATCTGGACGAGGATGGTTATCTCTATCTCTCCGATCGGCGGACCGATCTGATCATCCGCGGCGGCGCCAATATCTATCCGGCCGAAGTCGAAGCCGCGCTGCTGGAACATCCCGCCATAAGCGACGCCGTGGTGCTGGGATTGCCCTGCGAGGATTATGGCGCGCGTGTCCATGCGATCGTCCAGCAGACCGGCGATCTGGCGCCGGCCGCGATCGATGCGTTCGTCCGCGATCGGCTGACGGGCTATAAATGCCCGGAAAGCTACGAGCTGGTCGATACGCCCCTGCGCGACGAGGCGGGCAAGGTCCGCCGAACCGCGCTGCGCGACGAGCGCCTGGCATGGCTGGCCGACGGCAGGAGCTTTGTCGTTGCGGCTCCCGGAGCGGCGCGCGGGAAGACCCCGGCCTCGTAAAGCCGGGGATGGATTCCAGCTATCCCGCTTTGCGGCTATGCCCGGCGAATCCCGGTGCCGCCCGCCTGCGCCGGAACGCACGCCAGCGACAGGCCGAGGAAACCGACGAGTGCCGAACACCGATCGCATCAGGACAATTCATGCGAAAACGGCGGAATCGGCGGCGATGGTGGCGGATACCAGACGGGCGATGGCGATCACCGCCAGACTCAACCGTCTGACCTTCGACGATGCCGACGAAGTCCGGGCGCTGTTCGGCGAACTCATCGGCAGGGCCGTGGACAAGAGCGTCCTGCTGCTCCCGCCATTCTACACCGCCGGCGGACGCGAGATCAGTGTCGGGCGCAACGTCTTCATCAATCAGAATTGCACCTTCTACGATCTCGGCGGCCTCGACATCGCCGACGACGTGCTGATCGGCCCGAACGTGAACCTCATCACGACCGGTCACCCCCTCGACCCGTCGCAGCGCCGCGCCGTCACGATCGGGAAAGCCATCGTCATCGAAAGGAACGTCTGGATCGCAGCCGGCGCAACCGTCATCGGCGGGGTGACGATTGGCGAAAACTCGGTTGTCGCCGCGGGATCGGTCGTCACCCGCGACGTTCCCGCCAACATGCTTGTCGGGGGAAATCCGGCGCAGGTCATCCGTTCGATCGGTGAAGACTGAAGCCGCGCCGGCTTGCGCGGTCGAAACGAAAACCGCTCTCCGCCGGAAGTGGGCGTTAAGCTTTCTTGGCTAGACCTGCGGTCTTCATGAAGGTGGTGACGGCATGATCAGGACTGTGAAAGCGCTGCCGCTCATGATCGCCTGCGCGACGGCGCCGCTGTTGGTATCGGCCGCCCCGCGTCTGATGGATCCGCCGATCTATCTTTCCTATGGCGGCCAGATCGTGACGAGCAATCGCGGGTTTGTCTATTCGATGACCCATTTCACCGAAGAGCAGATGAACGACCCGCGCTGGGAAAATCTCAGGCAGGAGCGTGCACAGTGGAACTTCTGCGGCCCCGACAAACCCAGGCTGCTGAGGCGGGACGTCCGCTGGTACGACGCGACGCCCGTTTCGAAGCAGAGGTGCGCGATGGTCGTCTATACGATGGAGTGCCCGAAACCTAAGGGCTTCAAGGAAAGGACGAAAGACGATCTGGCGACCGATCGGGAGGCCATCCTCACCAATCCGGTGAAGGAGGAGCTCGAGAAAGATTGCGGCGAAAAGAACGGCTATATTCGTCACGCCCGCTCTTACGGAAAGGGGCGGACCGACGGCCGCCTGAGGGATGACTGGTTCACTGGCAACTGAGGTGAGTTTGAGAGGCCTGACGTCGAGAATTGCTGCCGAGCTTCACCTCTCGCAATAAGCTTCGGTCCCGCGGATCAAACTCTAGCAAGAGTTTAATCTGTGCCGGTTAGACGGAGTTTTCGGCAGCTTGCGCCCATGTTCCTGGAGAATAAGAATGTCGAGGAAAGCCGCCGGCATCGTTCCGCTTTGTGTGATCCTTGTGTTGCTGCTCGCCGCCGGCATCACCGAGCCCGCCCGCAGCGGGCAGGCGGAGCCGGAACGGACGGCGGGGGCGGCATTCACCGATGTGCCGAAACTGACGCCCCCGGTTGCGAGTTTCGGCTGTGGGTCCGGTCATGTTTCCGCTTTTCTCAAGGAGATCGAGCCGGGCCAGCGGGTCAGGCCCGATCTGATCGCCTGCGTGCCGTTCAAGTCCAGCCATTTCAGCGTCAGCGAACCGATCATTTCGCCCGATGGCGAGCGAATCGCCCAATGGCATGACGGCATGCCCGCGCCGCTGGAGATCGTCAGCATGATATCGGGCGATTACGCGCAACTGCCCAATCGTGTCGGTTTCCGGGGCTTTCGAGCGCTGAGCGCTGACAGCGCGATCCGCTGGTCCGACGATTCGGCGAGCATCTGGACGGTGCGGCAGGATGTCATGACGCCATCAGGCTTCGCGATATCGGGCCTGGTGCCGATCCGGGTCGGGCTGGACGGCAAGGCGGCCGATCTGCCGCCGCTGACGCATCCGGCGGGTCCGCTCGACGCCGTGCGATGGGTGGATGGCAATGGCGTCGCGATCGCGCAGTTCGGCACGCGCGGCGGCTATTACAAGCCCGAACATGCCGATGACGCGCCGACCTTCGCGATCGTGGATGCCGCGAGCGGCAAGGTGCGCGCCAGCCTGCCCGCGAAATCGATCCCCGATCTGGCTGACGGGCTTCCGGCGAACATCACTCGCGTTTCGAACGCGGACGTGGCGGCGGTGGTGCTGAAAAATGGCAAGGTGCGCGCTGTTCTTCAGTTTTTCGGGTCCAGGAAGGGGCCGCCGCTTCGGCTGGTCTGGACGGAGGGGGCAAGGCCCGAAATCTGGAAGGGTGATGAGACGCGCGATCGCGGCAGCCGCTTCGCGCTGACCCCGGATGGCGCCGGGCTGCTCGTCAATCCCGCGTTGCAGCCCGATGGCGTCCAGGTGCACGATTGCAACCGGGGTGGGCGATCGACCGAGAGTTGCGCTCCGCCGCCCACGCCGGTCGACGGCCCGATCGCCGAGCTGGTCGACATCAAGAGCCGCAAGACTGTGTGGCGGATCACCGCGCGCGCCGCCGCCTTCTGGTCGCAGCGCGCCCGCCCCGCGATCAGCCCGGACGGGCGGCTGGCGCTGATCGAACTGCCGCCGGAAACGCGGCGGCGGTTCGGGCTGGTCGACATGAAGACGGGCACGCTGATCGACCGGTTCTCGGCCTGGTCGATCGGCAGCTATCCCGTCACCTTCGATTTCACGCTCGATGGCCGCCTCATCTGGCTCGCGTGCGGAAACACCGTCGTCCACTTCGATATCGGGCTGGGCGGACGGGCGAAAGGGCAGCACGCGCCTATCGGTGTTGACCGGTAGCTGCACCCGTCGTCTCCCGCTTGCAGGCATCCACGCGGGCGTCCAGATAGCGGGGCATGAACGATCAGCCCACCGCGCCCTGCCATTGCGCCACGCTGCCCGATCTCGCGGTCCTGCCGATGGAAAGCGACGGGCTGTATGAGCGGGTGTTCGCCACGCTGGAAACGGTGCGCGAGCATGGCGGGGATGCGTGGTGGCTCTATCTGTCGCGGTGCGATGCGTGCGGGCAGCACTGGATGGTCGCGCAGGAGGAGCGGATCTACGACGATTTCTTCCTGCACCGTATCGATGCCGCGGGCGCTGCCGCGATCGTGACGGGGTGGTGGCCGCCGGAGTTCCTCACCTATGAAGCCGTGCTGGCGATCGGCCGCCGCCTGAGCAAGCCGTGCCGCTTCTTCGATCCGCTGGCGCACTCGCTTGTTGGGACGGTGCAAGACCTCAGAAAGGCGCGCCCGGCTATCACCGCCGAGGAGATGGCGTCGCTGCTGGGGATCGCGCCCGGTGATGTCGGGCGGCTGATCAGGGCTGGGGGTGGCTCCAATGCTGGTCCGGGCGGTGTCGCGGCATGGTTTGGGCGGTTGTTCGGGAGTGGGCGGCGCTGAGACGCGGGCGTTTCAGATGAAGCGATCGATCCAGTGCATGGCGAAACCCAGAAGGCCACAGACCAAGGCCAGCACGATGCGCCCCCTGACGATCGGGCCCGGCCCGCGCCATTTTCGCGGCCGATCGTTGCCGCGCGTCGGCGGCGGGCGGTCAGTCGCCATTGGACGCGGTCTCGAACCGTGCCTCGCCGATCCGGTCACGGTTCCTGGAGGCGAAGCGGAAAGCCGCGAGCGCGATGGGCGCGGTGACGGCCAGGATGATGGCGGGAAGGACATAGTCCGCCGCGGTTCCCGTATCGCCGATGGTCAGCACAGCCGCCACCGCCCCGGTCATGACGATCACGCCCAAGGCGCTTCCGGCCGGTGACGGATCGTTTTGCTGCGGCATGGCCCTGCGCGATCGCCAGTCCATGGCGAGGCTGATGAGCGACGCGATCATGAATACCGCCCAGATCAGTCCGATCGCCCATGGCGGAAGTGCTGCAAGATCGAACAGATCGGCCAGCAGGGCGACCCAGGCGATCAGCGCCACCGTTCCGATCAGACGTCTCGCCATCCTCATCATCTACCTTCCGCCGCGATCATGACGGTTGATGGTGGGCGCGGCAACCGGACAGTGCCGGCCTTGCCGCTCGGCGCTAGGGATTGACCACGCGCTGTTCGATGACCTGATCCAGAGTCCAGCGGATGGAGGAGGCGTCGGCGGGGGGATTGTCCACTTTCTCCTCGATGATCCGGAGCCGGTATTCGATGCCGGGCTGGGGCTCGAAATCGGTGATCCCGCCATAATGCAGCGTCCAGGGATCGCTTTCCTTGCCGCGGACCTGCAGGCAGGTCATCGGCGCGACCCCGGTGCAGGGCTTGGTCTCGGCCGACACATAGATGAACTTGCGCGGTGCGTCGGCTGCCGGCTTGTGCGCCGCCCGATAGGTGAGTTTCACGCCCTTTGCCGTCCGCAGGACAAGCGTGTCGCCGGAGATGCCGTAGCGCGTCACGGCCGACAGGCTGTCGACATAAGCGCGCTCCATCGTCATTGCGGGCTCGGGGCACGCCATCAAGGTGCTCGCGAAACCGCCCTTCCGGTTGCCGAGGCGAAGCGAACTGCCCTTCACCGTGTAGGTGCCGGCCGCGCGATTGCATCCTGTCTCGGTGGAGAAGCGCCCGGTCGCGGCATCGAAATCGAGCCGCAGCGGCTTGCCCTGGGGAAGGGCCTTGCCGCTCCATTCGACGAGATCCCAATGGTGCGTCGTCAGCGCGGTCGCGCGCTTCGCAACAGGGTTCGGGCCGTTGCCCGCATAAGCGCCACTCGCCGAAAGTACGGCGGCAAGACCGATCAATAGTCCGGCGGCCTTGTGATTGAAGATCATCCAATAGTTCCTTTCCGATATTGCGGGCGCAGTTGGACGAGGTCGAATGAACACGGCATGTCGTCACCGTTGTGAACCCGAAAGGATTGCATTGTTCCTGCTTGCACATCGCTTTTTACATCGTGGCGAGTCTGCGGACCGGCGACGATGGATTCAGAGATTCTCGTACTCGTCGACGCAATATCCCGATTCAATCGTCCGGGTTCAGGATCTTCTTCTCCACGATCTTGGCGAGCAATATCACCATTCCCATGATCGGCAGGCCTCCGCCGCAGCTTTGGTTCCGGCCGACGGCCGAACATGTGTCGCGGGTTTCGGCCACCGTGAGCGCCGAGACGGCTTCGCCCCGGATGCGCTCGCCGGGCGTCGGCTCCACCAGCGACAGCCGGTATGCGCCCTGATTGCGGCGGCCGCAGACGGTGATGTCTTCGGGATCGCTGCTATCGGCGCAGCGAGGCGGCTGCATGGTTTTCGCGCGGAAATTCTCCATGGCCTGCTCGCTGGTCAAGGACTGGGCGGCGGCCGGCAGAGGCAGTGCGGCCAATAAAAGCGCCATGATCATTCGCGACATGGTTCAGCCCTCGCCTGATTTTCGCGCGATTGCTCCATGATTGGATAACAGAAGCCATGATCACCGCAAGCGGTTCGATTTGGGTAGGGCGGTGGAAGACTTTGGGGATGGCGGGGAGCCATCACTTGCGGTCGCTCCAGCGAAAGCTGGAGCCTATGCGATTGCCGGGCCGCAACGGCGCCGGACGCACCCTATGGACTCCAGCTTTCGCTGGAGTGACGGGTTTGGGTATCGCGGGATTATTCCTGCCGCGCCGGTTGCGGACATTGCCGGAGGTGGTAGCCTGTCGCCCATGAGCCGCTGGAAGCTCCTGTTCGCCCTGATCATCACGGCGCTTTACGCGCTGGCGATATGGGGGCGACTTTGGGGCAATGCGCTGGTTCACCCGGCGGCTGACAGCGATATGGCGTCCTTCATGGCGGAGGTGAGATGGCGCAGCCTGCGCGACCTTGCCATTCTGACGGGGGTGTATGGATCATGCATCGTCGCGCTGATCATGTATCGCCGCAAAGGCTGAATCTGCTGCGTGGCGCCAATCCCCCTCAAGCGGCGCGATAGTCGATCCTTTTGTACGGAATCGTGCCTGCAGCCACTTCCACAAAGGGCCGACCGTCCTTCACACCCACCGTTCCGTATCCGGTCGCGGTCGAGAGGAAGGCGCGGAAGTCTCCCTTGATGCGGGGGTGGAGGTGGAGCACTTTCTCCACCGCGTCGTAGCGCGCGCCGCTCAGTGCCTGGAGCAGCGCATAGGATGAAAGCGCGCGTGCGTAGAAATGGCCGGCTTCCACCTCGCTGAACGGGTTGCGCGTGCGGCCGTCATAACGGGCGCGGGCGGCGCGGACGATCTCCAGTCCCTTTTCCATTTCCCCCAGTGCGATCAGGTGCGAGGCCACCTGATATTCCACGCCCGTCCAGATCTCTGTCGCATAGGGGAAGGGGAGGGAGAGCGTGTCGCCTTTGGGCCATGTGCAGAGCAGCAGCCCGGCTTCGTCGCCCAGCGCATAGGTGGCGCGGGCGCTGCTATAGGTGGGGTTCGCGTGTGTGGTCAGATCGCGGCGGAAATTGTGGCGATGCACCGCGCCCAGATGGCTGGCGATCTTGCCCGTATCCATCGGCGTTTCCAGCCCGCAGGCCCAGGCCATCCACGCGCCGATCACGCCGTCGGCCAGGCAGCCGGTGCCATATTGGTTGGCCGGGCCTTCGCGCGCGGCGATGGCGAGTTCCTCCGGCTGAAGCGTGACGGTGAAGCCGCCCTTGCCGAAATCATCGGGATATTTGGCGTTCAGCCCGTCCAATGAGATTTTCTGGATGAAATACACGCCGTTGAACAGATCGCGTTCCAGCCGCCGGGTGCCGCGCGCCAGCAGCGCCGCATAGCCGCGCGTGTCGCTGCCCAGCGCATCGCCCATCAGCATCGCCGCGCGCAACGCGCCCAGATAGATGCTGGTGCACATCCCGTCCGGCCCCCAGAGTTCGCTGTCATAGGTGTTGTGGTGCGGCTCCTCTATCCAGCCGCGCCCGCGCGGATCCCAGGCGCGGATGCAATAATCCAGGCTGGCACGTACCCTGGGCCAGATGCCGCGCAGCCAGCCGGTGTCGCCGCTGATCCGCCAGTCCCGGTACACTTTCATGATGCCGCCAAGCTGCCCGTCGGCGGCGGCGACGAAATCGTGCGGCGCGGGGCGGATCGGCAATGCGGCGCGAAACGCCTGATGGCCCTGTTCATCCTGGCAGGGGCCGAATTCGGTTTCGCGCAAGGTCCGTTCCAGCCGGGGGAACAGATGCGGCAACGCCTGCGCATAGTTCCAGACATGGGTGCACGATCCCTCGCACGAGCCGACATGATCGCGCGATCCTTCCCACGCCCAGAAACGCCCGTCCGCCTGACGCAGCACGGTGGGGGATTTGAGGATGGAGAGATTGGCGGCCACCGCGTCCATCACCTCCGCCGGCAGGGTGGAGGCGAAGAGCGCGCGGCTGAACCGGTCGGACGCGGCGCGCAGCGGCTGGTAACGATCGCGCCAGTCGGCCATCACCGCCTCTATCCCGACATGGCGGCCGGCATACCAGGGCACATAGCAGGGGCCGTCCTCGGGCGGCGGCGCGGCGGCATGCCGTATCCGCCAGTCGAAATCGGGCGATCCGCCGCCGGCCAGCCGGATATTGGAGCGCGGCACATGCCAGCCCATGCGTACGCGGATCAGCTTTTCCGCGCCGGGGGCGAGGGTGAAGGGCACGAACAATGTGGCGCCGGGCGTGGGCTCCCCCGCATCATCGGGAAGCGGCGGGCGGCTGTAGCAGGCGCCCTCCGCCACATCCTTCCACACGATATGGCGCCAGGCAAAGCCCCGGAACCAGCCATGGTTGACCTGTGCGGCCGCATCGTCGGTCGCGATGGCGAAGGCGCCCGCCGTCCAGGGGCGATCGTCGATCGCGCCCTCCAGGATGAAGCCACCCTCCAGCGGGCGGATGCGGCCATTCTTCTCTCCCGCCATCAGATTGGCCGCGTGCATGGAGAAGACCGCCTCCACCGGCCGTGCGGTGCGGTTGACGAAGCGATATTCCAGCCCGGCGACGGGCAGGCTGGCATCATCCTCCGCGCCCGGCTCGAATGGGCTCCAGCCGGTGATGGTGACCTCGAACGGACTGTCCTCGTCCGTCAGCGCGATCTCCGCGAAGGGAAAGGCGGACTCGAAGGCGGCGTCGCGGAACCGCGGCAGGCCCCAGAGCGATCGGATCGCGGCATCCGCATCCGCCGAGAAGGAGGGGAAGCGCTTGTGCGGTGGCACCGGCCCTTCCAGTACGCGCGCGAAGCCCGTGCCCTTCACCGAGATCGCGGCGAAGATCGGCGCCTCCGTGCCGATATCGGGCTCATGCCGCAGCGATGCGTTGGTGAGCGCGCCCGCCCCCTCCAGGCAGATCATGCCCGCGCCCATGCCGCCCAGCGGAAAGGCGATGCGGTGCAACTGCGCGCCGGTGCGGCGGTGCGGTGCGGGCGGCGTTGCGGGGGCGTTGGCGGATGCGGCATCGGCCGCGCCCGCCGCCAGCGCGGACGGGGCGGCGATCGCGCCGCCCGCGACGGCGAACAGGCTCCGTCGGTCCATCTCCATCATCGCGCATCCTCCCCCGGTTCGGCGCGCGTGGGCGGCTGGCTGGCGAGCAGGGTCATCGCCTCCAGCGCGCGGGGGCGCATCATGTCGTCGATCGTCAGATAGCGGTGCGTGCCGCCCGCCTGCGCGGTGAAGCGGCTCGATCCGTCCGTCGCCACGCCGATCCGCCCCGGCGCGGACAGGGTGAAATAGCCGTCATGGGGGCGGATCGCGTACAGAACGGAGGTGAGATCGAAGGTCGCGTGATCGTGCAGCGCGCCCGGCGCGGTCTTGCGGATGGTGCGATAGATGGGATCGACATGATGATAGGCCATCAGCACCGGATGCGCCGCGGCATGGCCATAGAGGCGATCGACTGCGCGGCCATCGATCCGCATCGATACGCCGACCTCGAACCCGCTGGCGACCAGCGGCGTCGGCCATGCGGCGAACAGCGCGCGGGCGGCGGGCACGTCGAGCTCCAGATTATATTCGGGTGCGCTTTTGGCGAGCGGGCGGCCCTGCGCATCGGCATAGCCGCTCGCCATCACCGACAGCAGCCGTACCTTGCGCCGGACCAGGCTCGCCCCGTCGAGCGGGCTGGCCGCGTCGCCCCGGCTTTCCAGCAGCCGCGCCATATTGGTGGCGAAACCGATCTGGATGATGACGACGCTGCCATCGGGCTGGGCGGCGAGCGCGCGGCGGAGCAGCGCAACCGCGTCAGGCGCGGCGCTTCCATCCTTCAGCCCGTGCGGGAATAGCGGCGATCCGTCCGCTTTCGCCGCGCGCGTCAGTGCCTCGGTATAGGGGGTGACGCCTTGCAGGAACGGAAAGCGCGCGGCGGTCTGCTTCGCCGTCACACCGCCACGCACCAGCCCGACGGGAATGGCGGGGTGGCCGTAAAAAGTGTTGAGCGCATCGATGAAGGCGGCGGTGGAGGCATCGTCGGTCGAACTCGTCACCGCCAGCAGCCGCGCCTCTCCGCGATCCTGCAGCGCATGGAGCATCGCCAGCGCCAGCACATCGTCGATATCGCCCCACATATCGGTATCGAGAATGACGCGGACGGGCTCATGCGGCGCGGCGCGGGCGACGGGCTCGGATGCGGGCGTTTCGGCCTGCACGAAGGCGGCCAGCGCTGCGGCGGTCAACAGGCCCATCCAGTATCGCATCGCCCTGACCAACGCCCTCTGTGATATCTGCGAATCGTATACATGAAGTATACAATGCGTATCCGCCAGAGGGGGCGCGGGCGGGGAGGGGCGCGCTGTTGCCACGCGCGGGCGCCGCCGATACGCCGATGCCATGCGTGTCGAAGGCGTGATCCTGCTCCATATCCTGTATGTCGCGCTGGCGATGGCGGGGACCGGGCTGGGCTATCGCCTCTCGCGATGGTTCGCGCGCAACGGGCTGGAACGCGGTGAGAAACCCGGCTTCGCCTATCAGCTGCGGCTGTGGTTCGCCGCCCTGGTCCTCTCACCCGCGATCCTGGCGATCGCCTTTGGCTGGTACGGCGCGGGGGAGATCCGCGGCATATGCTTCGCCGCTCTGTTCGCGCTCAACCTGCCGATGGCGATCACCGTGCACGTCACCGGGCGCCGGGGCAGGGAATTGCCGCCCACAATCCCCCATCACTGGAAACGCAAGCGAAAGCCGGGGGCGCCGGGGACGCCACCCTCCAACAAGCGCAAGCGTCGCCTGTCGATCGGCAGCATAGAGGGGCGGCCGGGTGCGCGGTGAGGGGGGCGATTATTCGAATGATTCCCGGCTTCGGGATTCCAAAGCCCCGACGCTACGACCGCAATGAAGGCGCAATGTCGAAATGAGAGGCATTGCTGAAATCGTTACGAAATCTGAAAATATGGTGGCAGCTATTCATGGTGATAGTCTGGCCCGAGCAAGACTGGGAACCGGTCATGATGCATCCACGCCGCCGCCTGAGAACAGTCATCATCGCGGGGACTTGCCTGATCGCGGGCATCGCGATCGGGCTTGCCGTTCCGCGCGCCGCTCAGCTTGTTCTGCCCGGTTCCGGCGAGGTCCGCCGTCCCGATCGCGCGGCCGCTCCGCTGGTCGGAAGAAGCATGTTCTCACCGGATATTCGCAACGACGAATATGTTCAGCAGGAACAGCTCAAGGTCGTGGAGATGCTTGAGCGGGAATGTGCAGTGACCGGCAGAAACTGCGCGCTGGCGCGGTCGGCTCGAAAGGCGCTGAGCGGAAAATGATGGATTGGCCGCCATTCGCCGTTTGAGCGGGCCGCCACTCATCCACCGGATCGTGATGATCGAGGAATGGTGAGCGCTACTGGGCGCGCGAATGCCACTTGCCGTGCGCCAGAATGTAATGATACATTGTATCAAACGGAGGGGCCGATGAGGATCGTGCATGCACTGGCCGTGTTGGCGTTTGGCGTGGCGACGATTTCGGTCGCGCCACGGCCCGCCCGCGCCGACACCTGGATGCTGCCCGAAAAGACCAGCTATGCATCGCGCGACGGGCAGGCGCGCGTCACCGTCACGCCGCGCGCTCTGGAGAACCAGCTCGCCTATTTCGAGGACAAGGCGCGGAAGTCCAAATCCGCCGGGCAGAAGCGCGGCGGCGCGGCGGCTGCGAGCGCGCTGGTGGAGCGGCTGATCGACGGGCGGTGGCAATCGCTGTGGGAGCGGAAGATCGCGAACGAGGTGGCGCCGGTCTCCGCGATCGTGCGCGATGACGGTCAATATGTCGTCACCTTCGATGACTGGCACATGATGGGCTATGGGCCGAACGTGGTCGCGATCTATGGGGCGGGGGGCACGCTGGTGCGCGCGCTCGCGCTCTCCGATCTCGTGCCGGACGATTATCTCCGCGCCATGCCCCGTTCGGTCAGTTCCGTCCATTGGCGGGGGGAGCCGCGCTTTTCGTCCGACGGCGGGCGGGTGATCATCCCGGTCTCGATCCCGTCCAGCGATTTTACGCCGGACCATGCCATGGTCGAGCTCGCCGTGGATCTGGCCAATGGCGCGGTCTCGCCGGTCGATGCTCAGGCCTGGGAGGCGGCGCTGGCCACGGGGCGCACCGTGCTGGCCGGGCAGGTCGCGGCGGAGGCTGCACAGAAAGCCGCGCTCCTCGCACCGCTCACTCGCCCCGCGGTGAACGGGGAGCGCGAATGGCATGATTATCTGCGCGAGGCGGTGGGCCGCCTGCTTGGCGACGAGGACGGGGATACGCCATCAACGACGGTGCTGCGCGCGCCCGACGCCGCCGATTATGCGGTGTCGAAAGACTGGGTGGGGGAAGCGCTGACGGAGAGCTACGCCGACAACGTCGCGATCGCGTCGATCTCCGAACCCAATCTCGTCGCCGTGCTGGAAGGAACCGCCGCAACGCTGCCGCGCCGGTCACTGTCGAAAGTGACGGTCTTTATCGCGCTGTCCGATCGCTATTGGCCGGGCGCGGTGGCGGCGATGCAGGGGACGGGCGCGAAGCTGGTCCAGCTCAATCCCGACACGCCGATCCCGCAGCGCCGCGAACGGATCGCCCGGCGTTATCGGGAGTGATCGGCAGCTCCATGATAGCCTGTGGCGCAGGCCCGGAGGAGAGGAGGGCATGATGAGGAAGATCGGACCATTCTTGCTGATGCCGGCCGCGATCGTCGGCCTTGTCCTTCCCGCCAATGCCGGCGCGCCGGCAAGGCCCTGGCCCGATCCGCGACACCGGCTGAGCGATGCCGAAAGGGCGTATTGCATCGCGCGCGGCGGCCATACCGCCACATTCGGCATGTTGAACGGGGAAGGCTGCGTGCTGCCCATGCCGGACGCGGGCAAAAGTTGCACCGACGGATCGCAGTGCAAGGGCGGAAGCTGCCTGCTGGATGACAGGAAACCCGGCTTCAAGCCGCCGAAACCGGGCCGGCTGGTGAAAGGTCAATGCGCGGCGACGAATTTCGGCTTTGGCTGCGGCTGGCGTGTCCACAAGGGAAAGACGGACGGCGCCATGTGCGTCGATTGAGCCCGTGTGATCAAGGTATGATCGCCGGGCCCGCCATCCGAACGCTGCCATTTGCCACGTGCTCAATCAGGGCGTCGGTCCATATGTGGAGCCCTCGATTATGGTGACGTTGCGCAATTCCGCGGCCTGAGCCCAAAAAAACCGGGATGGGCGCCGCCCATCCCGTGCCGTGTCAAATGCCATCCAGGCCCTTGCTGACCAGGATGTTCACCGCGACGCGGCGGTTCTGATATTTGCCTTCGGCGGTTTCGTTGTCCGCCAATGGATCCGCTTCGGACATGCCGGTGGGGGTCAGCATGCGATAGGGTTTCCAGCCGCAGGCCTGCTGGAGATAGTTGACGACGCGGGCGGCGCGCTTTTCGCTGAGCGTCTGGTTCAGTTCCTCGCTGCCCGTGGAATCGGTGTAACCGACGACCAGCAGCAGCGCGTTCTTCGTGCCTTCGGCCTGGGTCGCCGTGGCGCAGAGATCGTTCTTCGCCTGGGCGGTGAGCACCGCCTTGCCGGTATCGAAGTTCACGTTGGTCGTGCCCTTGATATTATATTCGCCGATATCGCCGACGCGGCCGCGCAGCGCCTCGGTGGCGGCGGTCTGTTCGGCGAAGCGCTGATCGGTGCCGCCATGGATCATCGCGACGGTGCGCAGGTCCTTGTTCTTCAGGTCGATCTGGCTCGCCATCAGGCTGTCGCCCGATTGCAGCGTCTTGACGGTGACGGGCAGGCCGTTGACCAGCTGCGCCGAGGCCAGCTTGCTGCTGTTGAGGCCCAGAAAGCCGCCGCGCGACTTGATCCGGGTTTCGTCATTGACGGCGATGAGGGTATTGGTGCCGTCCGCGGCAGTGATCTGGATCCTGTCCGTGCTGCGCGCGGAGATGATGCCTTCGACCACCGGCCCCTTGGCCATGGTGGCGCCGGCGGGATCGACCGCGACGCTTGTCGAGAGTTCGGCTTCGGGCGGATCCTGCGGTTGCAGGGCCAGGCTGGCGGTTGCCGGCCCGGCGAGCATGGCGATGAGCAACAGGGCTCGTGGACTTTTGGACGTGAAATTCATTGCGCTACTCCTTTAACCTCGAACGGCCGCAGCCTGCGTGATCGCAGCTTCTCATCCGACCGCCGAGCTTGCGATAACGCCCGGATTTCGGATTCCTCTCCATCACTCTTCAAAAAA
>JASBTC010000175.1 GCA_030148625.1 Sphingobium sp. | reverse complement strand
CGCCCCTTCGGTGTTCATGGGCGACCAATCTCAATCAAGGTGACGGCATGAGCAGCGAATGGACCATCGGCGTGGTCGGGGGATCCGGCGTCTATGCGATCGACGGTCTCGAAGACCCGCAATGGATCGCGATTGACACGCCCTGGGGCGCCCCTTCGGATGAATTGCTGACCGGCCGCATCGAAGGCGTGAAGTTCGTCTTCCTGCCCCGCCATGGTCGCGGCCATCGCATTTCCCCGAGCGAACTCAATGCGCGCGCCAATATCGACGCGTTGAAGCGCGCAGGCTGCACCGACCTGATCTCGCTCTCCGCGATCGGCTCGCTTCAGGAACATCTGCCGCCCGGCAAGTTCGTGGTGATCGATCAGTTCGTCGATCGCACCTTCGCGCGCGTGAAGAGCTTTTTCGGCACGGGGTGCGTCGCGCATGTCTCGGTCGCCGATCCGGTCTGTCCCCGGCTGTCGGCGATGCTCGCGGCCGCCGGCCGCGCAGTGGGCGCCGATATCCATGAGGGCGCGACCCAACTGGTGATGGAAGGACCGCAATTCTCGACGCGCGCCGAAAGCCGGCTCTATCGTCAATGGGGCTGCGACGTCATCGGCATGACCGCGATGCCCGAGGCCAAGCTGGCGCGCGAGGCGGAGCTTCCCTACGCGGTGGTGGGGATGGTGACCGACTATGACAGCTGGCGCGAGGGGGAGGGCCATGTCGAGGTGGACGAAGTCATCGCGCAGCTCATCGCGAACAGCGGGCTGGCGAAGCAGCTCGTCGTCGAATTCGCGCGATCGCTGCCGGCAGTGCGGCCGCCTTCGCCGATCGATACCGCGCTCGACGTCGCGCTGATGACTGCGCCCGAAAAGCGCGATCCGATGCTGATGGCAAAGCTCGACGCGATCACCGCGCGGGTGCTGGGCAGCCGGTGATCCGACGGTGAGCTGGTCCTTTTCGATCGATCGCGGCGGCACCTTTACCGACATCGTCGCGCGGACACCCAAGGGGCGCGTGCTGACCGCCAAGCTGTTGTCGGAGAATCCGGGCCAATATGAGGATGCGGCGACCGCGGGCATCCGCATGCTGATGGATGCGCATGGCGGCGGCACGATCGAATCGGTCAAGATGGGCACCACCGTTGCCACCAATGCGCTGCTCGAACGCAAGGGCGAGCGGACCCTGCTCGCGATCACGCGCGGCTTCGGCGACGCGCTCAGGATCGGGCATCAGGCGCGTCCGGACATCTTCGCGCGCAGGATCGTCCTGCCCGAACCGCTTTACGATCGTGTCGTGGAGATCGACGAGCGCGTGACGGCTGACGGCACGGTGCTGCAGCCGATCGATCTGGGCGCCGCAGACCGCGCGTTCCGGGCCGCTTATGACGATGGTATCCGGGCGATCGCCATCGTCCTGATGCATGGCTGGCACTGGACCGACCATGAGGCGGCGCTTGCCGATCTCGCCCGGGAGATCGGCTTTGTGCAGGTTTCGGCGAGCCATCGGGTGGGGCCACTGATCAAGCTGATCGGCCGCGGCGATACCACGGTGGTCGATGCCTATCTCTCGCCGGTGCTCAGACGCTATGTCGATCGCGTCGTCGGCGCGCTCGACAGTGAAGCGCACCTGCTGTTCATGCAGTCGAGCGGCGGGTTGATCGAGCATGACGGACTCCAGGGCAAGGATGCGATCCTGTCCGGCCCGGCGGGCGGCATCGTCGGCATGGTCCGGACCGCCGCCCAGGCGGGGCACAGCCGCGTCATCGGCTTCGACATGGGAGGCACCTCGACCGACGTCTCGCATTATGCGGGCGAATATGAGCGCACCGCAGAGACCATGGTCGCGGGTGTCCGCGTTCGTGCGCCTATGCTGGAGATCCACACCGTCGCGGCGGGCGGTGGCTCGATCTGTCATTTCGACGGTACGCGTTTCAGGGTAGGCCCCGATTCCGCCGGCGCGGTTCCCGGACCCGCCTGTTATCGGCGCGGCGGTCCGCTGACCGTGACCGACTGCAACCTGCTGCTCGGCAAGATCAGGCCTGACTATTTTCCGGCGGTGTTCGGCCCCGATGGCAACCAGCCGATCGACGTCGATGTGGTGCGGACGCGGTTCACCGCGCTGGCTGACGAGATCACGGCCGCAACGGGAACGCCGATGACGCCGGAGGAGGTCGCCAAAGGCTTTCTGCGCATCGCGATCGACAATATGGCGAACGCGATCAAGAAGATCTCGATCGCGCGCGGGCATGACGTGACGCGCTACACGCTCACCTGCTTTGGCGGCGCGGGCGGGCAGCATGCCTGTCTGGTCGCGGATGCGCTCGGCATGGAACGGGTCCTGATCCATCCGCTTGCCGGCGTGCTTTCGGCCTATGGCATGGGACTCGCCGACATCAGCGTGATGCGGCAGGAATCGTTCGGCCGGCCGCTGGGCAGCAATCTCGTGCGGATCGACCGGTTGGCGCGCGAGGCGCTGAACACGCTACGCGCGCAGGACGTGCCGCTCGCGCATAGCCAGGTTCATCGCCGTGCGGCGTTGCGCTACGAAGGCAGCGACAGCACGATCGAGCTTCCGCTGGGGCTGTCCGACGAGATGCGCCTCGAATTCGAGGCACGGCACCAGACGCGCTTCGGCTTCATCTCTCCGGACACGCCCGTCATCGTCGAGACGTTGATCGCCGAGGCGATCGGACGGTCATGGGATGAAGGCGGGCTGCTCGATATTCCGCGGGAAGCGCAGGACCAGGCGGCGCCCGAAGCGCGCCTGATGCCCGGCTATGGCAGCATCCATGACCGGGCGTCGTTGCGCGAGCGTGCGCGCGTCGTCGGGCCGGCGCTGATCGTCGACGCGTCGGCCACCACGGTCGTCGAGCCCGGCTGGCAGGCGGAGGTCGATGCGATCGGCAATTTGCTGCTGACGCGTGCCGTCCCGCGCGAGATGGTTCACGCGATCGGCACCGATGCCGATCCGGTGATGCTCGAGATCTTCAACAATCTCTTCATGGCGATCGCCGAGGAAATGGGGGTCGCGCTCCAGAACACCGCGAGTTCGGTCAATATCAAGGAACGGCTCGACTTCTCCTGCGCGCTGTTCGCCGCCGACGGTGCGCTGATCGCCAATGCGCCGCATATCCCGGTCCATCTGGGGTCGATGGGCGACAGTATCCGCACCATCATCGACGCGCGCGGCGTCAATGCCAGGGGCGCCCCCAATGACGGACGCGGGATGAAACCCGGCGACGTCTATGTGCTCAACGCACCCTATCGGGGCGGCACCCATCTGCCCGACATCACCGTCATCAAGCCGGTCTTCATCGATGGCCAAGCGGGGCCGGCCGCTTTCGTGGCGGCGCGCGGCCATCATGCCGATATCGGCGGGATCGCGCCGGGATCGATGCCGCCAGACAGCCGCAGCGTCGACGAGGAAGGGGTGCTGATCGACAATCACCTGCTCGTCGATGCCGGTCGTTTCCTCGAAGCCGAGATGCGTGCGCTGCTGGCCTCGGGCGCATGGCCGGCGCGCAATCCCGATCGCAATATCGCCGACCTGAAGGCGCAGATCGCGGCATGCGCGCGCGGCGAGAGCGAATTTCGCCGCGTCACCGCCGAATATGGCCCGGGCGTGGTCCGCGCCTATATGGGCCATGTCATCGCCAATGCCGAGGAAGCGGTTCGCCGGCTGATCGCGGGCCTCGTCGACGGTGCGGCGGAAGTGGAAATGGACAATGGCGCGGTGATCCGCGTCACGGTTTCGGTCGACAAGGCGGCGCGGTCGGCGCGCATCGACTTCACCGGCACCAGCGCGCAACTGCCCGACAATTTCAACGCACCTTATTCGATCTGCCGCGCGGCGACGCTCTACGTCTTCCGCACCCTGGTCGACGATGCGATCCCGATGAATGACGGGTGCCTGAAACCGATCGAGCTGATCGTGCCGGTCGGTTCGATGCTCAACCCGGTCTATCCAGCGGCGGTGGTCGCGGGCAATGTCGAGACCAGCCAGGCGATCACCGATGCGCTGTTCGCCGCGACCGGCGCGCTGGCCGGATCGCAGGGCACGATGAACAACTTCACCTTCGGCGACGCGCACCATCAATATTATGAGACGATCGCGGGCGGCTCGGGCGCCGGCCCCGGTTTCGACGGCGCGAGCGCGGTGCAGACGCATATGACCAACAGCCGGCTCACCGATCCCGAAATATTGGAGACGCGATTGCCCGTCCTGCTCGAATCCTTCTCGATCCGTCATGGATCGGGTGGCGGGGGGGCAAATGAAGGTGGCGATGGCGTGGTGCGCCGTGTCCGTTTCCTCGCGCCGATGCGCGCCTCGATCCTGTCCAATCGCCGCGCGGTGCCACCGCGTGGATTGATGGGCGGAGAGGATGGCGCGCCCGGCGTCAATCGCGTGATCCGGACAGACGGTGGCGAGGAACGGCTGTCGGCGACGGCGGGTGTCGACATGGCGGCGGGGGATGTGTTCGTGATCGAGACGCCGGGGGGTGGCGGATATGGTGCAAAGGACTGACAGGGCGATCTGGCCGCATCGGGGGATGCGGCGATGAGCTACCTCCCGCTGCTCGGCATTCTCGTCGTCGTCGCGGGGTTCCTGCTGCGCTTCAATCCGTTGCTGGTGGTCACTGTCGCCGCCTTCGTTACCGGGCTGGCGGCGGGCTTCGACTTTGCCGCGGTGCTCGCGGCGCTCGGCAAGGCGTTCAACGACAATCGCTTCGTCACGGTCGTCTATGTCGTGCTGCCGGTGATCGGCCTGCTCGAACGCTTCGGCCTGCAGCAACGCGCGCGAACGCTGATCTCCGGGCTGCGCGGCGCAACCGCCGGTCGATTGCTGATCGTCTATCTTGCGCTGCGCCAGGGATTGTCCGCGCTCGGCCTGACCTCGGTTGCCGGTCATCCCCAGACCGTCCGTCCGCTGGTCGCGCCGATGGCCGAGGCCGCGGCGGAGCAGCAGGGCGTGCTCGGCGACGATGATCGCGAGACCGTGAAAAGCTATGCCGCCGCGACCGACAATGTCGGGCTGTTCTTCGGCGAGGACATCTTCATCGCGATCGCCTCGATCCTGTTGATCAAGGGGACGTTCGAAACCTACGGTATCGTGCTCGCGCCCCTGCAATTGTCGGTCTGGGCGATCCCGACCGCGATCCTCGCTTTCCTGATCCATGGCGGGCGGCTGCTGCTGCTCGACCGCAAACCCTCCGTGCGCGGCAAGGCGGAGGGTGAACCATGATCACGCTCGGCTGGCTCTATGCATTGGGTGGCGCGATGTTCGCGGCCTATGCGGTGCTGAGCGCGCGCGACCGGCACAACCCGAAACGCTGGGGCAATGCCGCATTCTGGGGGCTGCTCGCGCTGAGCTTTCTGGGCGGCAATCTGCTGGGCGATACCGGCAATGGCGTGCTCGTGCTGTGCCTGGTCGGGCTTGCCGGTTTCGGCGCGATCGGGCGCAGCGAGCCGGAAACGACGACATGCGAGGCGCGCGAGGCCCATTCGCTGCGGCTCGGCAACCGGCTGTTCCTGCCTGCGCTGATCATTCCCGCGACGGCATTCTTCGGTACGCTCGCCTATAACTACACACCGTTCGGGCAATCCGGCCTGTTCGATCCCAAATGGGTGACGCTGATCCTGCTCGGTACCGGCGCGCTGGCAGCCGTGGCGGTGACGATGGTCTGGCTTCGCCCGCCCGCGATCGCGCCGCTTCAGGAGGGGCGGCGGCTGATCGATTCGATCGGCTGGGCGGTGGTGCTGCCGCAGATGCTGGCCGCACTCGGTGCGGTCTTTGCGCTTGCCGGCGTGGGCGACATCATCGGCGCGCTTGCCGGATATGCGATACCGGAGGGCAACCGCTTCGTTGCCGTCACGGTCTATGCGCTGGGCATGGCGCTGTTCACGATGATCATGGGCAACGCCTTTGCCGCCTTTCCGGTGATGGCTGCCGCGATCGGCGTGCCGCTGCTGATCAAGGGCTATGGCGGCGACGCGGCGGTGATCGGCGCGATCGGCATGCTCGCCGGTTTCTGCGGCACGCTGATGACGCCGATGGCCGCGAACTTCAACATCGTGCCCGCCGCACTGCTCGATCTCAAGGACCGCAATGGCGTGATCAAGGCGCAGATCGGCACGGCATTGCCGTTACTCGTCTGCAACCTTCTGCTGATCTATTTTCTCGCCTTCCGATCGCGCTGATCTGATAGGGCGCGCGGCATGACCGCTCTCACCCAGGATCTCGCCGCGCGCTTCGCCATGATCGCGCTTGGCCATGTCACGCTCGAATATCCGCACAAGCTCGACCATGTCATGGATGGGCCGGAGGATGTGCTTGGGCCCAAGGCCTTGCATCCGATCTTCCACGGCAGTTTCGACTGGCACAGTTGCGTCCACGGCCATTGGATGCTGCTGTCGCTCACCCGGCGCTTTCCGCACGCGCCGTTCGCCGCGGAGGTGCGTGCTCTGGCCGATGCGATGCTGGTTCCGCACAAGGTGGCGGGCGAACTCGCCTATCTCGACCGTGCCTATACCGGCGGCTTCGAACGGCCTTATGGCTGGGCGTGGCTGCTGGCGCTGCACGGAGAGGCGGCCCGGCACGAGGATGCGGAATGGGGCGAAGCGCTGGAGCCGCTGGCGCGCGCCTTCGCGCAGCGCTTCCACGATTTCCTGCCGCGACAGACCTATCCGATCCGCACCGGCACGCATTACAGCACGGCCTTTGCGCTGGTGCTGGCGCTCGACTGGGCGGAGACGCACGATCCTGCGCTGGCGGAACTCGTCCGTGCACGTGCGGTCGACTATTTCGGCGGCGACCGCGCTTGCCCGGGATGGGAGCCGGGCGGCGACGAATTTCTCTCATCGGCATTGATCGAGGCGCTGTGCATGCGCCGCGTTCTGCCCGCATCCGATTTCCGCGCCTGGTTTGCCGGCTTCCTGCCCGGCCTGGCGGTGGGCGAACCCGCCAGCCTGTTCGCGCCCGCCTTCGTATCCGATCGCAGCGACGGCAAGATCGCGCATCTCGACGGCTTCAATCTCAGCCGCGCCTGGTGCTGGCGATCGCTGGTTCCGGTGCTGGATGCGCCCGAAAAGGGACTTGCGCTCGCCGCCGCCGACGCGCATCTCGCCGCGAGCCTGACGCATGTCGCGGGCGACTATATGGGCGAGCATTGGCTGGCGAGCTTTGCGCTGCTGGCCTTGACCGCGGGGGAGAGTGAATGAGCGGCGTGACCCTGTTCGACTATTTTCGCTCCTCCGCCAGCTACCGTGTCCGCATCGCGCTCAACCTGAAGGCGATTGCCTATGAACGCGTCGACATCAGCCTGCTCGACGGCGATCAGCGGACGCCCGCCAATCTGGCGCGCAACCCGCAGGGTTTCGTACCGACGCTCGAGATTGACGGGCATCAACTGACCCAGAGTCTCGCGATCATCGACTATCTCGACGCGAAATATCCCGAGCCGCGCCTGGTTCCGCAGGATCCCGCCGCGCGCGCCAGGACGCTCGCCCAGGCACTGGTGATCTCGGCCGATATCCATCCGATCGATAATCTGCGGGTGCTGAACTATCTGAAGGATGTGCTCGGCGTCGACCAGGCCGGACGCGACGCCTGGTATCGCCACTGGGTTGCCGAGGGATTCCGCGCGCTCGAAGCGATGGCGGCGGATGCGGGCACCTTCCTGGGCGGTGACCGGCCCGGTCTCGCCGATATCTGCCTGGTGCCGCAGATGTTCAACGCGCGACGCTTCTCGCTGCCGCTCGACGATTATCCGATCCTGACCCGGATCGACGCCACCTGCACCGCGCTCGACCCGTTCGCCGCGGCACACCCCGATCGCGTGGGAGCGCCTTCATGATCCGTCGCCTTGGTTTCGCGCTTGCCTGTATCGCCACCCCGGCGCTGGCGGAGGAGCAGGATATCATCGTCACCGGCCATGGGCTGGAAGAGGCGAAGGGCGATGCCGCCTATGACATCGTCCGCATCGAACGCGACCGGCTGACCGGCAGCGCGAGCGGGCGGCTGGAGGATGTGCTCAAGGACGTCGCCGGATTGCAGCAGTTCCGCCGCTCCGATGCGCGCTCCGCCAATCCGACCAGCCAGGGCGTTACGTTGCGAGGGCTCGGTGGCAACGCGTCGAGCCGTGCGCTCGTGATTCTCGACGGCGTCCCGCAAAGCGATCCTTTTGGCGGCTGGATCAGCTGGCCGGCCTTTGCGCCGGGCCGGCTCGATCATGTCCGTGTCACGCGCGGCGGCGGCAGCGGCGTGCTCGGCGCGGGCGCGCTTGCCGGCACGATCGAACTGACGAGCGCGGGGCCGGACACGCTGTCGCGCTTCGGTGGCGGCGTCGCTTATGGCAGCCGCGAATCGATCGCGGCGGATGCGACCGCGGCGCTGCCGCTGGGCGCGGGCTTTGCGACGATCAGCGCGGATTATGCGCGCAGCGACGGCTTCATCCCGATCGCGAAGGACGATCGCGGACCGGCGGACCGGCGCGCGCCTTATGAACAGGCGAGCGTCGCGGCGCGCGCGGTGATTCCGGTCGGCGCCGACACCGAGCTTCAGGCGAACATGCTGGCCTTCACCGACGATCGCGATCGTGGTTTCGCATTCAGCGGCAATGGCGGCGACGGCGCCGATGCCAGCCTGCGCCTGGTCGGGCGCGGGCGCTGGGGCTATTCCGCGCTTGCCTATCTTCAGGTGCGCGATTTCTACAGCGGCTTTGCCAGCCTCAGCCCGGGGCGGACCACGGCGACGGCGGTTGCCGAACAATATAATGTTCCCTCGACGGGCCTCGGCGCGCGGTTCGAATTGCGGCCGCCACTCGGCGACACGCTCGAACTGCGCCTGGGCGCGGATTGGCGGCGGACGAGCGGCGTCACCAAGGAATATTTCTTCTACAATGCGGCGGGCGCACCGCAGCGCGGTCGCGAGGCGGGCGGGCATAGCGACACTGCCGGCGCCTTTGCCGAGCTGAGCGCCGATTTCGGCGACGCCCTGACCCTGACCGGCGCGGCACGGATCGATCGCTGGTGGATCGGGCAGGGCTTCCTGCGCGAGCGCAACCTGTCGGGCGGACCGCTGATCACCAACGCCGCCTATCCCGCGCGCCAGGGCTGGGCGCCGACCGCGCGCGGCGGACTGGCCTTTCGCCCGGTCGAGACGGTGACGCTGCGTGCCGCCGCTTATCTCGGCTGGCGCCTGCCGACGCTCAACGAACTCTATCGGCCGTTCCGAGTGGGTAACGAAACGACGCAGGCCAATGCGGCACTCAGTCCCGAGCGACTGTCGGGCATCGAAGCGGGTATCGACTGGCGCCCGAGCGATTCGGCCCGGATCGGCGTGACCGTGTTCACCAACCGGATGAAGGACGCGATCGCCAACGTGACCGTCGTGCCGCGCGTCACGCGTCGCCGCCAGAATCTCGACGCGGTCCGCGCCCAGGGCGTCGAATTCGACGCCAGCTATTCTGCGGGCGATCTGCGCTTCGCTGCGTCCTACGCCTATACCGAAAGCGTCGTGCGCGCGTCCGGCCTGGCGCTGTCGCTTGACGGACTGCGCCCGGCGCAGACGCCGCGACATATGGCGTCGGCCACGCTCGGTTGGCAGCGGTCGTCCGGTCCTGCCGCCTCGGTGACGCTACGCTATGTCTCGGTGCAATATGAGGACGATTTGAACATCGTGCCGCTGCGCGATGCCCTGACCGCCGACGCGCGTGTGCTGTTTCCGATCACCAGGGGATTGTCGATCGAGGCGCGCGGCGAGAATCTGGGCAATGTCCGCGTCGATGCGGCGCGCAGTGACGATGGCGTGATCGAGCGCGCCAGTCCGCGCACCTTGTGGCTCGGCCTGCGTGTCGCGACCTGATCGGGTCTGACGAAAAGGGGTGCGCGCGGTGTGGCGCTCCCGTGCGCCTCAGTCGGGCTTCTTCTTCGTGCTGCGATTGACGTAGAGCAGTGCGGCGACGATCGCCGCCGATCCGATCGCTGCGCCGAGTCCGGCGTTGGACCAGCGCGACGGGCGGGGTTCGCCCTTCGAAGCGGCGTCCGCCTTTGCCTTTGCAGGTGCCCGCTTTGCCGGAGCGGCCTTCGCCGTACGCTTGGGCGCAACGCGCTTTTTCGGGGCTTGCTTCGATTCGGGCTTATCGTCAGCCATCCGGCACTCCGCGCTACGCGATCCAGAAGAAAATGGTCGGGGAGAGAGGATTCGAACCTCCGGCCCCTGCCTCCCGAAGACAGTGCTCTACCAGGCTGAGCTACTCCCCGACCGATGCGGAACCGGCACGAAGCCGGTAGGCAGGCGGCGGCTTATAGCAGCGGTTTGGCGCATCGCAAGCCCGCTTCAATCACCACGTGCGGCGATCATCTCCGCGATGTTGACGAACTTGCCGCGCGGGCTGCCGTCGCGGGCGCGCGCGACCTCTGCAGCCTCGATCTTCTGCCAGTCGCGAAAGGTGACGACCTCGACGTTGCGCGCGGAAAGCAGTGCATCGAGCCCTGTCCGCCCGGCCTTGCGCGATGGATCGGGCAGGTCGGCGGCGATCTTTTCGGCGATCATCTGCCCGTCGGGCCGGTTGGTGCCGATCGTGCCGGTGGGGCCGCGCCGCGCCCAGCCGACGCAATAGAGGCCGGGCAGGATGCGTCCTTCGTCATTGGCGAAGCGTCCGCGACCATGTTCGTAGGGGACGCCCTCGATCTTCGGTGTGCTGTAGCCGATGCAACTCACCACCAGTCCGCACGGAATGATGTAGCGTTCTCCGGTCCCGCGCGACCGCAGATCGGCATCGAGCACGGTGCGCTCGACGATCACGCGCTCGACCTTGCCGTCGCCCTCGATCGCGACGGGCATCGCGAAAAAGTCGAAATCGATCGCGATCGACTTGGTTGCGCCGGCCGCCGCGAAATCGCGCAGATGCGTCACCGACTTGCGCATGCCCGGTTCGAGCAGGGCATCGTCGCCGACGGGCGGCAGGTCGGCCGGGTCGACATGCGGTGCGGCGCGTTCCAGATGGCCGAGCTCGCCCAGTTCCTTGGGCGTCATCGCGATCTGATGGGGCCCGCGCCGGCCGAGGATCGAGATGGTGCGGATCGACGATCCGGCCAGTGCGCCCAGAGCGTGATCGACGATATCGGAGCCGGCGAACTCCGCCGGGGTCTTGGAGAGGATACGCGCGACGTCGAGCGCGACATTGCCGTTGCCGACCACGACGGCGCCGCCCACGTCGAGCGGCGGCGCCAGATCGGCGAAATCGGGATGTCCGTTATACCAGCCGACAAACGCCGCCGAGCCGACCACGCCGGGCAGATCGTCGCCGGCTATGCCGAGCGGGCGATCATTGGGCGCGCCGGTCGCGAGCACCACCGCGTCGTAGAGCGACTGGAGTTCGTCGATGCTCACATCGCGTCCGACCGAGACATTGCCGACGAAGCGGACATTGTCGCTGAGCGCGACGGCTTCGTAGCGGCGCGAGACCGCCTTGATCGACTGATGATCGGGCGCGACGCCGAAGCGGATCAGGCCATAGGGGACGGGCAGGCCGTCGATCACGTCGATCCTGACGTCGCCGCCGAACAGCTTCTGACAGGCTTCGGCCGTATAATAGCCGGCGGGCCCGGAACCGATCACCGCAATATGCCGCATGGGCCATTCTCTCCTGATTTTTGAGGATCGTAACGCGGCGAGAAAGCGGCGCAAGGGGCGTTGGCAAGTGCGGTCGGCCGCTGCTATCGCATGGTGGTGAGCACGCTCGAAATCATTGCGGTGATCCTTGGCGTGATCAACGTGACGCTCGTCGTGCTGCGCAGCATCTGGAACTATCCCTTCGGGATCGTGATGGTCTCGCTCTACGCGGTGATCTTCTACCAGACCAAGCTCTACAGCGATGCGCTGCTCCAGATCTTTTTCTTCGTCGTCCAGATCTATGGATGGTGGTCGTGGCAGCGGGCGAGGGCGGAGACGGGCGAGGTGCGCGTCGAACTGCTCTCCAACACCGCACGGATCGGCTGGGTCGTTGCCCTGATCGCGCTGACCATCGCGTGGGGATGGATGATGGACACGCGCACCGATGCGCATTTCCCCTATTGGGATGGCGCGATCGCGATGATGAGCGTCGCCGCGCAGATCCTGATGTCGCGGCGCTATCTGGAGAACTGGATCCTGTGGATCCTGGTCGATGTGCTCGCGGTCGGCCTCTATTGGGTCAAGGATCTGAAGCTGACATCGGCGCTCTATGTTGTCTTTCTCGCGCTTTCGATCTGGGGGTTCGAGGAATGGATGCGCGCGCGCAGGGCGAGCAGGCAGACCGCGTGACCACGGGATTCGTGCTGGGAAAATTTATGCCGCCGCATCAGGGCCATGTCCTGCTGTGCGAGACGGCGCGTGCGCTGGTCGACCGGCTGACCATCCTCGTCTGCTGGCTGCCTGACGATCCCGTTCCGGGTCCCCTGCGGCTGCAATGGATGCGCGAACTGTTTCCCGACTGCGATGTGATCGGCCATGACGCGATCGTGCCGCAGGAACCCGCCGAGCATCCCGATTTCTGGTCGATCTGGCGGGGCATCGTGACGGCCGCGCATCCCGCGCCGATCGATTTCGTCTTCGCGTCCGACGCCTATGGCCAGCGGCTTGCCGACGAGGTTGGTGCGCGATTCCTGCCGGGCGATCCGGACAGGCAAGCGGTGCCGATATCGGCAAGCGCCATCCGCGCCGATCCCTGGCGGCATTGGCGCGATATTCCCGTGCCCGTACGGCCCTATTATGCGCGGACCATCTGCCTGCACGGCCCCGAGAGCGTCGGCAAATCCGCCCTGTCGATCAGGCTGGCCGAACATTTCGATACCAATCTGGTCCCCGAATATGGGCGGACCTGGTGCGAGCAGTTCGGCACCGACCTGACGATGGACGATCTGGTGTGGATCGCACGCGGCCATGACGCGATGACGCGCGCGGCGCTGCGCCAATGCAATCGCCGGCTGATCCTCGACACCGATCCGCTGATGACGGCGGCATGGGCGGATATGTTGTTCGGCCGACGGGATCCCTGGTTCGATGCCTGGAATGCGACGGCCGATCTCTATCTGCTGCTCGATACCGATCTGCCCTGGCATGACGACGGCACCAGGCTGTTCGGCACGCCCGCCGACCGGGCGCGCTTCCTCGATGCGTCTCGGGCGGAGCTCGAGCGGCGCGGGGTTCGCTGGGCCATGGTGCGCGGCGAGGGCGAGGCGCGGTTCGAGAATGCGCTGGCCGCGATTGAGGCGGCTGGATTGAGCTGAGCCTCTCCCCCTCCCGCAAACGGGAAGGGGGACTGGCTTCAGCGTACCACCGGCAGTTCAATGTACGATGCGTTCTCGCCGTCATGGTGGATGGCATTGTCCGCCACCACGCCTTTGCTTTCGCTTTCGTTCGGACCGCCCGTGTTCAGGTTGCGGACGAATTTGGGAAAGCTGGACGAGCTCACTTCCACGCGGATGCGATGGCCGGTGCCGAACTGAATACTCGTCGTCATCGGCGTCGGGCGGATCGTATAGACCTTGCCCGGCTCCATCATCCTGGGCTTGTCATATCCGTCGCGGTAGCGTGCGCGGAAGATCGAGTCGGCGATGATCCAGGCGGTGCCGTCGGGCGCGACGTCGACGAGCTTGACCGTATAGTCGGTGTCCTTCGCGCTCGATGAAACCTTGAGCACCGAATCGACGAAGCCGCTGACGTTGAGCGGCGCTTTCAGCGGCTCGCTGGTATAGACGAGCACGTCGTTGCGCGCTTCTACGGCCCGCTGGTCGAACGCGCCGGGCACGACGATCCCGCCATTGCAGCAATCGCCGCCGCCGACGGTCTGCACCGGATTCATCGGGTCGTAGCGATAGCGATCCGCGGCTTCGCCAGCCGGGGGCGCTGCACCTTCCAGCCGGCCATTGCCGTTGAGGCTGTTCGCGGCGCCGCCGCTGCGCAGATACAGGCGCATCATCTCGGTGCCCTTGGGCGGCCAGCTCTCCGCATTCTGCCAGCGATTGGCGCCCATCTGGTAGAATTGCACGCGCGGCGTGGCGGCGGGCCAGGCGGCGGTATTGCCCTTCAGCCAGCGATCGAACCAGGCGAAGATCGTGCCGGTGGTCTCGAAGCTGGTGTCGCCCATATCGCGTTCGCCGACGACGGTCTTGGGCCCCTGCTGCCAATATTGGCAATGCGGCATCGGGCCGATCACCGCATATTGATTGGCGCTCGCTTCCTTGTCGGTGCCCGCCGCCTGCGCATGGTTGAACAGTTCCAGATTGGGGCCGATCGACACGTCGTACCAGCTGTTGAACCACAGGGCGGGCACGCCCCAGCCCATGTCGTCGTGATAGAGTCCGCCCTTGCGCCAGCCGGGATCGGCCGGCGTACGCTTGATGAACTGCTCGAAGGTCGCCGGCGGCTCACCCAGGTCGGAGAGCATCTGATCGACCGGCAGATGCTTGATCTGCTTGTTCCAGTCGACCTTGGGCTTGGCCGCGTCGAGATCGTTGTAGCTCGCGATACGGGTGCGGATCGCGGGATCGAGGCCCTTGGGCAGTTCGGCGCGCAGCGGATTGTCGACGCCGTAGAGCCACACGAAGAACAGGTTGCGCGGCACGCCCCCGGTGTACCAATTGCCCTGTTCCTGGAAACGGCCGACCTTGCCGATACCGGCACCCGACGCCATCGGCACCATCGCGGCATGCGCCGGGTGATTCTGTGCGGCGAGCGCGAGCTGCCATTCGGCGGAGGAAGAGCAGCCGACCGTGCCGACCTTGTGGTTGGACCAAGGCTGTTTCGAAATCCAGCTCAGCATGTCGTAGCCGTCGGTCTGCGGACGGCCGAGACGCTCGAATTTGCCTTCGGAGAAATAGCGGCCGCGCTCGTTCTGGACGATGAAGACATAGCCGCGCTTGACCGCTTCCAGCGCCAGCCGCTGGGTGCTGCCGCGCAGGACATGTTCGTTATACGGCGTCTTCAACAATATGGTGGGGAGCGGGCCGGTCGCGCCCTTGGGTTTGTAGATGTTGGTCGACAGGCCGATGCCGTCGCGCATCGGCACCAGTATCGCGATCTCGGCGGAAGCCGAGTCCGCCATTTCCTTGGCCGCCGCCTCGGGCGTGTATTTCGAATAATCCTGCGCAACGACAGGCATATGGAGCGTCAATGCCACGGATATGGCCAGGACGGCACGTTTCATCTGACGATCTCCCCCTTCATTTTCTGCGCGTGTTGTTCCGACACTCGTGCATATTGTCAAGAAATTGGCGTTATCAGGACAAGTTTTTCCTGTAGGAAAATGTATCCCGATATCGCCCGGGCCAAATCAGGGGGCGATGCCGAGCCCGTCGCCATTCTTGCCGGCGGGCAGGCGGCGGAGCACCGTGCCGGTCTTCATATCGATCTCGGCGATCTCGTTGCGATAGGTTTCGGCGGCATAAAGACGCTTGCCGTCGCGCGAGAACAGAATGGTGACCTGACCGGCGTCCTTCTGGCCGCTGACCGGCACGGTCCGCAGCACCTTGCGCTTGGCGACATCGATCAGCGTCAGCGTGCCCGCTTCGAGATTGGAAGTGACCGCGGTCTTGCCGTCGGGGCTGATCGCGACGCGGATCGCGACGGGATCGACCGGCAAGGTCGCGACGGTCTTCAAGGTCGCGGTGTCGACGATGCGCACATGCGGTGCCGAGAGGTCGCCGACCCAGAGCTGTTTGCCATTGGGCGTCAGCGCGATGCCTTCGGGGCGCCCGCCCACGGGGATGTCGGCGATCTTCACGCGCTTGTCGATATCGACGACGCTGACCGTGCCCGATGCGATATTGGCGACATAAGCGCGTCCGCCCGCCGGCGCGATCGCGACCATATGCGATCCCAACTGATCGGTGGAGACCGCGCCGACTGCTCCGGTCGCGGGATCGACCAGGGTCAGCGACTTGCTCTTTTCGGTGGTGACGACCAGCCGGCCGTCGCGCAGCCAGGCGATGCCGTGCGGCGCGACATTGGGCGAAAGGTCGATCCGCTTGACCCGGCTGGCGCTTGCCACGTCGAAGATATCCAGCGTCGTTCCGCCATAGGCGACGACCGCGGCCTGCTTGCCGTCGGGCGAGATGGCGATCTCATGCGGCATATGCGCGGTCTCGACGCGCGCGCGCTCCTTGCCTGTGGCGAGATCGATGAAGCTCACCGTATCCTCCGCCTTGTTGCCGACCAGCAACGTCTCGGCAGCAGCGGGGGCGGTGAATGCGAGGCTCAGGGCAAGCAGGGCGAATGGGCGCATCGGGGTCTCTCCTTTGCGCGGATGAATACGCAGGAACCGCGTAAAAACAAAGCGCCGCCCCGGCGGACCGGGACGGCGCTTCGTTTGCCTTTGCCTGTCGCTTATTTGCGCGCGACGGGCGCCGCGGCTGCCGCATTTTCGGGCAGGCCGCCGAGCTGGGTGACCAGCTTGGTATAGGCGTCGAGATAAGCGAGCACGATGACCTGGCCGATCTCGGTGTTCTGGTAGCCGCCACCGCCGGCTGCGGCGAGACCGCCACCCCACAGCGCGCCGCCGCCGCCGCCGAAGCTGACGTCGGACTTGCGGGCATAGCCCTCGGTCAGCGCCTCTTCCTCGGTGGTACGACCGTTGACGATCGAAAGCGTGACGTTCGCTTCCTTCTTCTTGACCGAGATTCCGCCGGCGATTCCACCGATCACGCGACCGGCGCCGCCGAACAGGCCGCCCAGTGCGCCGCCGAGCGCACCACCCGCGCCGCCGCCGCCGCCATTGGCGTTCGCGCCGACGATGTTGGGCTCGAGATAATAGTCAGCCGCCTTTACCTGGCCCTTGCCGAGGTTGGAGCCGGCCTGAAGCTCACCCGAATCGGCCATGGCGCGCTCCATCGCGCGGCTCTGCATCGCGCGGCCGCGATTGACGATGGTGAAGCAGCCGGACTGCTGGACGAACACTTTCAGGATCGCTTCCGGGCTGCCCAGATTATAGTCGCGCCACCACTGGGTGTCGGGCTCGACGATCGCGACCGAGCCGAGCTTGCGGGTGCAGCGCGGAATCTCCTGGGTGCCCTTGGACTGTTCCTGGCGGGCGGACGAGCCCTTCGTATCCTTCGCCAGCGCGGGCGAAACCGCGAGGCAGAGCGAGGATGCGACGAGCAACGAAGTCAATTTAACGGACACGATATTCTCCCCAATGAAAATCGGCATCGTGTTGCGTGACATTTTGCACGCGCCCCGAAACCGAGATGCAATCCTTGCGACCCGCTTGTTTACGGTGTGGACGCCGCCATACCACCAAAGCCGTATCCGCGTAAGTGCTCTGCGTCACAGGGCGAGGTCCGATATGATTGGCGTTGGTCGATGACATATGGCGGCCGCAATGCTAGGCGCGCCCGATGACCTCGCTCGACAAGATCCGCAACTTCTCCATCATCGCGCATATCGACCATGGCAAATCGACCCTGGCCGATCGGCTGATCCAGCGCACGGGCGGCCTGTCCGAGCGCGAAATGTCCGCCCAGGTTCTCGATAATATGGATATCGAGAAGGAACGCGGCATCACCATCAAGGCGCAGACCGTCCGGCTCGACTGGAAGGGTTATGTCCTCAACCTGATGGATACGCCGGGTCATGTCGATTTCGCGTACGAGGTTTCGCGTTCGCTCGCGGCCTGCGAAGGCGCGCTGCTTGTCGTCGACGCGGCGCAGGGCGTCGAGGCCCAGACACTCGCCAATGTCTATCAGGCAATCGACGCCAATCTGGAGATCGTCCCGGTCCTCAACAAGATCGATCTGCCCGCCGCCGAGCCCGAGCGCGTCTGCCAGCAGATCGAGGACGTGATCGGCATCGACGCGTCCGACGCGCTGCGGATTTCGGCCAAGACCGGCATCGGCATCGAGGATGTTCTCGAAGCCGTCGTCAAACGCCTGCCCCCGCCGGCCGCCGGCGATCCCGAAGCGCCCTTGAAGGCGCTGCTCGTCGACAGCTGGTACGACCCCTATCTGGGCGTCGTCGTGCTGCTGCGCGTCGTCGATGGCGAGATCCGCAAGGGCCAGAAGGTCAAGATGATGGCGACCGGCGGTTCTTATCAGGTCGAACGTGTCGGCATCTCGAGGCCCAAGCGCGAAATGATCGACAAGCTCGGCCCGGGCGAGATCGGCTTCTTTA
>JASBTC010000060.1 GCA_030148625.1 Sphingobium sp. | reverse complement strand
ACTTTTGCGCCACACTATGATACGGAAAGTGTCGCAAAATATTCCAACGGCTTGACTTGAATGGTCTGCTTTGAAAGCCTTCGCTGGCTCGGGTCGCCCCCCCAAAGTTCCCAGATTTCCTTGACCTTGCGTTAAGGCATGTCGGGCAAAAAGCGGCCTCGACCGACCAAGGCAGGGAAAATTCACATGAAGAACATTCAAGGGCTTTCACCGCGCGTATCACGGAAAATCGGCTTGATGGGCGTTTCGGTCATCGCGATGACCCTCGCGGCCCCGGCTTTTGCGCAGGACGATGCCCAAACCGATCAGGCGGATGCAACCGCCGAAAGCGCCGATGGCGGCGAGGCGATCATCGTCACGGGTTCGCGCATCCGCAGACCCAACCTGGAATCGCAAGTTCCCGTCGTCAGCGTCGGCGGTGAGGAATTTTTCCAGCAGGGACGGACCTCGATCGGCGACGTGCTGAACGACCTGCCCTCGCTGCGCAGCACGATCGGCCAGTCGAACTCGACGCGCTTCCTCGGCACCTCGGGCCTCAACATTCTCGACCTTCGCGGCCTTGGCACCCAGCGCACGCTGGTGCTGCAGAACGGCCGGCGCCATGTCGGCTCCGACATCCTCAGCAACGCGGTCTCGGTCGACACCAACCAGATCCCGACCGACCTGATCGAGCGGGTCGATATCGTCACGGGCGGCAGCTCGGCCATCTATGGCTCGGACGCGATCGCGGGCGTCGTCAACTTCGTCCTGAAGCGCGATTTCGAAGGTCTCCAGCTCCGCGGCCAGTCGGGCATCAGCGAGCATGGCGATGCCGGCCAATTCTATGTCAGCGGCGTCTGGGGCACCAATTTCTCCGAAGGGCGTGGCAACGTCGCGGTCAACGTCGAATATGCCAAGCAGAATGACTGGTACGCATCGCAGCGCAAGTCATACCGTACGCAGAACACCTTCATCCAGGTCCAGGCCGATGCGCCCGGCCTGCCCAACGGCAGCGACGGCATCCCCGATTCGGTATTCCTGCGCGACGTCCGCAGCGGCATCTATTCGAACGGCGGCACCTTCCTCGGCTGCTGCGATGCCACCGGCAACTATCTGCAACCCTATCTGTTCCGCCCGGACGGCACGCTCACGCCGCAGACCGGCGAGTTCGTCGGCGTTCAGTTCTTCCCGACGGTACTCGGCGGCGATGGCGACAATTTTCGGGACGGAACGCAGACCGGCTTCTCGCCCGAGCTCGATCGCGTCAGCGTCAACCTGATCGGCCATTTCACCGTCAGCGACGCGTTCGAACCGTTCATCGAGGCCAAATATGTGCGGACGAACTCGCTCGGCAACGCGAGCGGTCCCTTCTTCTTCTCGGGGGGCACCACCGGTTCGCCGCGCGAAGTCTTCTTCACCGACAACCCCTATCTGAACCCGCAAGCGCGGCAGTTTCTGCTCGACTATTACGGGTCGGCAACCGACGTACCCTTCTTCTTCCAGCGCAACGTCGTCGAACTCGGCAATCGCGAGGAAAAGGCGAAACGCGAAACCTATCGCATCGTCGCCGGCGTCCGCGGGACGTTCAACGATGACTGGAACTACGAAGTTTCCGCCAACTATGGCGAGTTCAAGGAAAACACCCGCATTCTCGGCAACCTCAATGTCCAGCGCTTCCTGCTGGCGATCGATGCCGTCGATCAGGGGCTTTTCCAGAACGGCGTTGCCAACGGCAATATCGTTTGCCGCGCACAGGTCGATCCCAGCGCGGCGGTCGCTTACGAGGCGGCGCGCCTGCCCGACTATGCACAGGCGCAGCTGGCGAACGACGTGACCGCCTGTACGCCGGTCAATCTGTTCGGCGAGGGGAATATCTCGCAGGCCGCCAAGGATTATCTGGTCCAGGATACGATCGCGCGCGGCAAGATCACCCAGCTCGTGTTCAGCGGCTTCCTCAGCGGCGATTCGAGCCAGTGGTTCGAGCTGCCCGGCGGCCCCGTCGGCTTCGCGATCGGCGCCGAGTATCGCCGCGAAACGAACGACTATACGCAGGATCCGCTCGTCGATGCGGGTCTGACCTTCTACAACGCAATTCCGACGTTCAACCCGCCGGCCTTCGAGGTGAAGGAAATCTATGGCGAGCTTCGCGTGCCGATCCTCGCGAACATGCCCTTCTTCCACGAGCTGACGCTGACCGGCGCAGGCCGCATCGCCGACTACAAGGGCCGGACGGGCACCGTCTACGCCTATAATGGCGGCGTCGAATGGTCGCCGATCGAGGATATCCGGTTCCGCGCGCAATATGCGCGGTCGGTGCGCGCACCGAACCTGACCGAACTCTTCACCCCCGCGGGACAGAATTTCGCGCCGGGCTTTTTGGATCCGTGCGACGTCGCCAATATCGGCGACGGGCCGAACCGCGCCGCCAACTGCGCTGCTGCCGGCGTTCCGGTCGGCGCATCGATCCCCTATCTGCAATCCCTGCCCTATCTGTCGGGCGGCAATCCGGATCTGGATGCCGAAAAGTCGGATTCCTGGACGATCGGCGGCGTGCTCCAGCCGCGTTTCCTGCCGGGCTTCTCGGCATCGGTCGACTATTACAACATCACGGTGAACAACGTCATTGTCCCGCTCGACGCGCAAACGATCGTCGATGCCTGCTATGATGCCGAAACGCCGGTCAACTCGTTCTGCGGCCTGTTTACCCGCAACGGTGCCGGCGCCGGCCCGAACCAGGAAGCGCCGTACCAGATCATCTCCAACAGCCTGCTGTCGGGGCCGGTCAACTTCGCGAAGCTGAAGGTACGCGGGATCGACGTGGAAGCCGCATACCGGAAGAACTTCGGCGAATTCGCGCTGAACACGCGCATTCAGTATACGCATGTGCTCCAGAACGACAATTTCCTCGATCCGCTGCGCCCCGATTTCGCCGACCGCGTCCGGTACGAACTGGGCGACCCGGCCGATGCCTTCAACTGGAATGTCGAACTGAAGCACGGCAAGGTGACGCTCGGCTACCAGATGCGGTACATCGGCAAGATGACGCCCGGGAATGTCGAGAACATCCAGTCGGTTCAGGGCCGCGATCCGGAGAATGAGGACGCGTTCGACATCCGCTACTATCCGGACGTCTTCTATCACGATCTTCGCCTGCAGGTCGACGTGAACGACAAGTTCAATGCCTATATCGGCGTCGACAACATCGCCGACCGCCTGCCGCCCTACGGCCTGACCGGTATCGGCGGCGGCAGCGGCATCTACAATAATATCGGCCGCTTCTTCTACGCAGGTGCCGTCGCCAAGTTCTGACGAACACGCCGGGGGCAAACAAGGGACCGGGAGCGATGCTCCCGGTCCTTTTTTTCTGGCGCAGAACCCGGTCGGGCGGCAAGAAGGCCGCGATGCTCACAGCCCGCAGACCCCGTTGACGATGGCAACCGACAGCACCGGAACGCTCGAACAGGCGCTTGCCAACGGCCGCGGCCTGCTGGCCCGCGATCCGCGCGGCGCGCTCGAACAGGCGCACGCGATCCTGTCCGTCGATGGCTGCAACTATGATGCGCTGCGGCTCCGCGCCTCGGCGCTCAGGCGCCTCGGCGACGCGCAAGGGGCCGAACGGACCGAGCGGCAAGCGCTCGAGAATTTCGCGCGTAGCCCACTTCTGGCAGCGGCCGCCGATGCGCTGGCGCGTGGCGACCTCAAACGGGCCGAGCATCTGCTCCGTCCGCACCTCGCAGCCAATCCCGACGAGCCCGGCGCACTGATCATGCTCGCCGAACTCGACAACATGATCGGTGCCTATGCCGACGCCGTGTCCCTGTTCCGCCGCGCGCAAGCGGTCATGCCTTCCTTCGCCGAACCACGGCTCGGCATCGCGACCGTGAAGTTCCGCCAAGGGCGGCCCGACGAGGCGATCGCAGAGCTTCGCGCGATCCTCGATATCGATCCCGGCAACGAGAGTGCGACGCGCCAGCTCGCGAACACGCTTGGCCATCTCGCGCGCTATGACGAGGCACTCGCGGTCTATGAAAGCTTCCTCGCCGGAGCCGGAGAAAGCGACGCGGTACGTGTCGGCTATGGCCATATGCTCAAGACCGTCGGCCGCACCGACGACGCCATCGCCGCCTATCGCAGCGTCCTCGGGCGACACCCCGCGCATGGCGAGGCCTGGTGGAGTCTCGCCAATCTGAAGACCGCCGTCTTCGGCGCGGAAGACATTCGTCGGATGGAAACCACGCTGGGCAGCACACGCTCTCCCGACGAGCGGGTCCATCTCCATTTCGCTCTCGGCAAGGCGTTGGAAGACATCGGCGAGTACCACAGGTCCTTCTCCCACTACGCAGCGGGAAATGCGCTCGCTCGCGCGGGCCGGCCTCATGACGCGGCGAGCGTCGGCGGCGAGGTCGCGCGGGCGATCGCCACGCTGACGCCGGCCCTGCTCCGGGCGCGCGAAGGCCAAGGCCACGACAGCAACGCCCCGATCTTCATTCTCGGGATGCCGCGTGCCGGTTCGACCTTGATCGAACAGATATTGGCCAGCCATTCGGCTGTCGAGGGAACCGCCGAGCTTCCCTATATCTCCGAAATGGCGCGCGACCTCGTCGTCGAGATGCGCCGGCCCTATCCCGAACTACTGGCCGATCTCAACGCATCGCGGCTCGGCGAACTGGGCCGGCGCTATCTCGACCGTGCCCGATTTCACCGCGGCACCGACTGCGCCCATTTCATCGACAAGATGCCGAACAACTGGTTTGATATCGGGCTGATCCTGTTGGCGCTGCCGAATGCGAGGATCATCGATGCGCGGCGTCATCCGCTCGATTGCGGTTTTTCGAACTTCAAGCAGCATTTCGCGCAGGGCCAGGCCTTCTCTTATGACCTTGCCGACATGGGACATTATTATCGCGACTATGTGCGGTTGATGGCACATGTCGACGCGGTGTTGCCCGGGCGGGTCCACCGCGTGATCCATGAGGATCTGCTCGCCGATCCGGAAGGCGAAACGCGCCGACTGCTCGCGGCGCTCGACCTGCCGTTCGAGGGTAATTGCCTGCGCTTTCACGAAAATAATCGCGCGGTGCGAACCGCGAGTTCGGAGCAAGTGCGCCGCCCGATCAATCGCGACGGGGTCGAGCGCTGGCGCGCCTATGAAGCGTGGCTCGGCCCGCTCAAGGAAGCCTTGGGGCCGGCGCTGGGAGGCTATCCGGACGCGCCGGAAGGCTGAAGCGGGGCGCCGCGTCGTGGCGGCGCCCCTGCGCTCTCAGTAACGATAATGGTCGGGCTTGAACGGGCCTTCGACCGGAACGCCGATATAGTCGGCCTGCTTCTGCGTCAGCTTCGACAGATGCACGCCGAGCTTTTCGAGGTGCAGCGCCGCGACCTTTTCGTCGAGATGCTTTGGCAGGACATAGACGTCGTTCTTGTACTGCTCGCTGCGGGTC
>JASBTC010000109.1 GCA_030148625.1 Sphingobium sp. | reverse complement strand
GCCGGCTGCGGCTCGGGCGGAATGAACAGGCTCGGCAGCGATGCGGGTGCCGCGACCAGATCGGCATTGCGCGGCTTCACCGCGGGCGCCGTCGCCGCCCGGCGCCGCGCGTCGAGCACGCTGAACAGCAGCAGCGCGGCGAGCAGGATACCGCCCGCGATCGCCCAGCGCGGCAGGCCGGTGCCGGGAAGTGCCACGACCGGCCGCACATCGGCCTGGCCGATGGTGCGTGGATCGAGGCCCTCGGGGCCCGCCATCAGCGCGGCGCCCTTTGCGGCACGCGGGTCGCGGTGGCGAACTGCTTGCCGCGGCGGAAGACCAGCCGATTGACCACATCGTCGATGACGTAGCGACCATCGCGTACCCCGCCGTCGACGACGACTTCCTTGCCCTGTGCGTCGATCGCGAACACCGCCGGCAAGGTCGCATCGGCATCCCAGGTGACATAGGTCTTCGCGCCATCGTCGCTGATCGCATTGGGGCGCAGCGGTTTCGCGCCACCCAGCCGGTAGCGCCCCTCCTCGATCGCGGCGGTTTCGGCGACGCTCGCAACGGCCGCCGCCGGATAGCGGAAGCGCACCGTATAGGGCGCCAGTCCGCCATAGGCGGGCATCAGCTCGAACACATAGCTGCGCGCGTCGGTCACCACCGTCATGTTGGTCTGCCCGCCGGGCTGGGCGAGCTTGATGAACAGCCGGTCGCCGCGCTTGTTGGGTGTCGCCTGCCATGTCCCGCTATCGCCGACGGCGACATTCTCGATCCGCTCGTCGGGCGCGAACTCGACGGTCAGCTGGTAACCATTGGCGACCTGAAGCTGGACGACCTGATCGGGGTCGTAGAGCACCGACTGGATGCGCGGATCGCCCGGCCCCGGCTCGGGCCGGATCTGCGCGAGTGCCAGTGTCGGCGCCAGCAGCGCGATCGGGAACAGCAGGGTCCTCACGGCGCCGCCACAACGGTTGCGGCGGGCGGCGGCACGGGGGCGGCAGGCGGCGGCAGCGTTTCGGCGTCGCGGCGATAACGCACCACCTGGAAACCCAGCGGATTGACGAAACGATCCTCGGTCGACAGCGGCTCGCTCGAGAAACGGTAGCGAATGACCGCGACCCAGGGGCGCGCGGGCTCGGTACGACCGTTGGCGTCGCGGCGCTGCGTGTCGAAACGCACCAGCGCGGCATTGCCGCCGAGCGGAGACACGCTCTTCACCCGGGTCTCGACCAGGGTCGAACGCGGATAGCGCGCGAGCGGACTATCCGGATTGGAGACCTGCACCCCGGCAAGATAGTCGCTGCGCGCGGCGTCGGCGGACCACAGGGCGGTCTTGCGGTAATTGGACTGGAGCGCGTCGATATCGAAGCTCTCACGCGCCACGACATATTGGACGAGGAAGGATTGGGTGAGCGCCGCATCGGGCGCGATCTTCTCGGCATCGACGGGCTTGAGCGCCTGTACATAGCCGGTCTGGCGATCGACCAGCAAAGTATAGGGCACGACAGTCTTTAGCGGCAGCAGGAAGATCAGCGCCGCCGCCTCGAACACCGCGACGATCATCGCCGCGATCGCGACGATCCAGGCGATGCGCCGCGAACGGTCGAGCGTGTCGCGGCGATCCTTCGCCCAGCTGTCCGCTTCCTGATAATAGGCGTCGAGCGCTTCTCGTGAGCTTTTCTTCATGCCGTTCCATCCCGCCGGGCCGCGGCCGCCGATACACGGCTATGGGCGCTGCGTCGAAAGCTTTGGCCGAGCCGCACCGCAACCGGCACCGCATCCTCGCGCGCCCGTAACGGCGTCGGCGCCGATCGGCCGAGATACGCGGTCTGGGGCGGCGGCATCGCGGCCTCGCGACGCTGGGTCGCGGCCACCGCATCGGCGATCGCAAAGGCGCGATCGCGCTGGCCGGACGCGACATTGATCGCGCCATCGGCGGTGACGCTGCGCGCCCCCGCAACCGAAAGCGCCTGAACCAGACGGCCCGGCAGGCTGAGCAGTTGCGGCGGAAAGCGGAACCCCATCGCAACCCGCGCCGTCGCGACGAGAGCCGCGAGCAGGATAAGCGCGAAGATGAGCGCGACCACCAGCAGTTCGATCGGCGCGGCGGGCGTCGCGATGCCGTCGCGGCGCTGCGCAAGGATGCCGGCAAGCCAGGGCATGACCAGCGCCACCTGGACGCCGAGGATGATCGCAGTCGAGACCGCGCCCAGCGCCGCGCCGCCGAGCGCGCGCACCCAGCCCTCGAAAATGCCGCGCGTGCCGCCGAACAGCAGGAAAAGCGCGAAGAACGGCCCAAGCGCCAGCATCAGTCCGGCGATCAGCCGGACCGAGGCGAAAGCCGCGACGGTCGCGGTGAGATAGACGGTGCGTGCCTGGCCGAGCAGCTTCGCGTCGCGCGCGGGATCCCAGCGCGGCTTTTGCTGGAGCTGGTTGAGCCGCTGCATCTGCTGTTGCTGTTGTTGCGGCGACTGCGTCTCGGTCGGGCCGACGATGATATCGGCATCCACCGGCTTGCCCGCGCCCAGCCGGTTGAGTTCGGCCATCTGATCGTCGAGCCCCTGGAGATAGGCAACGAGGCTACCCCCCGCCCCCGGCACGCCCGCGGGGCCACCGATGCCCGCGGCCAGTTCTGCCGGCCCGTGCAGCGTCACATTATAGGCAAGCGTGCGAAAGGCCGGCCAACTCGTGGCGAGCAGCAGCACGACGCCGAGCTTGACCGCCGCCATCACCGCCTCGCGCACGCCCGGCGTCTCGCCGAACAGCATGCGGACGCCGAACAGCGCGACGAAGATCGTCAGCGCGCCGGTCAGGATCAGCGACACGCCCGATCCCGATGCGCTCAGCGCCTGATATCCGCCGGCGCCGATCGCCTGAGCCTGGCAATCGATATGGGCGAGCAGGCTGCTCAGGAACGCGGTGTCGGACAGCGCGGGACAGGCCATCACACGCGCTCCAGCAAGCGCGGAATCCAGTCGGCGGGATCGTCGCCGCTCATCTCCCGAATCTCGTCGAGCAGCCGCACGGTGCGCTCGCGGCCCGAAAGGATGGTGAGCAGGTCCCGCTCACCCGACAGGTTGAGCCGCGCCACGACGCTGTCGGCGCCATGCTTGATCAGGAAACAATGCGCGTCGTCGGGCAAGGTCCGTACGATTTCATGCTCATGCGCGGTGAGGCCGAAGCCGCCGACATAATCGTCCGCGCGCGCCTTGGGATTGGCCATGAAGATCTGGGTGGCGGCCTGTTCGATGATCGCGCTCGCGATCCGGCTTTCCAGCGCATCCTGCGCGCTCTGCGTCGCGAAGCCGACAATGCCGTTGCGCTTGCGGATGGTCTTTTCCCAATCCTTGATCCGCCGGACGAATACATCGTCGTCGAGCGCTTTCCAGCCCTCGTCCACCACGATGATCGCCGCACTGCCGTCCAACCGCTCCTCGACGCGGTGGAACAGGTACATCATCGCCGGCGTGCGCACTGCGGGATCGTCGAGGATCGCGGTCATGTCGAAGCCCACCGCCTCGGCCGACAGGTCGGTCAGGTCCGCCGGATTGTCGAACAGCCAGGCGCGCTCCCCATCGCCCCACCAGGGCCGCAGCCGCGACCAGAGATCGGCGGCATGGGGACGGTGGCCGCCACGGAACAGCTCGGCCAGATGGCGCAGCCGGCGATGCTCGATCGGCTGCGCGAAATTGGCGTCCACCGCGTCGCGGATGCTCGCCATCTCGTCGACATCGGCGGCACCGGAAATCTGGGCCAGCCAATCGATCAGGAACTGGCGATTGGCGGGATTGTCCTCCAGCTGCAGGGGATTGAGGCCGGCGCTCGTTCCAGGGCGCAACAGATCATAGCGTCCGCCGATCGCGCGGATGAACAGCTCGGCGCCGCGATCCTTGTCGAAGAAGATGATGCGCGGACGGAATTTGCGCGCCTGGGCGAGCAGGAAATTGAGCGCGACGGTCTTGCCCGAGCCCGACGGGCCGATCACCGTGAAATTGCCGAGATCGCCCTGATGGAAATTGAAGAAATAGGGGCCGGCCGCCGTGGTCTCGAGCAGGCTGACCGCTTCACCCCAATGATTGGCGTCGGGACGGCCGAGCGGGAAATTATGGCTGCTCGCAAAGCCCGCGAAATTTCCGGTCGAAACCAGTCCGCGCCGCGCGATATATTTGAAATTGCCGGGAAACTGCGCCCAGAAGGCGGGTTCGAGCGCGATATCCTCACGCACCGCGATGATGCCGAGATCGGCGAGCGACGCCTGGACCTCGGCAACGCCCGCATCGACGATCTCGGGGGTCTCGCCATGGACCGCGACGGTCATGTGATGCTCGCCGAACCCCGCGCGGCCGGCGGCGACTTCGTCCTTCGCCGTCGAGAGTTCGGCGCGCAGGCTGAGCGCTTCGTCCTCGGCCGATCGCATCCGGCGCAACGCCAGATTCATCCGCCCGAGCGCCGCCTGGCGATCGACGAAGCCGAAGGATTGGGAGACCGTGATCTCGAAGGGCAGGCGCAGCAATTCATCCAGCATGCCCGGCGCGGTCTGGGCCGGATAATCCTTGATCGAGACCAGGCTGACAAAGCTGCGCGGCGTCTTGCCCGCCGGCCCGAGTTCAGCGGTATCCTGACCGAAACTGATCCGGCGATAGGGAAGATAAGCGCCGGCATCCTGCATCGGCAGCAGCACCGGCCGCATCTCCGCATTGTAAAGCGACGACAGGAATTCGAGCGGCTCGGAACATGGCCCCTGCGGCGTTTCGTAGGCGCTCAACAGGCGGGGCGCATAGCTGCCGAGCTGGGCGAGCAGATTGTCGCGGGCGCTGTCGAGCTGGCGCAGTTCATGGCCGATGGCGAGATCGGGCTCGGTCGTGGCCCGGCCCATCCAGCCGCGGACGCGATCGGCGATGCCGATCCGCCCCTGAAGCGGGCGGCGCACCAAAGTCAGGAACAGATCGTTGACGTAAAGCCGCTTGTCGTCGAGCCGCTTGCGCCACGCCGCATCGAGTGCGGCCGAGAATTCGTCGGGGAATTTGGCGGTCAGCGCGACATCGGCACGGCGGCGGATGACGTGATGATAGAGCGCGAAGCGCGACGATCCGATCGCCTGCAGCATCGCATCGCGCAGCATCTTGCGATAATTGATCTCATCGGTGTCGGCGGTCTCGAACAGCAGCCCGCGCAGATGGATCACCTGCATCAGCAGGCCGTCGCGCGTCTCCAGCGTATGATCGTCGACGTGCCGGGCATAAGGGAGGTGATGCCCCGCCGGTTTCTCGTTGGCGATCGCGCGCTTGTCCCGCGTCAGGGGCGGTAGGAGTTGCATCGCCAGATCGCATAGTTGCGTACGCGCGGGCAGCGGCCGACCCGGACGAGCCAGAGATCGAAGAAACGCGGCTCGCGCAGGCAGAGCAGAACCCCGACGAGATGCACGACCACCGCCAGCACCAACGCCCAGAGCGAATGGAAGATCAGCAGCAACTCGGTCGCGAGCACCGCGTTGAGGATGAAATAACTATAAGTGACGCCGGCGAACATCTGCGGCCTCGTCAACGCAACGAAGACCGGATCCTGAGCCAAGCCGTTCATGGTTCAGTTCGCCAGGCTGGCGGTGGACTGGATACCCGCGACGATGCTTGCCGCCCCGAACAGGATGAAGCAGCCGAGGATCACCGTCGCGCCATAGCGCCAGTTGATCCGCCCGGTCAGCATCAGGAAACCGACCGACGCCACCGCAATGACGGCAACCACGGTCGCGACGGTGCCGAGCAAGGTGCCCTGCAGCCAGTTGACCGCCGCCACCAGCACGCCGGAGCCTGCGGGATCGGCAAGCGAATCCTGTGCGAACGCATGACCCGGCAGCGCGCAACATGCCGCGACCACCCACATCGTCAACGCCTTGATCTTACGAAGCATCAAGCGGCTTTCCCCCATTTTCCGCGATTCGCCCGTCGGCCACAGTGCGCGCTCGCCCCGACCTTGCCAAGCCCGATCAGAGACTGGCCGGCCGCCGCCATCCCATGCGCTTGTGCGTGGCCGATGTCGCCATCTGTTCGGTGAACCCCAGCCGCCGATACAGCGCCTCGGCGCGCGGATTGTCGCGCGCGACATGCAGATCGATCGCGGGCGCCGACACCATGATCCATGCCAACAGCGCCGAACCGACGCCCTTGCCGCGCAGTTCGGGGACGAGCGAGATGTCGACGAGATGCCAGGGGGTGGCCGTGCGATCGAGATAAAGCCGGCCGACCGGCCGCGCCGTTGCGCCGGATCGGCCGCGCAGCACGATCAGCCAGTCGCAATCGGGAAACTGGGTGGTGAAATGGGTACGCTGCAGGTCGAACTGGCTGTCGAGAAAACGCTCGCGCATTTCGACGGGCCAGTTCGTGTGCGCCAGTTCCTCGGCGCGGTGATGCGCATAGAGCCGGCGCAGGAACGCCGTGTCGTCGGCCGTTTCCGGACGAAGCGTAACGTCCTGCCGGCGCAGTGCCTTGGGCAATGCGCCGGAGAACAGGACCGGCGAGGGCTCAGTCATCGCAACATGATATCAATCCCGCGACGCGGGACCTTGTGTCACAGCGCTTGACGATCGCCGCCGTCCGACTGCAGCTCACCTTCGAGCCAGCCCTTGAGCGCGCTCTTGGGCGCCGCGCCGACCTTGGTGGCGGCGGGTTCGCCATTCTTGAAGAGGATCATCGTCGGAATGCCGCGCACGCCGTAACGGGCCGGCGCATCAGGATTGTCGTCGATGTTGATCTTGGCGATCGTCACCTGCTCACCCAATTCCTCGGCGATCTCTTCGAGCGAAGGGCCGATCATCTTGCACGGACCGCACCATTCTGCCCAGAAATCGACCAGCACTGGCCGGTCGGACGCAATGACATCGTCGTGGAAACTCGAATCGCTGATCGCTTTGGTGGCCATTTGCCGGACTCCTTCTGTCGGACCCTATCTAGGAACACTGTACCGTTCGCTCAACGGCTTTGACCCAAGCTTTGCTCCATGTCCTGCAAGCCGGGCTTGTGGCGCGCGAGCAGCGCCGGATCGAGCGGCATCAGCGTCGGCCCGGCCGTATAGAGCAGGGCCGCCTCGATCCGCCGCCCCGGAAAGATTACGCCCAGCGCCTCGGCATAGGCCGACATCTGCCGCAGATGATGGACCGGCGCGGCATCGGCGGATGACGGCACGCGCCGCCCCGTCTTGAAATCGACGAGGCGGACGACGTCGTCGCCGACGATCAGCCGGTCGACCGTGCCCGCGATCACATCGCCGCCGACCACTGCCGCGATCGGCGCTTCGGCAAGCGCGCCGGGTGCGAACAGGTCGGGATGGCGATCGATGACCGCCAGTGCGGCCGCGACGATCGCGCCGCGTTCGCCGGCATCGGCCACGCCGGCATTGAGTTCCAGCCAGCGCAGCGCCCCGGCCTCGCGATCGGCGGGCGCGACTTCGGGCAGACGTTCGAACAGCGCATGGAGATGCCGGCCGCGCTCGGCGGCGGCACGCATGCCGATGCCGGGCGGTGGGCTCGCCGCATCATCGTCGCCCAGCGACGAGGGCGCCAGCGGACGCGGCGGACGCGCTTCGACCGGTGCGGGCCGGCGCAGCCAATCGGGAAGCGCGGGCTCGATCATCCGCGCCCTCGAAGCCTCCCTGCCCGTCACCGCATCGCCGCCGGCGAAATGGCGGACCATGCCCCAGGGCGCTTCCTCCACCGCCTCGACCTCGAGCGAGGCCATGGCCCGCTCGACCGCGGCATGCCAGCTTTTCTCGGGCGCGACACCCTTGGCGCGCGGACCGAGCGCACCACCGACGACCAGCCATTCCTCGGCGCGGGTCAGCGCGACATAAAGCAGCCGCCAATGTTCCTCCATCTCGCGCGCATCGGCGAGCGCCGCCGCGTCGGCGAGGCTGCCGGTCAATTCATCCTTGCGCGGCCGGAACACCGGCACCGGATCGGCGCCGTCGATCACCGGCCAGTCGAGCCGACCGCGCGGGCTCGATCCCGGATCGACCGTCGCATCGGCCAGCACGACCAAAGGCGCCTGCAATCCCTTGGCGCCATGCGCGGTCATCACGCGGACGGCGTCGAGCGGCTGCGAGGGATCACGCTTGATATCCTCGGTCTCGCGTTCGAACCGATCGAGGAACGCCTGCAATGTCGGTGTCGCATCGCGCTCGAAGCCGAGTGCGGCATTCATCAGTTCCTCGATCGGGTCGCGCGCCTCCTGCCCCAGCCGCCGCAGCAGCTTGCGCCGTCCGTCGAGCGGCCCCGACAATATCTCTTCGAGAAAACGGTAAGGCGTCGTGAAATCGGCGCGGCGCAGCATCTCACGCAAAGCGGCGGGCTGACGATCGCCGAGATGCCCCCAAAGCGATCCCCTGCGCCCATGCGCCGCGACATAGAGATCGTCCTGCGACCAGCCGACCAGCGGCGATACCAGCAGTGCGGCAAGGTTGAGATCGTCCTGGGGCTGGGTCGCGAAGCGCACGGCGGCAAGCAGGTCGCGCACGGCGAGCGGTGCATTGAGCCGCAACCGGTCGACGCCCGCCACCGGCACACCTTCGGCATGGAGGCGCGCGACGATCAGCGAGGCGAGTTCGCTGCGCCGGCGTACGAGGATCAGGATATCCTGCGGTTCGAGCCGTTTGGGCCGGCCGCGATTGTTGATCCAGAGCCCCGCATCGAGCCAGGCCTTGATCTGTCGCGCCAACAGCGTCGCGAAATTGCGCGTCGAATCCGACAGCCAGCTTTCGTCGCCGTCGATATCGCCCTCGGCCGCGGCTTCGGGTGAGACCGGACTCCACAGGGTCACGCGCCCCGGCCCCGGGACGGCGCTGCGATGCGGTTCGAGATCGATCATGCCGCTGAGCGCGCCCTCGCCCAGTTCCGCGAGGACCCGGTCGACGAGCGTGAGGACCGGTGCGGTAGACCGGAAGGATTCGGTCAGCGAGAGTCCATGGACCTCGCGCCCGCCCTCATGGGCACGCGCGCTGAAATAATCCTGCGCGGCGCGAAAGAAGACGGGATCGGTGCCCTGGAAACCGAAGATCGCCTGTTTGAAATCGCCAACCGAAAAGATCGTGCGCACCCGGGCCTGATCATCCGGATCATCGGCGAAGAACTCCTCGGCCAATGCCCGGATGATCGTCCACTGATTGAGATTGGTGTCCTGCGCTTCGTCGACCAGGACGTGATCGGTCGCCTGATCAAGCTTGTAGCGGATCCATTCGGCCATATGCGACTGGCCGAGCAGCGAGACAGTGCGCCGGATCAGATCGTCGAAATCGACCACGCCCGTGGCGCGCTTGGCCTCAGCATAGGCGCGCGCATAGGTCCGCCCCGCCTCCAGCCCCTGTGCCAGCAATGCGGCCAGTCCGGCGCGTGCGCGCAGGCCGAGCAATTCGGCGCATTGGCCGTGCAGCGCCATCGCCGCATCCTCATAGCCCGCAACCTGCGGCGCCTGCCCCGGTTTGAACGAACGCGGATCGCCATCCGCCTTGGCCCAGACCAGATGAAGCTCCCCCAGCCGTTCGGCGCGTTCGGCCGGATCGAGCCCGATCCAGCCGCGGACGATCGCTGTGCGTGCCTGCCCGTTCTTGGTCGCCCAAACCTCGTTCGCTTCGGCGATAAATTCCAGCTCGTCCTCGAAACCGGCGCACGCATCGGCGATCATCGCCTCGACATCGCCATCGGGTACGTCGAGGGGGGTGGGGGCCGCGGCGCGGCGGGAGGCGCCCCCCGCCGCCCACGCGGCGGGCGGGCG
>JASBTC010000050.1 GCA_030148625.1 Sphingobium sp. | reverse complement strand
TCGCTGCCGGACGGCAGCTACAGGCATCTGGGTGGCCGGGGGCCGGGCCCCGTGGCGGTCGTCGAACTGAAGCGCTGGACGGCGTTGCTGCGGCTGGTGCGTTCGGGATCCGTCGGCTGGTACGAGGCGTGCCAGCGCGGCGAATGGGCGAGCCCCGATCCCGTTCCACTGTTCGATCTGTTCATGCGCAATCGCGTGCCGCTTGGAGAGGTGGGACGCGCGCGGGGGCTGTCCCGTTTCGCGAAACGGATCGGCCATATGCTGCGGCGCAATCATCGCCGCGGTGCGCGCCGCAACATCGAATTTCATTACGATCTCGGCAATGATTTCTATAGCTTATGGCTCGATTCTACGATGACCTATTCGAGCGCGATCTTCGCCGAACCGGTCGGCGCGGACGAACCGCTCGAAATCGCGCAGACCCGCAAGATCGAAGCGCTGCTGGGCCGGCTGGATCTGAAGTCGGGGGAGAGGCTGTTCGAGATCGGATCGGGCTGGGGTGGGCTGGCCGAGGTGGCCGCGCGCGATCACGGTCTCGACGTCACCGGCATCACCCTGTCGCCCAGCCAGAAGGCCTTCGCCGATGAGCGGGTCGCGGCGGGCGGTCTGACGCGCCATGCGCGGTTCGAACTGGTCGACTATCGCGATGCGCGTGGCCAGTATGACGGGCTGGCCAGCGTCGAGATGGTCGAGGCGGTGGGGCGCGAATATTGGGGTGACTATCTTGCGGCGATCCATCGGCTGCTGAAGCCCGGTGGGCGCGCGGCGATCCAGTATATCATGATCTCCGACGAGATCTTCGATGCCTATGCCGCCAGCGTCGATTTCATCCAGCGCTATGTCTTTCCCGGCGGGCTCCTGCTGTCGGAGCGCGTCTTCCGGGGCCTTGCCGAGCGGACGGGCTTCGAATGGCGCGATCGCAGCGGTTTCGGCCTGCATTATGCCGAGACGCTCCGTCGCTGGCGCGAACGGTTCGATGCTGTGGTGGAATCCGGCCATCTTCCTGGTAAATTCGACAAGAATTTCATTGGATTGTGGCGATATTATCTCATGTATTGTGAGGGGGGATTCCGCGGAGGCGGGATCGACGTGGCCCAGGTGACGCTGATCAAGACGCAATAACGAACGAGGGGGTGGTATGAGGATTTGCTTCGGCCTGATCCTGCCGGTGGCTTTGCTTGCCGGAACCGCCCTGCGCGCCGATGCACCGGTGCAGGTGACTGCGGAGAATGCCGGGCGATTGCGGCAGGCGGGCGCGGAAATCCTGTTCTGGAGCCAAGCCGAGCGTGACGATCGCTTTCCGCATATGGAAAAGCTGTTCCCCGGCGATGTCGCGCGGCATTCGGACAGACCCTATCCCTTGCCAAACGGCAAGCCGCTCGATCTGGGTCCTGGCGATCCCGCCGGCGCCTATATGGCGGCGAACAATGTCGCGGGACTGATCGTCGTCCAGGACGGCAAGGTGCGGCTGGAGCGCTATGCGCGCGGCTATTCGGGTGCCGGCCGCTACACCAGCTTTTCGGTCGCCAAGTCGCTCACCTCCACGCTTGTCGGCGCCGCGGTGCAGGACGGCCATATCAAGTCGATCGAAGATCCGGTGACGCGCTACATCCCGGAACTGGCCGGGAGCGGCTATGACGGCGTCACCGTGCGCCAGATATTGACGATGACATCGGGCGTACGCTGGAACGAGGATTATACCGATCCCAATTCCGATGTCGCTTCGATGTACAAGGTGCCCCCCGGACCGGGCGAGGATGCGACGGTGGCCTATCTGCGCACCTTGCCGCGCGAGGCCGCGCCGGGCAGCAAATGGGTCTACAAGACGGGCGAGACCAACCTGATCGGCGTGCTCGTCACCAGGGCGACGGGAAAGACGCTCGCCCGATATGCCGAAGAGAAGATCTGGAAACCCTTCGGCATGGAACGCGACCTGTTCTGGATGATCGATGCGGGCGGCCAGGATATCGGCGGTTGCTGTATCTCGGTCTCGTTGCGCGACTATGCGCGGATCGGCCAGTTCGTACTGGGCGACGGCATGGCGGGCGGCAAGCGTGTCGTGCCCGGGGGCTGGTTCGCTGCTGCAACGCGCGCGCAGGCGGATACCGGCCGGCCCGGATCGGGCTATGGCTATCAATGGTGGACCAATGAGGACGGCAGTTTCCAGGCGCAGGGGATTTTCGGCCAGCTCATCTACATCGACCCGGCGCGCAAGCTGGTGGTCGCGATGTCGAGCGCCTGGCCCAAGGCGACCGATCTGACGCTCGGCGCCGCGCGGATGGCGTTCGTCCGGACTGTCGCGGCAGCGGCAGCCAGATAGCGGATATCAGCCCCGGTGGCGGGACAGGATCAGGTCGAGCACGGCCTGATTGAGCAGGTTGGCGAAGGCGCAGCCGATCGTCGCCCCTCTGCTCCAGACCACTTCCGCCTGCTGACTGCCGAGTCCCGGAAGGGTCAGCCAGCAAAGCGTGCCCGGACGAAGGCCGTTGAACGTCTCGCAGGCGAAGCCCGAGATCGAGAGATTGTTCACGATGACCGGGACGGCGCTCGATCCCGATGGGCGCAACATCGACGGAATCCTGATTTTGACCCGCGGTGCGCAGCGATCTTCCTGCGCGGCCAATGCATATGGACCGACAGGGTTGGAATTCGAGATCATCGCAAGCCTCCCCCTTGCTTGACAGATCGGGGAGGATCGCACGCGGGCCCTGTGATCAGATTGAGAAAGTCAGTTAATTCTTTCCCACAATCCGGTCTCGAAATCCTCGTCCGCAAGCGCTGCGATCCGTTGCGCGACGACCTCCGGCGACTTGACCGTCGTGGGATCCTCACCTGGAAAGGCCTGGGCGCGCATCGCAGTTGCGGTGGCGCCCGGATCGATGATCGCGACGCGAATCGGCGACAGGTTCTTCACTTCCTCGGCGTAGGCGGTGACCAGCGTGTCCAATGCCGCCTTGGACGCACCATAGGCGCCCCAGAAGGCGCGCGGGGTGCGGCCGACGCTCGACGTGACCGCGATCACGCGGCCCGCCGTGCTGCGCTTGAGCAGCGGATCGAAATTGGCGAGCAGGGCCTGCGACGCGAGCAGGTTGAGCGTCAGCAGCTTGTTGAATTCCTTGGCATCGATCGTCGTCACCGGGCCGAGCGAGCCGAGCATGGCGGCATTGATGACCAGCATGTCGAGCGCATCCCAGCGGCCCGAGATCGCGGTGGCCAGCCGCGCGATGCTGTCGCCGTCGGTCAGGTCGAGCGGTGCGATGGTGGCATTGCCGCCCGCGGCGTGGATGCGTTCCTCCACGGCTTCCAGCGCGTCGGCGGTGCGCGCGGTCAGCACGACATGCGCGCCGCGCGCGGCCAGAGCCTCTGCGGTCGCGGCGCCGATGCCGCGGCTGGCACCGGTGACCAGAGCGAGCTTTCCGGTGAGATCGGACATATCGTCATCCATAATCGTCATGCTTAACTCGTTTCAGCATCCATGGCCGTCACGAGCATCGAGCGGGTGGAGAATTGGACCCTGAAACAAGTTCGGGGTGACGGCGCAAGCGCCGTCAGTTGACCCGTTCGGCGAGCAGCGAGAACTGATCCTCGGGCGCGAGATCGTCCTGGTCGGTCAGCGTCGTGGGATAGTCGCCGGTGAAGCAGGCGTCGCAATATTGCGGCCCGATATCGGCGCGCTGCGCCTCACCCAATGCGCGATAGAGACCGTCGATCGAGACGAAGGCCAGGCTGTCGGCATGGATGAAGTCGGTCATTCCCGGCACGTCGAGCTGGGCCGCGAGCAGCTTGGCGCGCTCGGGCGTATCGACGCCGTAGAAGCAGCTGTGCCGCGTCGGCGGGCTGGCGATGCGCATATGGATTTCCTTGGCACCGGCATCGCGCATCATCTGGACGATCTTGAGGCTGGTGGTGCCGCGCACGATCGAATCGTCGATCAGCACGACGCGCTGGCCGCTGATCAGCGCGCGATTCGCATTGTGCTTCAGCTTGACGCCGAGATGGCGGACCTTGTCGCCCGGCTGGATGAAGGTGCGGCCGACATAGTGCGAGCGGATGATGCCGAGCTCGAACGGAATGCCCGATTGCTGGGCATAGCCGATCGCGGCGGGAACGCCCGAATCGGGGACGGGGATGACGAGATCGGCATCGACCGGCGCTTCGATCGCGAGCTGCGCGCCGATCGCCTTGCGCACCGAATAGACCGACGAACCGTCGACGATCGAATCGGGCCGCGAGAAATAGACATGCTCGAAGATGCAGGGACGCGCGGCCCGCTTGCCGAAGGGGTGGACCGACTCGATCTCACCGTCGCGTACCAGCACCAGTTCGCCCGGTTCGATGCTGCGGATATAGTCGGCGCCGACCACGTCGAGCGCGACGGTTTCCGACGCGAAGATGATCGAGGTGCCCAGCTTGCCCATGACGAGCGGGCGGATACCCAGCGGATCGCGGCAGGCGATCATGCCCTCGGGCGTCATGCAGATCAGCGAATAGGCGCCTTCGATATGGCGCAGCGCATCGATGAACTTGTCGAGCAATGTCCGATAGGTCGAAGTCGCGACCAGATGGATGATCACTTCGGTGTCGGAGGTCGACTGGAAGATCGAGCCGCGGCGGACCAGGTCGCGCTTCAGCTTCATCGCGTTCGAGATATTGCCGTTATGCGCCACCGCGAAGCCGCCGCTCGCCAGCTCGGCATAGAGCGGCTGGACGTTGCGCAGCGCGGTTTCGCCAGTGGTGGAATAGCGGACATGGCCGCAGGCATTGTGGCCGGGCAGGCCGCGAATCACTTCGTCGCGGTCGAAATTGCCCGCGACATGGCCCATTGCGCGATGGGTGTGGAACTGATCGCCATCGAAACTGGTGATGCCCGCGGCTTCCTGGCCGCGATGCTGGAGCGCGTGGAGACCGAGCGCGGCCATCGCCGACGCGGTCTCGGCACCGGCGATGCCGAATATGCCGCATTCCTCGCGGAGCGTGTCGCCGTCTTCCGGGCCTTCGAAGGGATTCGTTGTGAGCATCGATTCGCCTGCGCGATGAATGGTCGAGCGCATATAGGGTGGCGAACCCGCTTTGTCGCCCTTTCCCGGCATTTTTGCGTGGAGCCGATCTCCAGGGCCGTGCGTTGGTCCGGCGGAGACAAGGATATGGAGAAGAAGCGGGACGCGCCGACGGAGAGCGAAATCCTCATGGAGGCGCTGATTTCTCAGGGTTGCACGGTCGAGGAAGCGCAGCGCATCGTGCGCGCCGGCGAGGTGCGTCGCGTGCGGCGCATGTCCTGGGGCGCCGACAAGGATGAGAAGCCGGTGACGCGGCATTGATGCGATGATCCGAGGATAGGCATGGCAGGCGGCTGGTTTTCGACCTTGCATGCGCTTCGGCTGAAAACCGGCTCCCACTTTTTCGCGCGATGCTCTAAATCGCGGCATGACCAGCGAACGCGAGAGCGGCGAGACGCTCGATCCGAAATTCGATGCAAACGGGCTTGTGACCGCGGTGGTGACCGCGCGTGATGGCAGGCTGTTGATGGTGGCGCATATGAATGCCGACGCGTTGGCGCTGACCGAGGCGACCGGTGAAGCCCATTTCTGGTCGCGCAGCCGTGGGCGATTGTGGAAAAAGGGCGAAACCTCCGGCCATGTGCTGCGCGTCGTCGAGATGCGGATCGACTGCGACCAGGATGCGATTTGGATCGTCGCCGATCCCGCAGGGCCGGCCTGCCATACCGGTGAGCCGAGCTGTTTCTATCGCAGGATCGTCGATGGCCGGCTGGAGCGGGTGGATTGAGGGCTGCGCTCGCACTTTGCCTGTTGCTTGCCGGCTGTTCGCCGGACATGCCCGCGAACAACGGCGCCGAGAGCGACCTGGAAAATGCCGCGATCGCCGCCGGGGCGATCCCCGATCCGGGGACCGCGCCACTCGAAGGGCTTTACGAGCGGAGCGGCGATGGCGGACCCGACCGCGTCTGCCTGTTGCGTGAAACCGGCGAATCCTATCGTATCGGGATCGACGTGCTGTTTGGCGACGAGACCGAATGCCTGGCGCGGGGCCGCGCCGCGCGGGCCGGAGAGCGCGTGACGGTCACGCTCGAGGGCAAGGGCGAATGCCGGATCGAGGCCCGCTTCGACGGACGGGAGATTGCGATGCCCGGATCGCTGCCCGATGGATGCGAGCGTTATTGCACCAAGCGCGGCTCGCTTGCCGGCTTCGTGCTGGGCCAATCAAGTGCTTCACCCGTCGACGCGGCTTCGGTGCTTGGGCGCGACGGCAAGCTGCTATGCGCTTCGCCCACTTGACGTTAACGTGAACGTCAAATATCTTCGCCTGCATGGCTTATGCTTCGACTCATGCAACGCTCGACACGCCGGACGTTCGCGACCGGCACGTCTATAGCATCTCCGACCTGTCCGAAGAATTCGGCGTGACCGCGCGCGCGCTGCGCTTCTACGAGGATGAGGGGCTGATCGCGCCGATGCGGCGCGGCACCACGCGCATCTACACCAAGCGCGACCGCGCGCGCCTGGCCTGGATCCTGCGCGCCAAGCGGGTGGGCTTCAGCCTGTCCGAGATCCGGGAGATGATCGATCTCTACGATCTGGGTGACGGGCGCCATGTCCAGCGGCGCGTGACGGTCGAGAAATGCAACGACCGGATCGCGCTGCTCAAGCGGCAACGGCTCGATATCGACGCGCAGATCGACGAATTGACCCGCTTCGTGACGATGGTCGAGAAAGCGGACGCGAAAAGCGAAGCCAGGGCCTGAAACCAGGCGGACATTTACGGAGAGTTTGGATGCCGATCTATTCAGCGCCGGTGCGCGATACACGTTTCGTCCTGGATTCGGTGATCGGGCT
>JASBTC010000090.1 GCA_030148625.1 Sphingobium sp. | reverse complement strand
GCGCGGGCGCCGCACCGGCCAGTTCGGGCAGGCGCACGCTGATCGCGGCATATTGCTCATAGGTCAGCCCATTGGCCACCTGGACGGGCTGATAGCCGGCAGCATTCTTCAACTCGGTCAGGATCCGCTCGCGCTCATCCTCGTCCAGTCCGAGCAGATCGGCGAGCGTGCCGACGACGCGCGATCCGTCGGATACGCGATCGGGGATCAGGTCGACGCGGAAATCGGTGCGGTTGATCGCGATCGGCTTGCCATAGCGGTCGACGATCCAGCCGCGCCGCGGCGGGATCAGCGTCAGGTTGACGCGATTGCTTTCCGACAGCAGCGAATAGCGCTCATTCTCGGCGATCGAGAGCCAGGCCATGCGTCCGGCGAGCACCAGGCCGACACCGGCCTGCGCCGCGCCCAGGAACATGGCACGGCGGGTGAAGCTCAGCGATTGCTGCGCTTCGGACAGGATGCGGGGTGGTTTCCTTCGCGGCACGTGGCGGTCAGGACAGACGCCAGCGATCCAGCAGCGCGCAGAAGCGTGCGACGACCGGATAGACCAGGATAGAGAACAGGATTTGCGGCACGATGACTGCGAACTCGGTATGGCCGCCCGTTATATTGGCGGTGAGGAGCCCCCCGGCCAGGCAGACTATAATTGCGGCGGCGGCAATGAGCCAGTCCTGCCAATAATCACGAAACAGCGTGCGACGGTCGAGCTGGTCGATCGCGAGCAATATGATCGTCCACAGCATCACCGCGCTGCCGACGGGCTGTCCGCTCATCAGATCGTCGACCAGGCCCAGCGGAATGCCCACCCAGATCGGCCATAGCTCGGGCCGGATCAGCCGCCATGACAGCAGCACAAGCAGCCCGAAGGGCGGCAGGATCGGCGTCCCCGCAACGATCGGGAGCAAGGTCACTGCCGATCCCAGTACGGTGGAGACCGCGGGCAGCACCTGGCCGCGCAGCCGTGCGACGCGCTCCTCACGGTCGGATCGGATCACCCGGCTCATCGGAAAGGTTTCATTCCGCCGGTTCTTCGGGCTCGGGCGGTGCGATCGCCAGCGGCTGGTAGATTGGCTGGACCAGCGCGAAATCGAGCTTGGCGGGGTCGGCGAGGGGGCGTGCCGTCGCGGTGTCTCCCGCCGCGCGGGTCGCAATGCCGACCGGGATTTGCGGGGGATAGACGCCACCGGTGCCAGAGGTGACGAAGATGTCGCCCGCCTTGAAGATATTGGCGCCGGCATTGAGCCCGCGGATCTCGAGCATGCCGTCGCCCGTGCCGCTGGCGATGGCGGGCAGCCCGTCGGAAACGCGGATGACGGGAACGACGGTGCCGGTATCGGTGATCAGCAGCACGCGCGCACTGGCGAGGCCGACTTCGACGACGGTGCCGACCAATCCGGTCGCGCCGCGCACCGGCTGGCCGTGGCGCACGCCGCTGATGCTGCCCGCGCTCAGGATCGCGAAGCGCCGCGTGCTCGACGCGGAGGAACTGACCAGTCGTGCCGCGGTAATGGTGGGGCTGGTTTCCGATATGGCGAGCAGCCGCTTCAGTCGCCTGTTCTCATATTCGGCGGAGCGTGCGGCGACCAGTCGCCCGCGTGCCGCGTCGAGCTCGCGGCGCATCGCCGCATTCTTGTTGGCCGCGTCGAAATAGTCGGAGACCGCGGTGCCCGCCGATCCCGCGCCGCGCACTGCCGCGCGGATCGCGCCTGAGATCGGGCTGGTCAGATCGGTGATCGCGGCGCGCACGGCATTGCTGCCGCGCGGATCGACCCAGGCGGTGATGACGAGCAGCAGGCCGACGAGAGCACCGGTGACGGCGATCACATAGCTGGCGAACAGGCCGTATTGCGCCTTCCGGGAGAATCCGGGGCGCCGCTTGTTTTGCGGAGGCATGGCCGCGCTTCGCCGGTCAGGCGGTTTGGAGCACGCCGCGGAACATCGGGTCTTCCAGCGCGCGGCCGGTGCCCAGCGCTACGCAGGTCAGCGGATCGTCCGCAACCGTCACGGGCAGGCCGGTCTCGTCGCGCAGCACTTCGTCCAGTCCCTGGAGCAAGGCGCCGCCACCGGTGAGCACGATGCCCTGGTCGACAATGTCCGCCGCCAGCTCGGGCGCGGTATTCTCCAGCGCGATGCGCACGCCCTCGACGATCGTGCCGACGGGTTCGGACAGCGCTTCGGCGATCTGGCCCTGGTTGATCGTGATTTCTTTGGGCACGCCGTTGACGAGATCGCGGCCCTTGATGTGGATCGTCTTGCCGACGCCGTCGAGCGGCGTCTTGGCCACACCCACTTCCTGCTTGATGCGCTCGGCGGTCGCTTCGCCGATCAGCAGATTGTGGTTGCGACGGACATAGGAGACGATCGCCTCGTCCATCTTGTCGCCGCCGACGCGCACCGAGGTGGTGTAGGCAAGGCCACGCAGCGAGAGCACCGCGACTTCGGTGGTGCCGCCGCCGATATCGACGACCATCGAACCGATCGGCTCGGTCACCGGCATGTCGGCGCCGATCGCGGCGGCCATCGGCTCCTCGATCAGGAACACCTGGCTGGCGCCTGAGTTCGACGCGGCGTCGCGGATCGCGCGGCGCTCGACCGAGGTGGAGCCCGACGGCACGCAGATCACGATCTCGGGAAAGCGCCATGCGCGCGCCTTGCCGCCATGCACCTTGTGGATGAAGTGCTTGATCATCTGCTCGGCGACGTCGATGTCGGCGATGACGCCGTCGCGCAGGGGGCGAATCGCCTCGATGCTGCCTGGGGTCTTGCCCATCATCATCTTCGCGTCATCACCGACGGCCTTCACCTTCTTGACGCCATTGATCGTCTCGATGGCGACCACCGAAGGCTCGTTGAGCACGATGCCGCGACCGCGCAGATAGACGACGGTGTTGGCGGTCCCCAGGTCGATCGCCATGTCATGCGACATCATCTTGAAGAAGCGCGACAGAAACATTCTCACCGTCCAGACGTTGCTTGGAGCCGGCCGTTTCCGGCTCCGCTGATATGGCTTCCACGCAGGCGC
>JASBTC010000075.1 GCA_030148625.1 Sphingobium sp. | reverse complement strand
GGGCGCCTTCCTCGAACATGTCAGCCTGGTCATGGACAATGAGGCGCAGCAGGATGAGCAGAAGCTCACCATCATGACCATCCACGCCGCCAAGGGGCTGGAATTCGACAATGTCTTCCTCGCCGGCTGGGAGGAAGGCATCTTCCCCTCGCAGCGCGCGCTGGACGAAGGCGGGCTCAACAGTCTGGAGGAGGAACGGCGCCTCGCCTATGTGGCGATCACCCGCGCGCGCAAGCGCTGCACCATCCTTCACGCGGCCAACCGCCGCATCTATGGCCAGTGGACCAGTTCCATCCCCTCCCGTTTCGTCGGCGAATTGCCGCCCGAACATATGGACGAGGAAAGCAGCATGTCCGGCGGTGCCTCGCTCTGGCGCGCCAACTGGTTGGAACGGGACGATCCCTTCGCCAATGTCGCGCGCGGTTCATCGCGCGGCCCCGGCTGGCAGCGCGCCCAGAGCAGCGGCCAGTTCAGCCGCGAGCCCGTGCGAATCGTCGAAGCCCGCACCTCCGCCGTATCGCTCGGCAACAAGGGCCGCGACGATGTGTCCGTCGGCCAGCGTGTCTTCCACCAGAAATTCGGCTATGGCACGATCGCCGCGATCGAGGGCAACAAGCTGGAAATCGACTTCGAAACCGCCGGCCGCAAGCGGGTGATGGACAGCTTCGTCACGCTGGCCTGAACGGCGTTGCCCCGTCCTCATTCGCAAAAGCAGGAATGGCCTAAGAGGGTGGGAAGTGGTCCGGCAGCTTTTCAGCCCACCTATTGGAAAGCAGACGTTGTCAGCCTAGAGCATTTGACATGAATGTGAACGATTACGATCTTCAGCTGGAAGAGTTGCAACGTCGCTCGACGATGCGGCTGTTGGCATCGGAAACCTTCGATACTGAGGCATTTGCTGCTTTGAAGGCACATATTTGCCGGAAAGCCGAAGACCTTCGTAACGAGTATGTTATTTCAAAACAGATACTTAAATGCCTGCGCGAAGCTTCCGGGGCGATCCGCACCCAAGCGGACCACGTCCCCGCTGCTCGCGAGAAACTGCACGTTGCAAACGACTTCGAGATGTTGCTCGACCTCTTGATCGCTGGCGAGGGCTGCGCTGATCGCCAACGAGGAGTACCTCGGATCATTTAGCCGGTGTCTGATTTCGGGCTCTGCAAGCGAGATTGAAACGGCAAAAAAATGGTCGTCAGCCGTCAAAGCCCGACATCGTTATTGCGAATGTAGTGAAATTTGCCGCCAATCGGCAACGACACCGCAGCCAGCCCGACCGAATCCGAAGGCCATCAACGCAATCCCATGGGGCGCGTGTGCATGATGCTATGTGAAGAAAAATGGTGGAGCCTAGCGGGATCGAACCGCTGACCTCCTGCATGCCATGCAGGCGCTCTCCCAGCTGAGCTAAGGCCCCATCCTGATACGGCGCAAACCGCGTCCCGATGGATCAGACCATGTCCGGCAAAAGCCGTCGGCCGAAAAAATTGGTGGAGCCTAGCGGGATCGAACCGCTGACCTCCTGCATGCCATGCAGGCGCTCTCCCAGCTGAGCTAAGGCCCCATCCTGATACGGCGCGAACCGCGTCCCGAATGGATCAAACCATGTCCGGCACAAGCCGTCGGCCGAAAAAATTGGTGGAGCCTAGCGGGATCGAACCGCTGACCTCCTGCATGCCATGCAGGCGCTCTCCCAGCTGAGCTAAGGCCCCGTACCATCTTGAGGCGCCGTTGGGTCCGGCGCCTCGGAGGTCGCTGCCTCTAGGATCAGGCGATCCCGTTGGCAAGCAGAATTTTCACTTAATTGTCGTCGTCGCCGTCATCGTTGCCGGCATCGACGCCCAGGTCGTCATCGCCGCCCAGATCGACGTCATTATCCGGCGAATCGCCGTCATCATCGACGTCCAGATCAATGTCCAGATCATCGTCCGCCGTCTCCAGCTCGCCATCGGCCGTTTCCACGACCTTCTTGGGCGCGGCCTCTTCATAGGGCAGCGGCTGCTTCGACTTCAGCACCGGTTCGGGCTCCCAGGCGGCGCCGCAGTTGATGCAGGTCACCGGGTCGTCCTTGCCCAGGTCATAGAAGCGAGTCGCGCATTTCGGGCAGGTCCGCTTCGTGCCCCATTCAGCCTTCACCATGTCCGGCCTGTTCCTTCTTCGATGCTCAAACAGAAATCACGCGGCACAACGGAAGTCGGCCACGAAACGTCGGGCGCCTTGCCATAGCGAAACCGCGCTGTCAAAAGCCGGGCGCATTTTTTCGGTTCCAAGATGATGGATACCCCGTGACCAGCCATAATGACCAACCCAGCCCGATGACCTTCACCGCCGCCCCTGCCCTGTCCGGCAGCGTCGCGGTTCCGGGCGACAAGAGCATTTCCCACCGTTCGCTGATGCTGTCCGCCCTGGCCGTGGGCGAAAGCCGGGTCGAAGGCCTGCTGGAGGGCGAGGATGTGCTGGCCACCGCGGCCGCCCTTCGTGCCATGGGCGCGAAAATTACCAAAGTATCCGCCGCCGATGGCGGCGGTGGGCGCGCCATGGGCGCCGACATCCGCCGTGACGATGACGGCATCTGGCATATTCATGGCGTCGGCGTCGGCGGCCTGCTCCAGCCGCAGGAAGCGCTCGACATGGGCAATAGCGGCACCTCGACTCGCCTGCTGATGGGGCTCGTCGCCAGCCATCCGGTCACCGCCACCTTTGTCGGCGATGCTTCTCTGTCCCAGCGGCCGATGGGTCGCGTGATCGAACCGCTCGGCCTGATGGGCGCCGAATTCACTGCCAGCCCCGGCGGCCGGCTGCCTTTGATGGTGCGCGGCCTCTGCCCCGCCGTCCCGCTCGAATATCGGCTGCCCGTCGCCTCGGCACAGGTGAAGTCGGCGATATTGCTTGCCGGGCTGAACACGCCCGGCATCACCCGCGTGATCGAGCCGATCGCCACGCGCGATCATAGCGAACGGATGCTGCAGGGTTTCGGCGCCGCCCTGTCCGTCGAGCACGATGCCGACGGCGCGCGCGTGATCTCGCTGACCGGCGAGGCCGAATTGAAGCCGCAGGCGATCACCGTGCCCGGCGACCCCTCCTCCGCCGCCTTCCCGCTGGTCGCGGCGCTGCTGGTGCCGGGATCCGATATCGTCATCGAGAATGTCGGCATCAACGAAACCCGCGCCGGCCTGATCGGCGTGCTGCGTGAGATGGGCGCCGACATCGTGCTGCTCCACGAACGCAGCGTCGGTGGCGAACCCGTGGCCGACCTTCATGTCCGCCATTCGGCGCTGACCGGCATCGAGATCCCGCCCGCGGTGGCGCCGTCGATGATCGACGAATTCCCGATCCTGTTCGTCGCCGCAGCGATGGCCGAGGGACGCACCGTCGCACGCGGACTGGAGGAGTTGCGCGTCAAGGAATCGGACCGGATCGCGGTGATGGCCAAGGGGCTGACGGCGATTGGCGCACGCGTCGAGGAATTGCCCGACGGCATGGTGATCGAGGGCACGGGCGGCGATCGCCTGCCCGGCGGCGCGACAATCGCCGCAAATCTCGACCATCGCATCGCAATGAGCTTCGCGATCGCTGGACTTGTTTCGCGCAGCCCCGTCATTGTCGACGACATGGCACCCGTCGCAACCAGCTTCCCCCAATTCACCGCACTCATGACGTCGCTCGGCGCGGAGATCTCATGATCATCGCCGTCGACGGCCCGGCCGCATCGGGCAAAGGTACGATCGCACGTGCCCTCGCCGCGCATTACGGCCTGCCGCATATGGACACGGGCTTGCTCTATCGCGCGGTCGCGCACACGCTTCAGTCCGAACATGGCGATCCAGAGAATGAACAGGATGCACTCGCCGCCTGCTCGTTCGACGACCGGCTGCTCGATGAACCGTCGCTCAAGGGCGAAGAGATCGGCCGGATCGCCTCGATCGTGTCTGCCCACCCGCTCGTCCGGGCAGCGCTGGTCCAGCGCCAGCGGGCATTCGCGCGCCAGACCGGCGGCGCGGTGCTCGACGGCCGCGATATCGGCACGGTGATCGCGCCCGATGCGGACGCCAAGCTGTTCGTCACCGCGACGCCGCAGACGCGCGCGCGCCGGCGCCATGCCGAGATGCAGAAGGCCGGCAGTTTCAAGAGCCTGGATTCGGTGCTTTCCGACATTCGTGCGCGCGATCGGCGCGATGCCGGACGCGAAGTCGCGCCGATGACGACCGCGGCCGATGCGGACTTGCTCGATACGAGCTATCTCTCTATAGACGCCGCCGTCCAGCGCGCGATCGCGCTCGTGGACGCCCGGATCGGCAGACGCCTGGCGAGCTGATCGCGAGACTTACGAAGACGGTGCGAAGACTGGTGCGGCGATGGCCGAACTCGTCCCACGCGCCCTTTTCGCATTCTCATGGGCGTCACCGTGCCGTTCGTTCGTGGGATGCCGCGTCGACATGGGGTTTGCGCGGCAGTTCTGGTCAAGACCGCCGGATTCAACCGGCTGGCCGGAAAAATGACAGACAGGAAGCACTACATGGCCTCTACGGCATTTCCGAGCCGCGACGATTTCGCGGCACTCCTCAATGAATCGCTCGGCGGCGAAGGCGAAAGCTTCGAAGGCCGCGTCGTCAAGGGCACCGTCACCGCGATCGAGAACGATCTCGCGGTCATCGACGTGGGCCTCAAGTCCGAAGGCCGCGTGCCGCTGCGCGAATTCGCAGCCCCCGGCCAGAAGGCCGATCTGAAGGTCGGCGACGAAGTCGAAGTCTATGTCGACCGCGTCGAGAACGTCCATGGCGAAGCGATGCTGTCGCGCGACCGCGCACGCCGCGAAGCCGCCTGGGATAAGCTGGAAGCCGAATTCTCCGAAACCGCGCGCGTCGAAGGCGTCATCTTCGGTCGCGTCAAGGGCGGCTTCACCGTCGATCTCGGCGGCGCCGTGGCGTTCCTGCCCGGCTCGCAGGTCGATATCCGCCCCGTCCGCGACGTCACGCCGCTGATGGACATCCCCCAGCCCTTCCAGATCCTCAAGATGGATCGCCGCCGCGGCAACATCGTCGTGTCGCGCCGCGCCATCCTTGAAGAGACCCGCGCCGAGCAGCGTTCGGGCCTGATCCAGACGCTGGCCGAAGGCCAGGTGATCGAAGGCGTCGTCAAGAACATCACCGATTACGGTGCGTTCGTCGACCTGGGCGGCATCGACGGCCTGCTCCACGTCACCGACCTCAGCTACAAGCGCATCAACCACCCGTCCGAGATGATCAACATCGGCGACACGGTGAAGGTGCAGATCATCCGCATCAACCGCGAGACGCAGCGCATCTCGCTGGGCATGAAGCAGCTCGAGAGCGATCCGTGGGATGGCGCGTCGGCCAAGTATCCGGTCGGCGCCAAGCTGTCGGGCCGCGTGACCAACATCACCGAATATGGTGCGTTCGTCGAACTGGAAGCCGGCATCGAGGGCCTGGTCCACGTCTCCGAAATGAGCTGGACCAAGAAGAACGTCCATCCCGGCAAGATCGTTTCGACCAGCCAGGAAGTCGAAGTCATCATCCTCGAGGTCGACGAAGAAAAGCGTCGTATCTCGCTGGGCCTCAAGCAGGCGATCACCAATCCGTGGGAAGCGTTCGCCGCTGCTCACCCGATCGGTTCGGTCGTCGAGGGCGAAGTCAAGAACGCCACCGAGTTCGGCCTGTTCATCGGCCTGGACGGCGATGTGGACGGCATGGTCCACATGTCCGACATCGCCTGGGGAATCTCGGGTGAAGACGCGCTCAACCTGCACCGCAAGGGCGAGGCCGTTCAGGCGATCGTGCTCGACGTCGATGCCGACAAGGAACGCATCTCGCTGGGCATGAAGCAGCTCGAAAAGGGCGCGCCCGCCATCGGCGGCGCTTCGGCCACTTCGGGTTCGAACCTCAACAAGAACGCGGTCATCACCGTCACCGTCCTCGAGATTCGCGATGGCGGCCTCGAAGTCCAGGCGGGCGACGACGGCGCGACCGGCTTCATCAAGCGCACCGATCTCGGTCGCGACCGCGACGAGCAGCGTCCGGAGCGTTACCAGGTCGGCCAGAAGTTCGACGCGATGGTGACCGGCTTCGATCGTTCGAAGAAGCCCACCTTCTCGGTCAAAGCGATGCAGATCGCCGAAGAGAAGCAGGCCGTTGCGCAGTACGGTTCTTCGGATTCGGGTGCGTCGCTCGGCGACATCCTCGGCGAAGCCTTCAAGGCTCGCACCGAAGAGAAGAAGTAAGACCAATCGGTACATCCCGGCGACGGCCGGGGTGCCTGGTCAGGGGCGGGGAAACTTCGGTTTCCCCGCCCCTTTGCTTTGCCCGCCGCCCGGCCGGGCCGATGCCCGCCCAAGCTCGTCGCAAATCGATCGAAGACACCGCCACGAACCCCGCTTCGGCTTGCCTCGGCGCGGGCAAGCGCACATAAACTCTATGAAAAGGGGGTCGCATCGCTGACGATTCATTCCGGCCATCGCGCCGGCAGCGGAGGTGCGTAGCGAATGGGTGTCGGGGGGATCATCAAAAACCGGGCGACGGCGCTGGCAGCTTTGGCGCTGCTCGCGGCGATGGCGATGTTCGCGCTCGCCGCCGGGCTATGGCCGACCACGCCCCCAGCTACCGCGGCGGCACCCGGCACCGGCACTTTCCTGGGCGTGGCATCGTGCAGCGGCTCGACTTGCCATGGCCGGCAGGAAGCCGACGGCAAGATCGTCCGCCAGGACGAGCTGATGCGCTGGCAGGAACCCTCCACACCCGGCGGCGCGCACAGCCGCGCCTTCAACATCCTCTCCAACGCGCGTAGCCGCGTGATCGCCGGCCGATTGGGCATTGGCGACGCGACGTCGTCGGCGACTTGCCTGGGTTGCCATTCGGCCCCGGCCGCCACGCGCGGCCCACGCTTCCAGCCCGCCGACGGCGTCGGCTGCGAAAGCTGCCATGGCGCCGCATCCGGCTGGATCGCCGCGCATTATTCGGTCGGCACCAGCCACAAGCGCAATGTCGCGCTCGGCATGACCCCGCTCGAGGATCCACGCGCGCGCGCGGCGGTGTGTCTCGACTGCCATTTCGGCAGCGCCGATCAGGGCCAGTTCGTCAATCACCGCATCATGGCGGCAGGCCATCCGCGCATCGCCTTCGAACTCGACCTGTTCTCGACGCTCCAGCAGCATCATGACGAGGATCCCGATTACGCGCTGCGCAAGGGCCGGACGAGCAATGTCCGCATGTGGGCGGTCGGCCAGGCGATGGCGCTGGAACGCGCGCTGACGCTCTACGCCAATCCGCGTCTCGGCCAGGAAGGCGTGTTCCCCGAATTCTATTTCTTCGATTGCCATACCTGTCATCGCCGCATCCAGGATGGCGACGAAGCGATCCGCACCGGCGTCCGCAATCCCGGCCGGCCAATCCCCGAGGGCATGCCCGCCTTCAACGACGAAAGCATGATCATGCTCTCGGCGGCCGTGCGCGTCGCGGCGCCCGGCATGGCAAGCCGGTTCGACGCCGACAGCCGCGCCTTTCATGCGGGGCTGGCGCAGGATCGCACCGCCGCGATCGCCGCAGCGGCCAAGCTGCGGATCAGCGCCAATGCGCTCGCTGCGACTTTTGCCGCGGCCAGTTTCGGCCGCGACCAGACATTCGCGATCATCGAGACGATCGCCGGCGAAGCGATCAGCCCACGCTTCACCGATTATGAAGGCAGCGTCCAGGCGGTGATGGCGGTCGACACATTGCTCAACGCACTGGTCAATGCCGGGCAAGTGAATGGCGGCGCAGCGGGCAGCATCCGCGCCGATATCAATCGCGCCTATGCCGCGGTGCGCGATCCCAACGATTATCGCCCGCTGGAATTCCGCCGCGCGCTGGGCGGCGCGGTCCGGACGATCAGGACGTTGAGGTGATGGGTAGCAGTGCCCAGCCTCCGTTCGTCCCAAGCCCTTCGACTGCCTGCCAAGGCAGGCGCTCAGGACAGGCTTCTCCGCCAAGCGGAGAAGTCGAGACACGCCTCCGAGCGAAGTCGAGAAGGCCTCAGACGCGCTCGGACGCGTCCCTCGACTTCGCTCGGGACAAACCGAGGTTGGGTTGGCGCGCAACCTGCGCCATCGCATTGGCCTCGCTCGTCCTTTCCTCATGCGGCGGAGGCGGCAGCACCCCGACTCCGACACCCACCCCGACACCGACCCCGACACCGACCCCTACCCCCACGCCGACCGCGCTCTATCCGGTGCCCGCGCAGGAATCCCTGACCGTCGCCGAGGTCCAGCGGATCGTCGCCCAGGGTGCCGGTGAAGCGCAGGCGCGCGGCAAGCCGGCGGTGATCGCGGTGGTCGATCGGGTCGGCAATGTGCTGACGGTGTTCCGCATGACCGGGGCGCTTGCCGAAGCGGTCACGCCGCGCACGCCCAGCAACGAGCAGATCGACGTCGCCGGCCTCCGCTTTCCGCAGGAGGGCGGCGCGATCGCCAAGGCGATCACCGGCGCCTATCTGTCGAGCGGCGGCAACGCCTTTTCGACACGCACCGCCAGCCAGATCGTCCAGCAGCATTTCCCGCCCGCCCCCAATACCGTCGGGCTCGAAAGCGGGCCTTTGTTCGGCGTGCAGTTCAGCCAGCTCCCCTGTTCCGACCTTGCTCGCACCTTCATGTCATCGGGTGGCCCCACCGCGCTGATCGGCCCCAAGCGTTCTCCGCTCGGCCTGTCGGCAGATGCCGGCGGCTTTCCGCTCTACAAGAATGGCGTGCTGGTGGGCGGCGTCGGCGTGATGGCGGATGGCGTCTATGATTTCGATGCCAATATTCTCGATATCGACGCGGACCTGGACGACGAGTCGATCGCCCTGGCCGCGACCACGGGATTCGAAGCCCCCGAGGAGATCCGCGCACCGCGGATCACCGTGGACGGAACGACGCTGCGCTATAGCGACGCGACGCCGGCCAATCTCAAAAGCAATCCCGCCGCCGCCCCCGCCTTCGCATCGCTGACCGGCACGGTCGGCGCGGTGCGCGACTATTCGACCGCCGCCGTGGTTGCGGGTGCGGCCTATGGCACCGAAGCATCCGGTATCCGCAAGGCGACGACGGGTGAATTCGCCAATCCCGACGCCTTCATCCTGACCGATGGTTCGGGCGCCAATCGTTACCCGATCCGCGCCGGCACCGACGGTGTCGCGGTGACCCAGCCGCTGACCGCGGCCGAAGTCCGCGCGGTGATGGAGGAAGCCTTTACGGTGATGAGCCGCGCGCGCGGCCAGATCCGCCGTCCGCTCGACAGCCGTGCTCAGGTCTCGATCTCGGTGGTCGACAGTTTCGGCACGCCGCTCGGCATCGTCCGCGCGCCCGACGCGCCGATCTTCGGCATCGACGTTTCGTTGCAGAAGGCACGCACCGCCGCGTTCTTTTCGAACGGCGCGGCCGCAGCCGAGCTTGCCGCCAATGCCAGCCCGGA
>JASBTC010000074.1 GCA_030148625.1 Sphingobium sp. | reverse complement strand
TCGCGGGGAATGACAGTGAGTGATTTTCGTAGGCCTCAATCCTCGGCGGGCTTGGACTGGAGCTGGATGTAGTTTTCCAGGCCCATGCGCTTGATCATGTCGAACTGCTTCTCAAGCATGTCAACATGCTCTTCCTCGCTTTCGAGGATGTCGGCGAGCAGGTCGCGGCTGACATAGTCGCGTACCGTCTCGCAATGGGCGATGCCGTCCTTGAGCAGCGGAATGGCTTCATTCTCGAGCGCGAGATCGGCTTCGAGGATCTCCTCCACCGTCTCGCCGATCTTGAGGCGGCCGAGCAGCTGGAAATTGGGCAGGCCGTCGAGGAACAGGATGCGCTCCGCCAGCTTGTCGGCATGCTTCATCTCGTCGATCGATTCATGGCGCTCGAAATGCGCGAGCCGGGCGATGCCCCAATTGTCGAGCAGGCGATAATGCAGCCAATATTGGTTGACCGCGGTCAGCTCGTTCTTGAGCGCCTCATTCAGATATTCGATGACTTTGGTATCGCCCTTCACGGCACAGCTCCTTGTAACACGGGCATGATCATACCCGGCGAGAAGCCCAAAGTCAGTGAAAAAATGGCGGATTTCTGCGGTTTTTTAGCGCGCTATTGTCAGGCAGTCGCAAGCTCGGACTTGATAATGCTTTGCGCAAACGGGACACATTGGCCGCAACGCGTCCGCCGGCCGAGCGCTGCATAGGCGCTGCACGCATTGTTCGCGCTGCCGTTTCGCACGGTCTCGCGCAGTTCCTTCTCACGGATCGCGTTACAGATGCAGACGACCAAGGCGAATCCCTCCGGCTGATGCGAATCGGGATAGAGCTAATGATAATGGATCGCAATATAGAAAATGACGTCGGCTCGCCTTGTTGCGAATCAATGGCGTCGAATCGGCTGAATCCGGCCGCGCGCCAGTGAACGCCAGAGCCATTCGAAGGGACCATAAGCGAAACGGTCGAGCCAGGGTTTGGACCAGAGCAGCATCACCGCCCAGCCGGCGAGCACGACCAGATAGATGCTCGCGCGCGACATCTCTCCGTACAGGCCCAGGCCATAGCCGTAGAAGATCGTCGTCATGACGATGCTGGTGCCGAGATAATTGGTGAAGGCGGCGCGCCCGGCCGCGGCGATCCGCGCCACGACGGCGCTGTTGCGGAAGCGGGCGAACAGCCAGAGGGCAAAGGCGGCATGACCCAGGATCAGCACGACGCGGAACGGGGTCGACCAGACCATGATGGCGTTGAAGGTGGTGACCGTGTCGAACCCGCTCGACCAGCACCACCAGCCGAGCCCGGCCATTGGCGGCAGCCCGATCAGATAGCAAAGGCGCGCCATCGTCGCATAGCGCGTGCTGCTCCATTCGCCGGTCAGAAAGCCGTTCCTGAACAGCGACATGCCGAGCAGCATCAGTCCGACCGTCTCGAAGCCGTAGAGCATGACCATCGTCAATGGCCCCAGTATCTGCGCCGGCGCGGTGCGGAAAGCGAGGATGTCGGCATAGCTGCCCGCATAGACCTGCAGTTCCCGGCTGATCGCCCAGCTTCCCGGCTGGCCGAGCGCGACGATCGCGTCGTTATAGGATTGGACGAGGTGCGGCGCGGCGCCCGGCTGGATCGCCGTGGCTTTCATATGCACGAACGACAGCGCGATCATCGCCCAGACCACGAAATTGATGACGATCGACAGGATCGCGCCCGTTCTGAGCTTGTCCGCGCTCATGTCGTGGAACGCGTAGATGACCAGTCCGCACACGGCATAGAGGATCAATATGTCCCCGCTCCAGATCAGGTAGGAATGGGCGATGCCGAACAGCAGCAGCCAGGCCATGCGGCTGTAATGGACCTTGATCGAGCTTTCTGCCTTGGCCTCCGCCCGGTCGATCACCAGCAATGTGCTCGCGCCGAACAGCAATGTGAACAGGCCGCGCATCTTGCCGTCGACCAGCAGCAAATTGACGAACCAGATGCCGAGATCGGCGGTGTCGGTACCGCCCCATGCCAGCGGATTGATATAGGCCTGGGACGGCATGGCGAACATCACGATGTTCATGAGCAAAATGCCCATCACCGCGAGTCCGCGCATGGCATCGAGCGTCAGATGGCGCGTCGCGCCCGTGGTTACAGTCATGATGTCTCTTTGGCGCGGACGTCCGCCGACGGCAACGCCTTGCCGATGCCCGCACTTTGCGCGACGGTACCGGCATGACGCAGGACAGGCGACACTTTACCCGGATCGGTGCCGACGGGACGCACGAGGCGATTGCGCGTGCCGTCGCCGAGGAACGGCCGCTGGCGATCGAGTTCAACGGCATCGGCTATGCGGTGATGATGGCGACGCCCGCCGACCTCGATGATTTCATCCATGGTTTCGCGTCGTCGGAACGGCTGATCGACAGCGCTGCCGATATTCTCGATGTGGATACGCACGACGCGACGACGGGAACGATCCTGCGCGCGCAGCTCGTGCCGGATCGCGCCGGGCGCGTGATCGAACGGGTGCGCCACCGCGTGTCCGAATCGTCATGCGGGCTGTGCGGCATCGAGAATCTCGAACAGGCGCTGCGCCCTTTGCCCAGGGTTCAGGGAAAGCCCCCGGCATCGAAATCGGTGTTCGCCGCATTGTCGGCGCTGGGTGCGCATCAGGCGCTCAATCGCGCGACCGGCGCGGTCCATGGCGCGGCCTTGTGTGCGGCCGACGGCACGATCCGCGTGGTGCGCGAGGATGTCGGCCGGCACAATGCGTTCGACAAGTTGATCGGCGCGATGCTGCGCGGCGGGCTGGGCTGGGACGACGGTTTCGCGCTGCTCACCGCGCGCTGTTCCTACGAACTGGTCGAAAAGGCGGTGCTTGCCGGCTGTCCGGCGCTCGTCACCATCTCGGCACCGACCAGCCTGGCGCTCGATCGCGCGCAGGAAGCCGGGCTGGCACTGATCGGCCTGGCGCGGTCGGATAATTATCTGCTGGCGGGGTGAGGCTTCAAAAAGCTCGTCATTGCGAGCGAAGCGAAGCAATCCAGGATGTGGATGCATCCCTAGATTGCCGCGCTTCGCTCGCAATGACGTTCCAGTCCTAAATCAGCCGCAATGCTCGTCCGGTTCCGCCCAGCGTCGCGCGATCGGCATGGGGCAGGGCGAAGCGGCACGAGAGCCAGATCGATCCAAGCATGAACAGCGTAACGCCGGCGATATCGGCACCGTCGGGCAGGACGCGCGCCGCGGCGAAGGCGAGTGCGAGGCCGGGCAGCGACAGCGCGATGGCGCGGATTGCAACGCGGACGAAGGGCCGCTCGAACGGATGGATCGCGTCGTAGCGGTGGAGCTGGAGCAGCGGCACCACCGCCGAGACGATGAAACCCAGGCTTACCGCCACCGCCATGCCGGTCAGGCCGAAGCGCGTGACGAGCGGTGCGCCGACCATCGCGGCGGCGGCAAGCCCGATCGCGCTGGCGACGAGCTGCGCACGATAGCCGCCAATCACTTGCTGCACAGGCACTGCGGCGCCGAACACCGCCTCTGCCATGCGTGCGAGCACCAGCACGACGAGCGCCGCGTGCGCGGCATCGGCGCCGCGGCCGAACAGGCCCAGTATCGCATCGCCGCCCGCCGCCATCACCAGCCCCAATGGCACGACCAGCGCAAAGGCGAGCCGTGTTGCAAAGGCGTAGAGCGGCTGTACTTCGGCCTTGCCGTCGCGCGACGCGGCGGAAGCGAGCGGCGCCAGCACATAGGCGAATGCGGTGCGGACGAGCTGGACGATGCTCGAGACCTTGCGCGCGATCGTATAGAGCGCCGCGCTTGTCGCGCCGGCGGCACCGGGCAGGATCGCGTTGAGCAGGATCGGCGGTGCGTCGCCGAACAGCCGCGCGACCATATTGGCGGGCAATGCAGCGAGACCCGCGCGCAATGTGGCGCCAGCCATCGGGCCACCGCGCGGTATGCGGAAGAAAAGGCGCAGGTCGTAATAGCGCGAGAGTAGCCGGACGCTTAGCAGGCAGGTGACCGCCAGCGAGATCAGGTGCGCCGTGAACAGCGACAGGATCGTCGGGCTGACCATCCAGAAGCCGGCGGCGAGCACGAGGCGGATCGCCTGTTCCCAGAACAGCCGTAGGCGGATCTCGGCGCCGAACACGCGGCGCGCGCGCAACCCCGATGTCGCGATCTCGACAAAGGCCCAGAGCGGCAGCGCCCAGGCAAAGAGGCGGATCGCTTCGGCGACGCGCCCGGCATCGCCGGCGGCGACGTTGAGCAAAGGTGCGATCTGCGCGGCGCCCAGCGATGCGGCCAGTGCGAGGATCAGGCAGGGGGTAACCCCGATCACCAGCGCGGCACGCAGCGCCGCGACCGCTTCGGCCTCATCCTTCGCCTGGGGCACGACGCGCTGGAGGGAAGAGGTCATGCCGAGATCGGCGATATTCTCGATCAGGTTCACCGCGGCCCAGAGCACCGCATAGAGTCCGAAGCTCGCCAGTCCGAACAGCCAGACATAGACGGGCTGGGCGACGACATCGATCACCCCGCCCAGCCGGGCGAGCAATGTCGTGCCGAGGCCCTTGGCGACGTCTCGGCTGGTGATCGTTTCGGGGGCGTCGCCGCTCATCGCGCCGGTTGCTCACCATTTGGGGTGGCTTGTCAACGTGCCTATTCTCTATTAAATAGATTGAAAAGGTGTAGCATGCCCCATCCCAAGCTTCTTTCGATCTCCGACGCCGACAAGGCGCGGCTCCGCATCCTCTTCCTCGCCAAACATGCGCTGGCCGGCGGCGTGCCCGACGCCGAGGACGGCACGCATGCGGTCTATCATCACGAGATGCTGACGACCTTGCGCGAGATCGGCCTCAACGTGACGCCGGCCAACAGCTATCAGGACCTCTTCGAGCGGCCCGACGCCGATTATGTGGTGACCTTGCTCAATCGCGGCGGCTTCGTGAACAGCGAGATGCTGGGGCCGTTGCTGCTGCGCCGGCTGGACCTGCCCTTCCTCGGCGCTTCGCCGATCCTGCGCGGCCTGTCCGACGACAAGCATCTGATGAAATCGGTCGCCGAGCGGCGCGGCGTGCCCGTCACGCCCTGGGCGATCATACGCCAGGGGCAGGGCGGGGTGAGCGAGCCCGATTTCACCTGGGAACGGCTGGTGGTGAAGCCCAATGCCTCGTCGGCAAGCTGGGGCGTCAAGATCATCGACAATTGGGCCGAGGCGCGCGCCCATGCCGAAGGCATATTGGCGTCCGGCCATGACGTGATCATCGAGCCCTATGCGCCGCTGATCGATCTGGCCGTGCCTGTCGTCGGCGCCAACGGCCCATGGCTGCTGCCGAGCTTCGGCTATTATCCGACCGCGCGTCCCGGCGAAGTCCGCTCCTATGAAGAGAAGCGCAATCTGGTCGTCACCGCCGACGATCCGCTGGAACCCGTCGAGGACAAGGATCTGGTCGCGCGGCTGGAGGGGCATGTCCGCGCGCTGCTGCCCGAACTCTGGCCCTTCGATTATGGCCGCTTCGAATTCCGCTACGATCCCGCAACCGGTGAGTTGCGTTTCATGGAAGTGAATCTGTCCTGCAATCTCTGGTCGCGCAAGACGATCAGCCGTTCGGCGCGCTCGATCGGGGTCAGCCATGCCGAGCTGGTCGAAACCATCGTCGCGCACAGCCTGGAGCGGCAGGGGCTGATCCGCGCCGCGCGTTCCGAGGGGCTGGCGACGCGCGTGGCGTGATCGCGGACTCGCATTGAGCGATTGGTTCGCGCGATGATTTCGCCTATGGCCGCGTTCGAGAGGCGGGCGATGTCCGCATCTCGAAAGATCGCGCCGGTGCCCGAAAGGGCTTAATTCGGGAACACGGTGAGGATGAGCGATCATCCGAATCCGGGGCTGTCCCTGCAACTGTAAGCGGCGAGCGCGATGCACAGGTGCCCACCCCCCCGATGACGGGGCGGGTGCAGCCACTGGATCGAACGCGGATGCGTGGGATCTGGGAAGGCCGTGCATCAAGCTTTGACCCGCGAGCCAGGAGACCTGCCAGCGCACCGGTCGCTCTTGCCTTGATCCAGGGGATGGTCACGGCACGGTAACTCTCCGTCTGAGCGACGAACCGTGCGGCTGGGGCTGCATCGGTGCGTGGTAACGGGTGCTTCCGGCACCCGCCCGTCGTCGCGCGCCGACCGATGCTGAGCGTCGGCAAGCCCCGCCACCGATTTGCTCAGGTGTCGGGGGAGTGCCCCATGAAGACCATCGCCTTTGTTTCCCCATGCCCGCTGTCCGTCGCCAAAGCGGGAGAGCGTGCGTGAGCAAGATCCCGACAACCGTCGTCACCGGATTTCTGGGCGCCGGAAAGACCACGCTCATCCGGCACCTGCTGCAGAACGCCAAGGGGCGCAGGCTGGCCCTGATCGTCAACGAGTTCGGCGATGTCGGTGTCGACGGCGAACTGCTCAAGGGCTGCAATGACGCGGCATGCCCCGAGGACGATATCGTCGAGCTTGCCAATGGCTGCATCTGCTGCACCGTCGCCGACGATTTCCTGCCGACGATGCTCAAGCTGCTCGACCGGCCCAACCCGCCCGAACATATCATCATCGAAACCTCGGGCCTGGCATTGCCCAAGCCGCTGGTGAAGGCGTTTCAATGGCCCGATATCCGCACGCGCGCGACGGTGGATGGCGTGATCGCACTGATCGACGCCGATGCGGTTGCGGCGGGGCGGTTCGCGACCGACGAGGCCGCGCTGGCGCTCGCGCGCGCCGCGGATCCCACGCTCGACCACGACAGTCCGCTCGAGGAACTGTATGAGGATCAGCTCGCCTGCGCCGATCTCGTCATCCTCAACAAGGCCGATCTCGTCGACGGCGATGGCCTGGCGCGTATCGAGGCCGACATATCCGGTGACACGCGCGATGGCGTGAAGATCGTTCGCGCTTCGCACGGCGCGGTCGATGCCGGCGTGCTGCTCGGCCTGTTCGCCGGCGCCGAGGACGATCTCGCGGCGCGGCCCTCGCATCACGACAGCGAAGACGATCATGACCAGGACGATTTCGACAGCTTCGTCGTCAGGGGCGGCGAGATCGCCGGCGTCGAACCGCTGCTCGCGACGATGACCATGCTGATCGCCGATCACGACATATTGCGGATCAAGGGCATGATCGCGATCGAGGGGCGTCCCGCGCGGCTGGTGATCCAGGCCGTGGGGCCGCGGATCCAGCATTATTTCGACCGCGCCTGGACGGCGGCGGAAACCCCTGCCTCGCAACTGGTCGTGATCGGCCAGAAGGGGCTCGACCAGGCGAATATCGAAGCCGCGCTCGGCGGCGTGCTGGGCGCCGGCATGCGCTGATGCATTTGCTGGCCGCCACCCCGGGAACGGTTTCCAACGGCGACGAGGCGATCGATCTCGCCCAGTCGCCGGGGGACATCATATTCCTGACGGTGGCGGACAGCGAGCTTGCCTGTTTCTCGAAGGCGGTGGCGACGCTGGGCGATGGCGCGCCGTCGATCCGGCTCGCCAATCTCCTCCAGCTCAGGCATCCCTATTCGGTCGACCTCTATGTCGAGACAGTGATCGCCAAGGCGCGCTTCGTCTGCGTCGTCCTGCTCGGCGGCAAGGCCTATTGGCCCTATGGCGTCGACGAGATCGCGCGTGTCTCGCGCGAGAACGGCATCGCCTTCGCCGCGATCGCCGACGGCCGCGAACCCGATCCCGCGCTCGATGCCGCATCGACCGTGCCGCAGGCGGTCAGCGACCGGCTGCGCGATTATCTGCGTCAGGGCGGTATCGCCAATGCGGCGGGTTTCCTGCGTCATGCCGCGCGGCTGATCGGCGCGGATATCGGCGTGCCCGACGATCCCATTCCCGTCGCCGATGCGGGGCTTTATCTGCCCGGGATCGACCGGCCGACGCTGAACGATCTGCGCCGGCGCTGGACCGATGGCCGACCGGTCGCGCTATTGTGTTTCTACCGCGCATTGATGGTGGCGGGCACGCTCGATGCGGTCGATGCGCTGGTCGCCGCACTGGAGGCGCGCGGCCTCAATGTCGCCGCCGTCCATGTCCGCGCGTTGCGCGAACCCTTTGCGATCGACTGGCTGCGCGGGGTGATCGTCGAGATCGCGCCCGACATCATCCTGAACGCGACATCCTTCGCCGCCGCCTCGCCCGGCGAATCCCGCGTGCCCGGCGTGCTCGAGAGCGCCGATTGCCCGATCCTCCAGACGGTGTTCGCCGGGGTCGAGCAGGTGGCGTGGCAGGACAGTCCGCGCGGTCTTGGCCCCCGCGATCTCGCGATGAATGTGGCGCTGCCCGAAGTGGACGGGCGCCTGTTCACGCGTGCCGTCGCGTTCAAGGCGGCCGCGCATTTCGACGCGCGCACCGAATGCGGAATCGTCGTGCCCAGGGTGGCGCCCGACCGCGTCGCATTCGTCGCCGATCTCGCCGCGAACTGGGCGCGGCTTCGCCGCACGCGCGCGGCCGATCGCCGAATTGCGCTGGTCCTTGCCAATTATCCCAATCGCGACGGCCGGATCGGCAATGGCGTCGGCCTCGATACGCCGGCCAGCGCCGCGGCGATCCTCGCTGCGCTCGGCGATGCGGGCTATTCGATCGGCACCGCACCGCGTGACGGCGCGGCGCTGATGGCGATCATGCTGGCCGGGGTGACCAATGCCGGCCAATCGATCGCGCGACCGGGCGAAGTGTCGCTGCCGATGCCTGCCTATCGCGCCGCGTTCGACGCAATGCCCGAACCCGTTCGCGCCGCCGTCATCGAACGATGGGGGTTTCCAGACACCGATTCGTTCGTGCGTGACGGTGCATTCCAGCTCCCGGTCCACCGTTTCGGCAACATCGTCGTCGCGGTGCAGCCGGCGCGCGGTTACAATATCGATCCCAAGGCCAGCTATCACGATCCGGCGCTGGTGCCGCCGCACGCCTATCTTGCCTTCCACATCTGGCTGAACCGCGATTTCGGCGCGCATGCGGTGGTCCATGTCGGCAAGCACGGCAATCTCGAATGGCTGCCCGGCAAGGCGCTCGCGCTTTCGGAGACCTGCTTTCCCGAGATATGCGCGGGGCCGGTGCCCCAGCTCTATCCGTTCATCGTCAACGATCCGGGGGAGGGCACCCAGGCCAAGCGCCGGATCGGTGCTGCGATCATCGACCATCTGACTCCGCCGCTGACCCGCGCTGAAAGCTATGGTCCGCTGAAAGCGCTGGAGGCGCTGGTCGACGAATATTATCTCGCCGCGGGCATGGATCCGCGCCGGATCGCGCATTTGAAGGGCGAGATCCTGAACCTTGCCCGTGCCCAGGGGCTCGATGCGGACGCCGGTGCGGTCGGCGATGGCGACGACGCGCTGGCCGCGCTCGACAATTATCTCTGCGAATTGAAGGAAATGCAGATCCGCGACGGGCTGCACATCTTCACGCGCTCGCCTGAAGGGCGGCTGCGCACCGATCTGCTGGTCGCATTGTCGCGGACGCCGCGCGGGTACGAAAATCCGGGCCAGGCCTCGTTGTTGCGCGCCATGGTCGATGATCTCGGCCTCGATTTCGATCCGCTGGACTGCAGGATGGGCGATGCATGGGCGGGGCCGCGCCCACCGGTGCTGGCCGATCTCTCCGCCGATCCATGGCGGACGCTGGGCGATACGATCGAGCGGCTGGAGTTGTTGGCGACGCAGCTTGTTTCCACGCTCCCCAGCCCCGACGGGATTGGGGAGCGGACCACTCAAGTCTTGGTGGCGATCGGCAATGATCTGGCCCTGCGGGTCGATGCCTGTGGCGCAGCGGAGAAAGCATCGCTTCTGGCCGGACTCGATGGCCGTTTCATCCTGCCCGGCCCGTCCGGCGCGCCGACGCGCGGCCGCCCCGACGTGTTGCCCACCGGCCGCAATTTCTACTCGGTCGACACCCGTTCGGTGCCGACCGCGACCGCCTGGGAACTTGGGCAGCGCTCGGCGCAATTGCTGGTCGACGATTATCTCCAGCGCGAGGGCGACTATCCCAAAGCGATGGCGCTTTCCGCCTGGGGCACCGCGAACATGCGCACGGGGGGCGACGATATCGCGCAGGCGCTCGCGCTGATGGGCGTGCGGCCGCGCTGGGACTGGACGTCGGGGCGCGTGATCGGGTTCGAGGTGATGAAGGTCGCCGAACTCCGCCGGCCGCGCGTCGATGTGACCTTCCGCGTCTCCGGCTTTTTCCGCGACGCCTTTCCCGAACAGATCGACTTGCTCGACTCCGCTGCGCGCGCGGTGACGGCGCTCGACGAACCGGCCGAGGACAATCCGGCGGCTGCACGCTATCGCGTCGAAACCGCGCGGCTGGTCGACAGCGGCAGTGCCCCCAGGGATGCGGCGCTGCGCGCGGGCTATCGGGTCTTCGGTTCGAAGCCCGGCGCCTATGGCGCGGGGCTCCAGGCGATGATCGACGAGAAAATCTGGCACGACCGTGCCGACCTCGCCAATGTCTATCTCGACTGGGGCAGCTATGCCTATGGCGCGGGTGTCGAGGGCGATGCCGAACGCGAGCTGTTCGCCGAACGCCTGACCCAGACCGATGCGGTGGTGCAGAACCAGGACAATCGCGAACACGACCTGCTCGACAGCGACGATTATTACCAGTTCGAAGGCGGTATCGCCTCCGCCGTCGAGCATCTGTCGGGCAAGCGGCCGCGCGCCTATCACAACGACCATAGCCGCCCCGAACGCCCGGTGATCCGCACGCTGGAGGACGAGATCGGCCGCGTCGTCCGTGCCCGTGTCACCAATCCCAAATGGATCGCGGGCGTCATGCGCCACGGTTACAAGGGCGCGTTCGAGATCGCCGCCTCGGTCGATTATCTCTTCGCCTTCGCCGCGACCACCCATGCGGTGCGCGATCATCATTTCGACGCCGTCCACGCCGCCTTTATCGAGGACGAGGCGGTGCGCGCCTTCATGGCCGAGGTCAATCCGGCGGCGCTGCGCGAAACCGCCGCGCGCCTGGCCGAGGCGCTGGAGCGTGGCCTGTGGAAACCCCGATCGAACAGCGCGGGCATCCTGCTCGCCGAACTTGCAGGAGCATGACGATGGCAGAGCGCACCGAGGAACGCCACACCGAGAAGATGAAGAAGAAGCAGGCGGCGCATGACAGGATCGTAGCCGCCAAGACGATCGAGAAGGGGCTGCTGATCGTCCATACCGGCAAGGGCAAGGGCAAGACCACCGCCGCGCTCGGCATGGTCGTGCGCGCGATCGGCCATGGCAAGAAAGTCGGCGTCGTCCAGTTCGTGAAGGGCGCGA
>JASBTC010000047.1 GCA_030148625.1 Sphingobium sp. | reverse complement strand
CGGCCTCGGCAAAGGACGCCCCGGCCTATGACATCGTCATTCGCGGCGGTACCATCGTCGACGGCAGCGGCCTGCCCGGTTATCCGGGCGATGTCGCGATCGCCGATGGGCATATCGTCGCGGTCGGCGATGTCGGCCCCGCACGCGCTGCGAAGACGATCGACGCCAAGGGGCTGGTCGTCGCCCCCGGCTTTATCAACCTGCATAGCCATGCCGAACCCGACGCGGTCTCGACCGCGGTCAACATGCTCACCCAGGGCGTCACCACCGAGATCATCAATGCCGATGGCAGCGGAGAGATCGACATAGCCGGCCAGCTTCGGACCTATGCGTCCAACGGGCTCGCCGAGAATATCGGCGCATATGTCGGTTTCAACGCGATCTGGGAAAACGCGATGGGGGAGCGCGATCAGCGGCCGACCGAGGCGCAGATTTCGGCAATGCGTGCGGGGCTGGAAACAAATCTGAAGGCCGGCGCCTGGGGCGTGGCATCGGGGCTGGACTATCGCCCGACCTATTATGCCAAGCCCGAGGAAGTGATCAGCATCGTCTCGGTCGCCAAACCCTGGCGGACCAACTTCCCCAATCATGACCGGCTGCGCCCCGAGGACAATCTCAGCTCGTTCAAGGGTATGGAAGAAACGGTTTCGGTTGCCGAACAGGCCGGGCTGACGCCGGTCATCACCCATATCAAGAGCGCGGGCAAGGAACGCGGCAACGCACCCAATGTGCTCAAGATGGTGTCTGCCGCGACGGCACGCGGCACCTGGACCGCGATCGACATCTATCCCTATCTCGCCGGCCAGACCGCGCTTCAGGCCTTCCTCGTTCCCGGCTGGGCGGCCGATGGCGGGAGCGATGCGATGCTCGCCCGCTTCAAGGATCCCAAGCTCCGGCCGCAACTGGTCCAGGCTGCGGAATATGCGATGGCGACACGGCTGGGCGGCGCGGAAGGCATTTCGCTTCCGGGCATCAACAAGCGGCTGACCGACATCATGGCCGAGGAAAAGATCGGCGCCGGCGAAGCGGTGCTGCGCACGCTGGAGCGCGATCCCTTCATCACCGCCAACATGACCTTCGGGCTGGAAGACGATGTGATCACCTTCCTCAAATATCCCGACACCGCGGTCGCCTGCGATTGCGGGGCGGCGATCCCCAATCGCGGCCATCCGCGCTATTATGGCAGCTTCCCTAAAGTGCTCGGTCATTATGCCCGCGACACCGGCGCGATCACGCTGGAGGATGCGGTGCGCAAGATGACCGCGCTGCCCGCCGCCATCATCGGCATGGTCGATCGTGGTCGCATCGCGCCGGGCATGCGCGCCGACGTGACTCTGTTCGATCCGAAGACGGTGCGCGATCATGCCACCTTCGACGCGCCGACGCTCAAATCGGACGGCATCCGCCATGTCATCGTCAACGGCGTCACCGCCCTGTCCGACGGCGCCGCGACAGGCGTCAAATCAGGCGCGCTATTGCTACGCGACACCCATATGCCGAGCCGGCCGATGACCCCGGCCACCGACGCACGCTCGGTCACCGCGACCGCGAAATCGGCCGATTACACGGTCAGCTTTCAGGCCGCGCAGGGCAGCGGCCAGCGCCATGCCACCGGCACGGTCAAGCTGACCGATGCGAAGACCGGCCGGGTCTGGACCGCCGACCGGCTGGGCGTGCTCCAGACCGGCAAGGGCTGGGCGAGCGTGACCGCGATCCTCCGCAACAAGAGCGCCGGCGCCAAAGCGGCGACGCTGACGCTCGATCATGCCGATGGCAGCACGGAAGCGCCGGTGGTGTCGGTGACGCTGGGCGATGACGGCGCCGTCGTGCTGCCGGGTCAGGGATCGGTTCAGGCGGAAGCGGCGGCCAAAAGGAAGTAGCGAAGTCGCCGGTCGGGTGGATCGTTTAGCTCCGCTAAAGCACATTATCGATCTGCACCCATATTCCTGAGCCTCGTCCTGCGGAAAGCTGGAAGCTGCAGGCACGCGAACGCGACGAGCGTGTCGAGATCAGGAAGCGGGGATTGGATGATGAAATCGAAATGGTTTGCGGGTCTTTCGGCTGTGGCGCTGACGGCTGCCGGCGGCACAGCCTTCGCGCAGGGCAGCGCCACGCCGGCGGCCCATCAGGGCGCAACCCGCACGGCTGCGGTGGCGGTCGATGGCAAAGCCATCGACAAGGTGTTGGCGGACGAGCTTGCCAAGGGCAAGCTGGCCGGCGCCGTGGTGGGCGTGATGAAGGATGGCAGGATCGCCCTGGTCAAAGGCTATGGCATGGCCGATCTGGAAGACGGCCAGGCGGTGAAGCCCGACACGATCTTCCGCATCGGTTCGATCACCAAGCAATTTACGTCCGCGATGCTGCTGATGCTCGTCGAGCGCGGCCAATTGTCGCTGAGCGATCCGATCAGCAAATATTTCCCCGATTTTCCACATGCGGATGGGATCACGGTTCGCCACCTGCTCAACCATACTTCGGGCATCCACGGCTATACCGATGAGGCATTTTGGGGGGCGAAGAGCCCATTGGGCGTACGTATGTGGCGCGCCCATACCATGCCGGAACTGGTCGCCGGCATCGCCGCACAGGACAATCTCACCGATTTCCCGGTCGGCACCGATTATCGTTATAATAATTCCGCTTATGTGATGGCGGGCGCGCTGGTCGAGAAATTGACGGGCAAGCCCTATGCGGTCGCGCTGGACGAGATGATCGTGAAACCGCTGGGGCTGGTCGACACCGCCTATGACGACGAGATCACGATCGTGCCGCGCCGCGCCAAGGGATATGGCCTGCGCAATGGCAAGCTGGCCAATGCCGAGGCATTGTCGGTCAGCATTTCGGGCGGTGCCGGGGGCATCCGCTCCACCGCGACCGACATGCTGCGCTGGCATCAGGCACTGTTCGGCGGAAAGCTGCTGAAGCCCGAAAGCCTGGCGGTGATGACCGATCCCGCCAGGCTGAATGATGGCCGGACGACCAGCCAGGCGCGCAAGCCCGACGCCAAGGGCAATCCGCCGATGGACTATGGCCTGGGCCTCGCCTTGGGCACGCGCGACGGCCGCCGCGTGATCGGTCATGGCGGTGCGATCAACGGCTTCGCCAGCGGCCTCTATACCTTCCCGGACCGCCGCACGACGATCGTGGTGCTCGCCAACACCGATGGCGCCGCCGGCCAAAGCCTCTGGAGCATCGCGGACATCGTGCTGGGCAAGTAGGTCCGGCGCAACGCCATCATCCGCACCGGCACATCATGACGCCGCGAAAGGCCCCAAGCGAGGCGCTTTTCGCGGCGTTGGTGTTTGGCGGCGGCATATGGTTCGATCGCGCTCAGATCGTTTAGCTCAGCTAAAACACATCAACGATCTACCCCCATATTCTTGAGTTCTGAGCTGCGGAAGACTGCGCTCAAGGCAACACGCCCCGGACGAACCGGGCTTGGCCGCATTCACTTCATCAGGGGGGATTGAGCAATGAAATCCAAATGGTTCACAGGTCTTTCGCTTGCGGCGTTGGCGATGACCAGCAATGCGGCATTCGCGCAGGACAATGGCACGGACGCCGGGGCATCTGACGAGATCATCGTCACCGCGCAGAAGCGCGAGGAAAAGCTGCGCGACGTGCCGATCTCGATCAGCGCGGTGACCGGCGACATGATGGAGCGTCAGGGCGCGACCCGTTTCTCCGACATTGCCGGCTATATTCCGGGCCTGACCTATCAGCCGGGCACCAGCGGCGCGGCCGGTGAAAGCCGGTTCAATATCCGCGGCGTTTCCCAATCGAATTCACCGATTTCGGGCACTGCCATCTATATCGACGACATCCCGACCACGGTGCACGGCGCCAATGGCGCGGCCACCTTCAAGGCGATCGACCTGTTTCCCTATGACGTGGATCGGGTGGAAGTGCTGCGCGGTCCGCAGGGCACGCTCTATGGCGACAGCACGATCGGCGGCCTGATCAAATACGTCACCAGGAGCGGCGATGTGGACGATTTCTCCGTCGCCGCCGGCGTGGAGGGCACCGCGGTCGACGGCGGCGAGGGCATCGGGCTCGGCGCGCGGGCCGCGGTCAACGTGCCGGTCGTGCCCGGCCTGCTTGGTCTGCGCGTCAGCGGCTTCTATCAGGAGACACCCGGTTTCCAGACCAATATCGCGACCGGGGACAAAGGCACCAACTGGGTGAAGCAGCACGGCGTGCGCATCGCGGCCCGGCTGACACCCAGCGACGATTTCACGATCGACGCCCAGTGGATGAAGACCAAATTCGAATCCGGCGATCGCGCCATGACCCAGCTCGTGCCCGGCACGGCAACGCCGCTCTACGGCGACTACATCAATTTCTCGCCGGTCGCGCAGCCGACCGCGCAGGATTTCGAACTCGGTTCGCTCACCGCGCGCTATGATTTCGGGCCGGTCAACCTGACCTCGGTCAGCGGCTATTCGAAAGTCGTGCGAAGCTTCACGGCGGACTATACTTTCTTCGTGCGCGATTTCGTCGCGGGCTATACCGGGGGCGCCATCACCGATGCGCTCGGCGTCTTCGATGCGCCCAACCAGACCAGGAAATATACGCAGGAAATCCGGCTCGCCTCGTCGGCCGATCAGCCGCTCACCTGGGTCGTCGGCGGTTATTATACGGTCGAGAAGACCAACGGAAAAGCGCTCACCATCCCGCAAAATGCGGACGGATCGCCGATCACCAGCCTGCCGCCGATCTTCAATTCGTACATCGATGCCCGCTATACCGACAAGTCGCTGTTCGCCAACGCGACTTACAAGATCACCGACAAGTGGGACGTGTCGGGCGGGATCCGCCACTCGTGGATTTCCGACAGGTTCAACAGTCGCGGGGAAAGCGTATTCTTCCCAACCGGCGAGACGAGCGATTCGTCGCGCACGAAGAACAGCGCGACGACCTGGTCGCTCGGCACCCGCTATATCGCCAGCGACGATTTGATGATGTTCGCGCGCATCGCGACCGGTTTCCGCGCCGGCAGCACCAATCCCAACAACAGCTGGCCGGGCGTACCCGCCGGTTACGACAATGACAGCATGATCTCATACGAAGCCGGCGTGCGCGCCGATTTCCTCGACGATCGCGCATCGATCGACATGACCGTCTATTATCTGAACTGGACCGACATGTTCGTGTTCGGCCAGACGCCCGATGGGGTGTTCGGCTTCACGACCAATGGCGGCAAGGCGAATGGCGGCGGCCTGGAATTCACCGGCACGCTGCGCCCGGTGCGGAACCTGACACTGACCGCGACCGCGGCCTATTTCGGCCTGAAGCTTCGCCAGGACCTACCCGATGTCGGTGCGCGGGCGGGCGATCGAGCGCCGGCCACACCATCGTGGAGCGGATCGTTCCTGGCGGATTATGCGGTACCGCTGGGCGGCGACTGGGATCTGCATCTGGGTGGCGGCATCCGCTGGTCCAGCCACAGCTGGTCGGAGTTCCGCGACGATCCGACGAACATGCGCATTCCCGGCTATGCCATCGGCGATCTGAACGCATCGATCTCCAACGATCGCTGGACGGCGCGCGCCTATATCCGCAACGTGACCGACAGCCACAAGCTGGCATCGATGGGCCTCGACAATCGCGGCATCCTGATGATGCCGCGCACCTTCGGCCTCGCGCTCGACGTTAAATTCTGATGGGTGCGGAGGGAGACCGAACATGAGAGTCTTCTCGCTCATCGCGCTCTGCATGGCGGCGGTGCTGTCGGTGCCCGCCGTCGCGCAGGCGGACAAGCCGTTCCTGCCGGCGGCGACGCATGATCAGACCTCCGCCGAGGGATTGACCTATCGCATCATCACTGCCCCGCCCGCCGGCCCCGCGCCGGCGGCGGGATATCCGGTGATCTATATCGTGGACGGCAATGCCTGGACGATGATGGCGTCGGAGGTGATCCGCACCAATCTGGATTTCGGGACACAGGCCAAGGTGGAGCCGGCGGTGGTCGTCGGTATCGGTTATCCCATCGACGGTGCTTTCGATCTGACACGGCGCACCTGGGATCTGACGACGCCGTCTTCTGCGCCCTCGGATTCGCGCGGCGGCAAGATCGGCGGCTATGAGGACATGATCCGCTTCATCCAGGATCGGGTGAAACCCGATATCGAGAAGCGCTTCCGGATCGATCGCGCGCGCCAGACGCTGGCGGGTCATTCGCTGGGCGGGCTGTTCACTCTGCGCACGCTGATGAACCATCCCGACTGGTTCCAGAATTATCTGGCCCTCAGCCCGTCGATCTGGTGGAACAATTCCGCGTTGCTGAAGGAAGCGGCGGCCTTGGGTGCGTCCTCCCCCCAGCGCAAGGCGCGCGTCTATCTCGGCATCGGCCAGCTCGAGCAATATTATACGCCGCAATTTCTTCAGGCGATGGAGGCCGGCTTGCGTGCCAAAGCCGCTGCCGATCCTGCCTCGCTCGGTGGTATGAGCGTCGAAGCCTATATGGCGGAGGTCCGCAAAAGCTCGGGCAAGATGGTCGACAATGCCCGGCAGATGGCGAAGATCCTCGGTGAAAAGGGGCTCGACGTACATTTCGATTTCTTCCCGGAAGAGGATCATTTCTCGGTGCTGGCGTCGGAGTTCGGCCGCGCCGTTCCGTTCGCGCTGCGCAAATGAGTGCCGGCTCTTCCTCGGGTGGCGCGGCGGCACCCATGCCGGCAGGCAAGATTTTCTGGAGAAAAGGCATGAAATCCATCCGATTCCTGACATTTGCCCTGGCGGCGGGTCTGGCAGCGGTGACGCCGGCGCACGCCGATGAGCCGTTCCTGCCAATCCCCGTGCACGATCTGAAATCGGCCGAGGGGCTGACCTACCGTATCATCGTCCCACCGCCGGCCGGTCCCGCGCCGGCGGCTGGCTATCCGGTGATCTATGTGGTCGATGGCAATGCCTGGGCGCCCTTCGTGTCGGAGGTGATCCGCACCAATCTCGACTTCGGCACGCGGGCGAAGGTGGAACCGGCGGTGGTGGTCGGCATCGGCTATCCGATCGACGGCGCGTTCGATCTCTCGCGCCGCGACTGGGACCTGACGACGCCGTCGCCGGTGCCCTCGGATGCCGGGACCAGCAAGATCGGCGGATATGAGAATATGATCCGCTTCATCCAGGAACGGGTGAAGCCCGATATCGAAAAGCGCTTCGCGATCGACAGGACGCGCCAGACGCTCGCCGGCCATTCGCTGGGCGGGCTGTTCACGCTGCGCACGCTGATGAACCACCCCGACTGGTTCCAGACCTATCTGGCGCTCAGCCCGTCGATCTGGTGGAACGATGCCCTGCTGCTCAAGGAAGCGGCGGCGCTGTCGGCAAGTCCTGCGCAACGCGCGGCGCGCGTCTATATCGGCGTCGGTGAACTCGAAGAATATCTGACGACAAAGTATCGGGCGGAGGTGGAGGCGCAGGCCCGCATCCTCTTCGCCGCCGATCCCAAATCGTTGGGCAGCGAGAGCGTCGAGGCGTTCGTGGCAGCGATGAGCAGCCGCAAGCAGCATATGGTCGACAAGGCCCGCGCGATGGCGAAGTCGCTCGGCGACAAGGGCGTGACAGTGAGGTTCGACCTGTTCCCCGAAGAGGATCACTTCTCGGTGCTGCCGTCGGAATTCGGCCGCGCCGTTCCCTTCGCGCTGCGCAAATGAACGCGCGCCCTCGCAAGCCATTCCGGAGACCAGCCATGAAACCGATCACATCCATCGCGCTGTTCGTGGCAGCGGCGCTCACGGGGGCCACCCCGTCCCATGCCGACAAGCCGCCCAGGGCGGAAAAACCCTTCCTGTCGATCGCCACCCACGATCTGGTCTCGGCCGAAGGGCTGAACTATCGCATCATCGTCGCGCCGCCTACGGGTCCCGCGCCCAAGGCGGGCTATCCGGTGATCTATATCATGGACGGCAATGCCTGACACCGATGGCGGCGGAGGTGATCCGCACCAATCTGGATTTCGGCCTGCGCAGCAAGGTGGAACCTGCGGTGGTGGTCGGCATCGGTTATCCCATCGACGGCGCGTTCGACATGAAGCGTCGGCCGCACGACCTGACCACCCGATCGGACCTGCCTCGCCCTGTCAGCAAGGTAATCCCCAAGGACAGCGGCGGGTATGAGGCGATGATCCGCTTCGTCCAGGAACGGGTGAAACCCGATATCGAGAAGCGCTTCCCGATCGATCGCAACCGCCAGGCACTCGCCGGCCATTCACTGGGCGGCCTTTTCACCCTGCGCACGCTGATCAATCATCCCGACTGGTTCCAGACCTATCTGGCGCTGAGCCCATCGATCTGGTGGCACGATGCCGCGCTGATCAAGGAAGCGCTGGCGCTGTCCCCTAGCCCGGCACAGCGCGCCGCCCGCATCTATATCGGCATCGGCGAACTCGAGGAGTACAAGACCGACGCCTATGTCGCTGAAATGGAGGCGAGCCTTCGTGCCTCGGTCACAAAGGATCCCAGGGCGCTCGGCGGCGAAAGCGTCGAAACCTATATGACCAGCGCACACAACCGCGAAAACCATATGGTCGACAATGCCCGCGACATGGCCAGGATCCTGACCGACAAGGGGCTGAAGGTCCGTTACGACCAGTTCCCCGAGGAAGACCATTTCTCGGTCCTGCCCTCGCAGATCGGTCGCGCGATTCCTTTTGCGCTGAGCAAATGAACCGGCCGCCCTGTCCCGCCGCCGTCCGCTCGGTCTGACACGCTGGGGCCAGACGGCGACAACCCTCAGGCGTCGAAGCGGATCGTCACCGACGCCGCGCTGCGCTCGGCCTCGCCATGATAGACCGCCTCGATATTGTTACCGTCGGGATCGATCAGGAAGGCAGCATAGTAGCCGGGATGATAGGGCCGCTCGCCCGGCGCGCCATTGTCCTTGCCGCCATGCGCCAGCCCGGCCGCATGGAACGCATCGACCATGGCACGATCGATCGCCTGAAACGCCAGATGGTGGCGCCCGGTGAGCCGGCCCTGCGCGGCGACGCTGTCGGCGGTGGAGACGAACAATTCGTCCACCCAGAAATAATCGTCGGCGGTGCCGCCGATCGGCACGTCGAGCGCCGCGAAGATCGCTTCGTAGAACGTCCGGCTGGCGGGCAGATCGGCAACGACGAGCTGGATATGGTCGATCAGCCGGCCGCGATGCAGTTCCTGCGCTTCCATGGCGTGTCTCTCCTCGTATCGAAGCCGCGTCAACGAGACATGAAATGAAGTGTTCCAATGAGCGCGGCCTGAGGGTCGGTTTGAGAAAGCGCGAAAGAGCGCTTTCTGGAGCGGTACCAGCCCGCTCCCCCACC
>JASBTC010000041.1 GCA_030148625.1 Sphingobium sp. | reverse complement strand
GACGACATGGCCGAATTCGACCGACTTGACGACGCCGGTGATGATCTCACCCACGCGGTCCTTATATTCCTCGAACTGACGCTCGCGCTCGGCGTCGCGGACCTTCTGGAAGATCACCTGCTTGGCCGACTGGGCGTCGATGCGGCCCAGGTCGATCGCGGGCAGCGGATCGACGATGAAGTCGCCGACGACCGCGTCCTGCTTCAGCTTGGCGGCCTGCTTGAGGTCCACCTGCTTGAAATAATCCTCGACCACCTCGACCACTTCGACGACGCGCCACAGACGCAGGTCGCCGCTGTCGGGGTCCAGCTTCGCGCGAATGTCGTTCTCCGCACCGTAGCGCGCGCGTGCGGCGCGCTGGATCGCGTCTTCCATCGCCTCTATGACGATGGCCTTGTCGATCATCTTTTCCGATGCCACCGAATTGGCGATGGCGATCAGCTCTGCCTTGTTGGCGGAAATGGCGTTGGCCATGACGTTATGAACCCTTACTCTTCGGTTTCAAACTCGTCCGCCCCATCGGAGGAGAGCGGCATAGTAGCAGCAATCAGCTTGTCGGTCAGCACCAGCTTGGCGTCGCCCACAAGCGCGAAAGGAATGGCGACGTCGCCCGCCTTGGCGTCGGCGAAAAGGATATCCTCCCCCTCGACACCGTTCAGGACGCCGCGAAAGCTCTTGCGGCCCGACACGATTTCGGTCGCATTGATCTTCGCCTCATGGCCCGCCCATTCGCGGAAATCGTGCAGGCGAGTCAGCGGCCGGTCGATGCCGGGCGAACTCACTTCCAGGCGATAGGCTTCCTCGATCGGGTCGGCCTCATCCAGCACGTCCGATAGACGGCGGGAAATGGTGGCGCAATCCTCGATCACCAATTGCTTGGTGGCAGGATTTTCAGCCATGATCTGGAGCGTATGGTCGTCGCCCGTCCCGAACAGCTTGATGCGCACGAGGTCGAAGCCCAGAGCCTTCACCTCGGGTTCGATCAGCGCGGTCAGTGCGGCGATGTCCGCCATGCAGTCTCCAGATACGAAATATGTGCGTCTTCCCGTGCCGCGAGCTTCCGCCCGCGACCCCGACATGTTTGACGATGTAAGGAAGCAAGGGCGATATAGGCGGGGCGCGGAAAATCTGCAACAAATTTAATCCCGACACATTTCCGTTGGGGCTGAGCTTGTCGAAGCCCATCACTTTCTTTCAAAACAAATGAAGAAAAGCCGTTGGCTTCGCCGACCTACGGTTCGACAAGATCGGGGCGAACGGAGATAGAGATCATGCGTCACTCATTGGCCTTCACCCTTCCCCTCCTGCTGATCGCCTGTTCGGGCGACGGGGCCAACAGCCAGACCGCCGCGCCGACACAAAGGCCGTTCAAGTCTTCCACCATAGCCGACTTCGATTCGCCCTGGGCGATGACTTTCCTGCCCGACGGCCGCGCGCTGGTGACGGAGAAGGCGGGCGAGATGTTTCTGTTCGATCCGAAGAACGGCACCAAGATTCCGGTCGCGGGCATTCCCAAGGTCGACAGCGCGGGACAAGGCGCGCTGATGGACGTGGTGCTCTCCCCCGGCTTCGCGAAGGACAAGACCGTCTATTTCAGCTTTTCCGAGGAGCGCGACGGCGTGAAGGGCGTGGCGCTGGCCAAGGGGGCATTCAACCAGGCGAGCGACGGGACGACGAAACTGGATGGCGTGCAGGTCATCTTCCGCGCCAGCCCCTATGTCGAAGGCAACGGCCATTATTCGGGCCGCATCGCCTTTTCGCCCGACGGCAAATATCTCTTCTTCACCAATGGCGAGCGGCAGAAGTTCGACCCCGCGCAAGACCCCAAATCGACGCTGGGCAAGGTGCTGCGCCTCAACCCGGACGGCACGCCGGCGGCGGGCAATCCGCTGGCGGCGAAGGGCTTCAACCCCGCCATCTGGTCTTACGGCCATCGCAACCTGCTCGGCATCGCCTTCGACAAGGACGGACGGTTGTGGGAACAGGAAATGGGGCCGAAGGGCGGCGACGAGGTCAACCTGATCAAGCCCGGCCTCGACTATGGCTATCCCAAGGTATCGAACGGCAGCCATTATGATGGCCGTGACATTCCCGACCATGCGCCCGGCGACGGGTTCGAAGCGCCGAAAGTTTCATGGAACCCGGTCATCTCGCCGGGCGGACTACTCTATTATTCGGGCGATCTCTTCCCACAATGGAAGGGATCGCTGTTCATCGGCGGCCTGTCGAGCCAAGCGCTGATCCGAGTCAAGCTGGACGGCGAGAAAGCGGAAAAAGCCGACCAGTGGGACATGGGCGCGCGCATCCGCGAGGTCGAGCAAGGCCCGGACGGCGCGCTCTGGCTGCTGGAGGATGGACGCGAAGGATCGCAGGGCCGAATGCTGAAGCTGACGCCGGTGAGTTGACCCAAGCCCCGTTCGCTTCGAGCCCTTCGACCGCCTGTCGGCGGCAGGCGCTCAGAGCTCGAAGCTGACGGAGATACATAAGCCACATCTGCCACTGGCAGCCGGGCCTGCCAGCCCCTATCTCCGCGCCGCTTCCTTCCCTCTCCTCCATCGGAGTACCCCCATGAGCGGTCCCAAGCTGTTCCAGCCCTTCCATGTCGGCGACATCAGGCTCGACAATCGCATCGTCATCGCCCCCATGTGCCAATATTCGGCCGTGGACGGGGAAATGACCGACTGGCACCTCATCCATCTCGGCCAGCTCGCCCTGTCGGGTGCCGCGCTGCTGACGATCGAGGCGACCGCGGTCCTGCCGGAGGGACGGATCAGCCATGCCGATGTCGGCCTGTGGGACGACCGCACCGAGGCGGCGATGAAGCGGGTGCTGGACGGCGTGCGGCGTCATAGCGATATGCCGATCGCGATCCAGCTTGGCCATGCGGGGCGCAAGGCGTCGACGCAAGTACCGTGGCAGGGCGGCGCGCAGGTTGCGCCCGATGCGGTCCATGGCTGGCAGACGGTCGCCCCTTCTCCCCTGCCCTTCACACCCGGCACCAATGCCCCGATGGAACTCGACCGGGCGGGGATCGAGCGGCTGCGCGACGCCTTCGTCGCGGCGGCGAAGCGGACCGACAATCTGGGGCTGGATGCGGTGCAGCTCCATGGCGCGCACGGCTATCTGATGCACCAGTTCCTCTCGCCCCACTCCAACCGGCGCGATGATGAATATGGCGGCAGCCTCGAAAACCGGATGCGCCTGCCGCTGGAGATTTTCGAGGCCGTGCGTGCGGCCTTCCCAGCCGGCAAGGCGGTGACGATGCGCGTGTCGGGCACCGACTGGGTCGAGGGCGGCTGGGATGTCGAACAGACGATCGCATTTGCCCAAGCGCTGGAGGCGCGCGGATGCAGCGCCATCCATGTGTCGAGCGGCGGCCTCGATCCGCGACAGGATATTCCGGTCGGTCCCAGCTATCAGGTGCCGCTCGCCCGCGCGGTGAAGCAGGCGGTGGCGATGCCGGTGATCGCGGTGGGCCTGATCACCGACTATGAGCAGGCCGAGGCGATCGTCGGCACCGGCGACGCGGACCTCATCGCGATCGCGCGCACCATCCTCTACGACCCGCGCTGGCCCTGGCACGCGGCCGCCCATCTGGGCGCATCGGTGAAGGCCGCTCCGCAATATCTGCGCTGCCAGCCGCGCCAGTACCGGCATCTGTTCGACACGCCGAAGACGGAGGGCTGAAACGAAAAACGGGGCCTTGTCGGCCCCGTTTCCATTTATACCAGCCGGCTCTGCTTGACCGCCGCCGCGATGAAGCTGGCGAAGAGCGGATGCGGGTCGAAGGGCTTGGATTTGAGTTCCGGGTGGAACTGCACGCCCACGAACCAGGGATGATCCGGCCGCTCGACGATCTCCGGCAACGTGCCGTCGGGCGACATGCCCGAGAAGATCAGGCCGCCCTTTTCAAGTCGGTCGCGATAGCTGGCATTGACCTCGTAGCGATGGCGGTGGCGCTCGCTGATCTCGGTCGCGCCATAGATGCCCGACACGACGCTGTTGCCGTCCAGCCTGGCGGGATAGGCGCCCAGCCGCATCGTGCCGCCCAGATCGGTTTCGGCGGTGCGCTGCTGAAGCCCTTCCTTGCTCATCCATTCGGTGATGAGGCCGACGACCGGCTCGGACGTTTCGCCAAATTCGGTGGTGGAGGCGTCGGCGATGCCCGCCGTGTTCCGCGCGCCCTCGATACAGGCCATCTGCATTCCCAGGCAAATGCCGAAGAACGGCACGTCGCGTTCACGCGCGAACCGGACCGAGGCGATCTTGCCCTCCGACCCGCGCACGCCGAAGCCGCCGGGGACGAGAATGCCGTGCATCGGTTCGAGGCTGACGGCGAGATCCTCGCCCTTCTCGAACAATTCGGCGTCGATCCACTTGATGTTGACCTTCACCCGGTTGGCGAGGCCGCCATGATGCAGCGCTTCGTGCAGCGACTTGTAGGCGTCGAGCAGGCCGACATATTTGCCGACCACGCCGATCGTCACTTCGCCTTCGGGGTTGAGCTGGCGATCCATGATGTCGTCCCAGCGCGCCATGCTGGGCGCGGGCGCATCACTGATACCGAAGGCGCGCAGCACTTCCTCGTCCAGCCCTTCCGCATGATATTGCTGGGGGACGGCATAGATGCTGCTGGCGTCGAGCGCAGGGATGACCGCTTCGGGCCGGACGTTGCAGAAAAGCGCGATCTTCTTGCGCTCGCCCTCAGGCAGCGGATGTTCGCAGCGGCAAAGGAGAATGTCGGGCTGGATGCCGAGCGAGGTCAGTTCGCGCACGCTATGCTGGGTCGGCTTGGTCTTCAGCTCGCCCGCCGCCGCGATATAGGGCACCAGCGTCACATGGACGAAGATCGACTGGCCGCGATCCAGATCATTATGCAGCTGGCGAATCGCCTCCATGAAGGGCAGCGATTCGATGTCGCCCACCGTGCCGCCGATTTCGCAGAGCACGAAGTCGAGATCGTCGGTGTCGGCGAGCGCGAACGCCTTGATCTCGTCGGTGACGTGCGGGATCACCTGCACCGTCGCGCCCAAATAGTCGCCGCGCCGTTCGCGCTGGATGATCGTCTGATAGACGCGGCCCTGCGTCACATTGTCCGACTGGCGCGCCGAAACCCCAGTGAAGCGCTCATAATGGCCAAGGTCGAGGTCGGTTTCCGCCCCATCGTCGGTCACATAGACTTCGCCATGCTGATACGGACTCATCGTGCCCGGATCGACGTTGAGATAGGGATCGAATTTCCGAATGCGAACACGGAAACCTCGCGCCTGCAACAATGCTGCAAGCGAAGCGGCCATCAGGCCCTTGCCAAGCGAGGAGACCACGCCGCCGGTGATGAAAATATACCGCGCCATGGGAGTGGAGGCTTAGCCTTTCGGAACAACAAAGGGCAAGCGCGCGAATCCACGCGCGCTTAAAAAAAGATCGAAAGATCGGTGAATTGTTTAGTTGGCGAGCGGAACCGCGCCATTGGACGCCGGGGCCGGGGTCGTTGCCGAGGCAGCATTGCCGGCCGCACCCGCCAGCGGATCGGCGTTCGGGATCGCCGGAGCGTTCTGCGTGGCAGGCGCCTGCTTCACCAGCGAGGTGTCGATGTCGCTGGGCGCATGGCGCACCGAGGCGATGACCGCCATGACGATCGACAGCAACACGAAGATGCTGGCGAGGACCGTGGTCGAGCGGGTCAGGAAATCCGCCGCGCCGCGCGCCGACATCAACCCCGCCGGGCTGCCGCCCACGCCCAGACCGCCGCCTTCCGACTTCTGCATCAGGATGACAGTGACCAGCAGGGCGGCGACGATCGCCTGCACGACGAGGAGGAAGGTGAACATTGCGAGTTTCTGTCCGGTGAAGGAGTGCGTTGGCGCGCACATAGCGACGATGGGGCGCGGGGGCAACCTGTGAGGGACGGCTGCCTCATCACGGACACATCTCCGTTCGTTTCGAGCGAAGTCGAGAAACGCCGCCACAGCGCTCGTCGCTTCTCGACTTCGCTCGAAGCAAACGGAAGTTGCGCTTTATGTCAGGCCGCAGCCGCCATGCGCTGGTCGGCCGCCTCGATGATCGGGGCGAACTTGGCCGCGGTCAGGCTGGCGCCGCCGACCAGGCCGCCGTCGACATCGCCGATCGCCATCAAATCGGCCGCATTGTCGCCGTTCATCGACCCGCCATAGAGGATTCGCACCTTGTCCGCTTCCTCGCCGATCCGGCTCGCCAGCGCGGCGCGCAGGGCGGCGTGCATGGAGGCGACCGCCTCCATCGTCGGGATGCGGCCGGTGCCGATCGCCCAGATGGGTTCATAGGCGACCGCCAGCCAGTCGGCCGACGCGCCTTCGGGCAGCGACGCGAGCAACTGCGCCGACACGACGTCTTCCGCCTTGCCCGCATCGCGTATGTCGATCGTCTCGCCGACGCAGAGGATGACGTTGATCCCCGCCTTGTGCGCGGCGACCGACTTGGCGGCGATGTCGGCATTGGTTTCGCCGCGCGCCTCGCGCCGTTCGCTATGGCCGGTGATGACCCAGGTGGCGCCCGCTTCGGCCAGCATTTCCGCCGACAGCGATCCGGTATAGGCGCCGCTCATGTCCATATGGCAGTTCTGCGCGCCGACGAAGGCCGCGCCGCGCCGTTCCGATCCCGCCATGATCAGCGTCGCGGGCAGGCACAGGCCCACTTCCACCGCCGGATGCGCCGCCGCCACGCGGCCGATCGCCTCCACTTCGCTCAGATGCGCGCGCATCCCGTTCATCTTCCAGTTGCCGACAACCAGCTTTCGCCTGTTCATCCGCCTCGTTTCCCTTGTGGTTATTGCTGCACGTCGCTCCCGCCCTTCCGCCGCCGGTTCGTTGCCCGACGTCTCCCCGGAAGAAGAAGGAACTGAGGAAAGCCGATGAACGGCGCTCACGCATTTGTCTAGTGCAAGCCTTGCCCACGCGCCGATCCGCCCTTAAAGCGGGCC
>JASBTC010000039.1 GCA_030148625.1 Sphingobium sp. | reverse complement strand
GCCCGGTCCAGCAGGCTGCCCTTGGCGCCCACCTCCCAGCTCTTGTTGACTTCCGGTTGGTAGGACGGCTGCACCGCGAACGGGTTGTAGCCGCCGGCGCGGAAGCCACGGCCATAGCCGGCGAAGAACATCAGGTCGCGCGAGGGCTGGTACACGAGCTTCGCGCGATAGGATGTGTCGGTCCACGTCTCGCTGGGCGGCGCATAGATCGTCGTGGTCGTCACCTTGGTGTCGAGATTGGTCGGCTGGATGATCGCATCGAGCGTCTTCTTGTCGTGCGTGTAGCGGATGCCGCCGATGATCGAGAGTTGCTCGGTCACGCGGAAGGTGGCGTCGGCAAAGGCGGCATAGGATGTGGTGTCGAGATCGCCGCGATATTTGGTGACGGTGTTGGTCGGCAGCGAGAAGCGCAGATTGTAGATATCGTCGTCGTAAAACTGATTCTCGTCGAAGAAATAGGCCCCGAGAATCCATGAGAAGCGCCGGTTGCCCGACGATTGCAGGCGGAGTTCCTGGCTGAACTGGCTGCTGCGGGCGTCATTGTGGTTGTACCCCATGCGCGCGGTGGCGAGGCCGTCGGAATCGTTGGTTCCCTCGACCAGCGCGCGCCGCCAGCCGGTGACCGAGACGAGGTCCACGCCGCCGAACGAATATTGCAGCTTCGCCGCGAAGCCGCCGGTGCGCACCGTCGTATCGGTGCCGGGATCGAGCGCGATGATATCGTCCTTGAAGATCTCCTTGCGATCGGCGGGCAGCAGCGGCGCGTTCGGCGTGGCGGTGCCTGCCGGGACCAGCGCGCCCGTCGGCAAGGTGCTGAAATTGGTGTTGGCGTAGCGGAAGATCGCGGGCTGGTTGTTGGTCCAGCTGTAATCGCCGACGATGCGGGCGTCGAAATCGCCGGATTCATAGGTGAGCACGAGGCGCGACTGGACGCTTTCCGCGCCGCCGATATGCTTGTCGGTGACGGGATTATAGGCCCAGCCCCGGTCGTTGACATAGCCGGCGGCGAAACGCGCGGCGAGGCCGTTGCCGAGCGAACCCGAGACAGCACCCTGCGCCCGGAATTCCAGGGGATCGGCGATGCTGGCGTTGACATAGCCGCTGAGCGCGTCGGTCGGATCGGCGCTGCGGATCAGGATCGCGCCCGCGGTCGCGTTGCGGCCCTGCAGCGTGCCCTGCGGTCCGCGCACGATCTCGATGCCGCCAAGGTCGAGCAGGTCGGACATGCCGACGGTGACGCCGCGCGCGATATAGATGTCGTCGACATAGACCGCGACCGGTTCGTCGCCGGTGTTGAGCGCCAGGCCGGTCGCGCCGCGCAGCGTGATATAGGTGCGGCCGCCGCCCGAATTGCCGTGGAAGAAGACGCCCGGCACCACGCCCTGAAGCTCGGCGAAATTGCGCGCATTGGTGCTTTCGAGCAGTTCGGGATTGACCACGGTGATCGAGATCGGAACGTCCTGAAGCCGTTCGGAGCGCTTCTGGGCGGTCACGACGATCTCGGCTTCGCGCGGCGCGCTTTCGTCGGCCGGCCGGTCCTGCGCCAGCGCCGGCGCGGCCGCAAATCCTATCGCCAATGCCGACGCGGCGCCGATCATCCGGCTGCGCGTCGTCGTGACTTGAAGTGCCATCTTCCCCTCCATGTGTCGCTTTATTTGATCGTGCTTTTGGACAGGGGCGGGGGTGGGCAAAAGTGAAACTTGCGCGCGGAGCAATAGGCTGAGGTTATCGCTGGTTGCCGAAGGCTCCACTTCCTCTCATTATTCATTGACCTGATATCGGGGCTCGGAGGAATGAATGGACCTGAGATTGCTGCGCTATTTCATGGCCTGCGTCGAGAACAAGACGATGCATGCCGCCGCCGAAGCCGTGCATGTGTCGCAGCCCGCGCTGAGCAAGGCGATCCATAGCCTTGAGGCGCAACTGGGCGTGCCATTGCTCGATCGGCGGCCCCGCGGCGTCGAGCCGACACGCTTCGGCGAGACGCTGTTCCGCTATGCCAAGCTGATCGACAGCGAGGTGCGGCGCGCCGTGGCGGAAATCGACGCGATGCGCGGCCTGACTCGCGGCACGATCGTGATCGGCGTGATCCCGACGATGAGCGCTGTGATGGCCGACGTCGCCCGTATCGTCATGGAGACGCTGCCGGGCCTGCGACTGAAGCTCAAGATCGCCTTTTCGGCAGAACTGACTGCGGCACTGCTCGACGGCGAGCTCGACACCGCGCTGCTGCTGCTGCCGGCGAACAACGATCCGCTCGGCCTCGCTTTCGAGCCTCTGGTCCAGACCGGGCCGCGCGTCGCGACCCGGTCCGGTCATCCGCTGGTGGGCCGCAAGGATCTGTCGCTGGCCGATCTTGCCGGGTTTCCGTGGCTCATTCCCGACTATCCGCCGTCGCATCGCGAGATCATCAATCGCGCCTTCCTCGATGCCGGGGTGCCGCCACCACAGAGTGCGATCGACGTGAGCACCGTGATCCTGTTCGATTCGGTGGTGCAGAATACCGATCTGATCACCGTCGTGCCCTCCACCTTGCTCAGCACCCGCCCGACCAATCTCGTCGCGCTCGAGGTCGATTTCGCCTTTCCCCCCGAACAGGTCGGTCTCGCTTATCGCCAGCACAGCTCGCTGCTGCCCGGCGCACGCGCGGTCATGCAGTTGATCCGCGACGCCTGTACCGCGCTTCCCGGGGCGGTTTCGTCTGATCGATAATCTCAAGTTATCGAAATCGGCCTCAACGGTCTTTGTCCATTAAGTCATGCGTCGATAGCCCTCGCCGAAACAGCATTGCCGATCGGGGCGATGCGGCAGGGGCTGATCGAAGGGCATGACGAGTTTCGACGGGTACGATATCGCAATCATCGGCATGGGGCCGGTGGGGGCCGCAGCCGCCAATCTCGCGGGGATGGCGGGGCTGCGCACGCTCGTGCTGGAACGCGGCGACGCACCCTATCGCCAGCCGCGCGCGATCGTCTTCGATGCCGAGATCATGCGCATCTTCGCCGCGATCGGGCTGGCGGAGCGGATCGCCGAAGTGACCAGGCCGCTGGGCGGTTCGGTCTATCTGGGGTCGGATCTCCAGCCGATCCGTACCTTCCGTGCGCCGCTGCGGGCCGATCCGCTCGCCTGGCATCCCAGCAACCTCTTTTACCAGCCGCAACTGGAAGCATTGCTGCGCGAGGGGCTGGAACGCTTCGCGCATGTCGATGTGCGCACCGGTCATGACGTGCTGGGGATCGAGGACGGCACGATCCGCGCGCGCGATGCGGATGGAAAGCAAGTCGTGGTGTCCGCCCGCATCATCCTTGCGTGCGATGGCGCAAGCAGCATCGTGCGCAAGAGCCTGGGCGTTCCGCTCGACGATATCGGCTTCGAGGAACGCTGGCTGGTCGTCGATACTTTGGTCGACGGGCCGATGCGCTGGCCGGAAAGTCATGGCATCCCGCCCGAGGTGCGCGACGGCCGCTTCTCGCTGATGGTCTGCGATCCGGCACGGCCCGCGACGCTGATCCCCGGCGCGGGACGCCATCGCCGCTGGGAATATATGCTGCTGGCCGGTGAGAGCGACGATCAGGTCGTGGCCGATGCCTGGCTGCGCGATCGTATCGGCGACTGGATCGATCCTGACCAGGTCGAGATCGTCCGCGCCGCGATCTATCGCTTTCGCGCATTGCTCGCCGCGCAGTGGCGGATCGGCAATGTCTTCCTGCTGGGCGATGCCGCGCACCAGACGCCGCCTTTCTACGGGCAGGGCATGTGCCATGGCATCCGCGATGCGGCGCAACTCATCTGGCGGCTGTCGCTGGTATTGCGCGGCGGGGCAGGCGACACGCTGCTCGACAGCTATCAGGCGGAGCGCGAACCGCATGTCCGCGCGATCGTCTCCGCCTCGGTCGCAGCCGGGGCGGCGGTCTGCACTCGCGACCCCGACGAAGCCGCCCGGCGCGACGCCATGTTCCGCCAGATGGAGCGCAACCGCAACGGAACGGTCGCGATGACCGATATCGTGCCGCCGATCCGCTCGGGCGTGGTCGATCCACCGAGCGGCGGCATGCGCCTGCCCGAATTCGTCGTCGACACGCCCGATGGCCGCCGCCATTTCGATCGACTGCTCGACGGACGTTTCGCGCTGGTCGCAGCGGATACGGCCGGCCTGACGATCGGCGATCCGCGCTGGCGTGCCATAGACGGGCAGATATGCTCGGTGCCGGATGCAGGCATCGCCGACTGGCTCGGCGCGCGCGGGGCGGGCTGGGCGCTGGTCAGGCCCGATCGCTATGTCTTCGCGATCGGACGCGGGCAGGCGGCGCTCGAAGTCATGTGCGCCGCGCTGCTCGATCAATTGCATATCCTGCCGGACGGCGTCGCTGCGCCGCCGGCTTCCACGGAGACCGTCCAGCCATGACGCGCATCAATTTCTCGCTCAACCATGTCGGAATCTATGTCATCGACATCGATCGGATGACCGATTTCTACACCAGCTTTTTCGGCTTCATCGTCACCGACGAGCGCACCGATATGAATCCGATCCGCTTCATGACGATGTCGCCCGACGAGCATCATCAATTGCTGCTGGTATCGGGCCGCGCGCCGGACAGTCCGTCGACCGTCGCGCAGATCTCCTTCCTGCTCGACGATTTCGGCCAGTTGCGCGGGGTCCATGACCGGGCACAGGCCGATCCCCGGATCACCAGGATCTGGACGCTCGACCATGGCAATAGCTGGACCGTCTATTTCCGCGATCCCGAGGACAATATCATCGAGACCTATGTCCATACGCCCTGGCACATCAGCCAGCCCTATGGGACGCCGATCGATTTCTCGCTGTCCGACGAGGACATCTTCGCCGCGACCGAACAGGCGGTGAAGGCCAATCCCAGTTACATGCCGGCGGGCGATTTCCGCAACGCACTGGCGGAACGGCTCGGCCAATGAGGCTGGTCACCTATCTCGGCGGATCGGCGCAGCGTGTCGGCGTGGTGCGGGACGATCGTGTCTTCGCGGTCGACGTGCCGTCGATGGAGGATCTGCTGGCCGAGGGAGAGGCGGGCTTGGCGCGCGCCACCCGTGCCGCCGAAACCGGATCGGGCGAAGCGCTGGCCGATGTCCGGCTGCGCGCGCCGGTGCTGCGGCCGCGCAAGTTCCTGGGCATCGCTGCCAATTACCAGAGCCATATCGACGAGGTGAAGGCGGCCAATCCCGATTATGTGCCGCCCGTCCACCAGCGCTGGTTCGTCAAGTTGCCGACTTCGATCAACGGCCCTTTTGATCCGATCCTGCTGCCGCCGGAGGGCAGTGAGCTCGATTGGGAAGTGGAGCTGGCGATCGTGATCGGCCGCCGCTGCCGGCGCGTCGCCGTCGACCGCGCGCATGAGGTGGTCGCGGGCTACACGATCTGCAACGATGTCAGCGTGCGGGACTGGCAGCGGCGCAGCCCGACGATCATGCTTGGCAAGTCGTTCGACAGCCACGGCCCGCTCGGCCCATGGATCGTGACGCCCGACGAACTGGGCGATCCGCACGGGCTGCGCCTGCGCTGCCTGGTCAATGGTGAGGTGGTGCAGGACGGCTCGACGCGCGAGATGATCAACAATTGCTGGGAACAGATCGCCTATCTGTCGACGGTCTGCACGCTGGAGCCCGGTGACGTGCTGGCGACGGGTACGCCCAAGGGCACCGGCGGATCGATGAAACCGCCGCGTTTCCTGAAGCCCGGCGATCGGGTGCGATGCGAGATCGACGGAATCGGCGCGATCGAGGCCGACGTGGAGAAGGAGCGGGTCGAGTGACTGCGGTCGAGCGATACAAGATCAAGCAGGAGATACTGGACCTGCTCCATTCGCGTGCGCGCGGCGCCGATCGTTACGATCCCGCGCTGATGAAGGCGTGTCACCCCGTCGACGGCACCGACAATCACGGCACCTATCAGGGGCTGATGCACGGTTTCATCGACAGCCTGGAAGCTGCGCGACTGAAGGGGCCGGAATGCATTTCCAAGCTCCACATCATCGGCAATGCGCTGTTCGAGTTCCGCGACGATGGTGATGTGTTCGTCGAAAGCTATCATGTCGCGCACGAGACTTTCGTGGAGGGCGGTGCCACCGTCTTCTTCCATATCGGCGGGCGCTATCTCGACACATTCAGGAACGTGGGCGGGCGCTGGCTGATCCAGCATCGCGATATCGTCTATGACTGGTCGCGGGTGATGCCCGGCACCGCGCCCTTCTGGAATCCCGAAACCCAGCCCGCGCATCTGATGGGCACGCGCACCGCACAGGATCCGCTCTACGCGACAGGCGGGGCGACCCGCGGCGCGCTTCTTCCCACTCCCGGCATCAAGGAACCGATCGATATGGACGCAGCCATCCAGCAGCTTCTCGACAAGCAGGCTATCGCTGAAGTGCTTTACCGCCGCGCGCGGGCGGGCGACCGTTCGGATGCGGAACTGGCGCATGGCTGCTATCATCCCGGCGCCACCGAACGGCATGGCGAGTTCGACGGGCTGGCGACCGAGTTTATCGATGTCGTCTCGTTCACCCGGCCCAAACCGGGATCGCCGATCAAGGGCATGATGCACATGATCACCAACATCCTCTGCGAATTCGGCGATGCTGACCATGCCTTTGTCGAAAGCTATCACGTCGCCTGGTGCCAGATGACCGACGGCACCGATGCGGAGATCGGCGGCCGTTATCTCGACCGGTTCGAGCGGCGCGACGGGCGCTGGGCGATCACCCACCGCGACGTGATCTTCGACTGGAGCCGCATGGAGCCCGAGACCGCGAAATTCTGGGAACGCCATCCCGCCAAGCCGTTCCTGTTCGGCAAGCGCGGCGCGGACGATCCGCTCTATGCCTATGTCGAACGGGCTGCCTGACCATGGGCCGCCGCTTCGTCGATATCTCGGTGCCGCTGGAGAATGACGTCGCCTCCGACCCGGCGCCCTATCGCCCCAAGATCGACTATTTCAGCCACCGGGATCAGGTGGGTGAGCTGGCGCAATTCTTTCCGGGGCTGACGGCGGAGGATCTGCCCGATCAGGAGGCCTGGTCGTACGAGAAGATCGAACTGATCACGCATAATGGCACGCATCTCGACGCACCCTATCATTTCGCCTCGACGATGAATGGCGGCGAGCGTGCGATCACGATCGACGAAGTGCCGCTCGACTGGTGTTTCCGGCCCGGTGTGAAGCTCGATTTCCGCGGCTTTCCCGATGGCCATGTGGTGACGGCGGCGGAAGTCGAAGCCGAGCTGGCGCGCATCCGCCATGACCTCCAGCCTTTCGACATCGTGCTGGTGAACACGCGCGCCGGCAGCCGCTATGGCGCGGACGATTATCTCTCGGCCGGCGCCGGCATGGGCCGCGAGGCGACCTTGTACCTGCTCGAACGCGGCGTGCGCGTGACCGGCACCGACGCCTGGAGCTGGGACGCGCCGTTCAGCCACACCGCCCGGCGTTATGCCGAGACCGGCGATGCGAGCCTGATCTGGGAAGGGCATAAGGTGGGCCGCGATATCGGTTATTGCCATCTCGAGAAGCTGCACAATCTCGAAGCGCTGCCGCCCAACGGCTTCACCATTTCCTGCTTTCCGGTGAAGATCCGCGCCGCCTCCGCCGGCTGGACGCGCGCCGTCGCCATTTTCGAGGATGCATCATGAAATTCGCGACGCTTCGAACCGGTGGTGACGGGCGGTTGCTTGTCGTCTCGAACGATCTTGCCCGCGCCGAATTCGCCGCCGCCGCGCCGACATTGCAGGCGGCGCTGGACGACTGGACCGGTGTCGAACCCGAACTGCGCGCGCAGGCGGCGCGGTTGGTAGCGGGCGGGGGCGATGCGTTTCCAGTGGACCCATCCGCGCTCGATGCGGTGCTGCCGCGCGGCTATCAGTTCCTCGACGCCTCGGCTTTCCTGGCGCACAATCATATCCTCGCCGATGCCTGGGGTTTCGAGAAGCGCGGCGAGCATGAGCCGCCACTGATGTATCAGGGTATCTCGCATCGCTATCTGGCGCCGCACGAAGAGGTCGTCTTTCCCGACATACGCCATGACGTCGATTTCGAGGCCGAGATCGGCGTGATCACCGATGCGGTGCCGATGGGCATCACGCCGGAGGCGGCGCTCGGCCATGTCCGGCTGATCGTGATCATACACGACTGGAGCCTGCGCGCCTTCGGCCCGGCGGAAATGAAGGGCGGCTTCGGCTTCATCCATGCCAAGCCGCCGAGCACGCTTTCGGCCTTTGCCGTCACAGCCGACGAGTTCGGCGATGCCTGGCGCGACGGGCGCGTGCACCTGCCGCTGCGTCTGTGGCGCGGCGACGTGCTGTTCGGCGAACCGCTGGGCGGGGCGATGCATTTCGGCTTTGGCGAGCTCATTGCCCATGCCGCCGCGACGCGCGATCTGTGCGCCGGCACTGTGATCGGATCGGGCACCGTCTCCAACTATGACGCCGACCGGGTCGGCTCCGCCTGCATCGCCGAACGCCGCGCGCTCGACGCGCTCGCCGACCGGCCTGCGACGCCGTTCCTGCGCAACGGCGAACGGGTGCGGCTGGAACTGGGCGAGGCGGGCGCCGGGATCGCGGGGCTGATCGATCAGAGGGTGCGGATCATCGCTGGCGGCTGACGGCTGGGGTTGGCCTTGCGCTTGCCAAGGTGGCTGGCCTTATAGCGCTTCCCAGGGTGGGTTGGTGCCGTAGAGACGGAACAACTCGTCGATCACCACCCTGATCTTGGGGCTCAGATAGCGGTTGCGTGCCCACAGCACATTGATCGGCAGCGATGTGTTGAAGAGCTGCGGCAGCACGGGTTCGAGCTGGCCGGAGCGCAGCTCGCTCGCGACAAACCAGCGCGGCAGCATCGCGATGCCCTGGCTGCTGCGCGCCGCGTCGGCGAGCACTTCGGCGCTGCCGATGCGGAAGCGGCCTTTCATCGCGAAAAGCTGCGCTGCGCCCGCTTCGTCGACATAGGGCCAGGGTTGCGGGCGGCCGCGCCGCGTTTCCGCGATGCATTCATGGCTCGCGAGATCGGCGACGCTCGCCGGGCGGCCGTGCATGTCGAGATAGGCGGGGGTGGCGCACAGCACGCGGTGCTGCTGGCCGAGCGAACGCGCCGCCAGCCCGCTGCTGTCCTGGAGCGCGCCGATCCTGACCGCGAGGTCGATGCCCTCCGCGAACAGATCGACGCCCTGCAGATTGAAGCTGATGTCGAGCTCCAGTTCGGGATAGCGCCGGCCGAGCGACAGCAGCACGGGCGTGATCCAGGTGCGGCCGAACAGGATCGGCAGGTCGACGCGCAAGGTGCCGGCGGGCACGTCCTTGCCATGCGCCAGTTCCGCCTCCGCATCGGCGAGCCCGGCCAGCGCCTGCGCCGATCGGCGATAGAACAGCTCGCCATCGGCGGTCAGCTTCAGCCGCCGCGTCGTCCGCTGGAACAGGCGGACGCGCAGGCTCGCCTCCAGCCGCGAGACCGCCTTGCTGATCGCCGAAGGCGTCAGCCCCAGCAATTCGGCCGCTCCGTTGAAGCTGCCGCATTCGGCCACCGCGACAAAGGCGCGGACGCCGCTGAACCGTTCCACCGAATACATGCGCGCCACTCATGAATGAAGATCATCAATAAAATGAAATATTGGCGTTTGGTCAACTCATGGATGCGGCTCTAGCCTCTCGGCGATCGGCAAAGCCGTGTTTCGGCATGCGAGGAGAGACCATGACCCATATCCGCATCATCACCCCTTCGGTCGTCGAGGGGTTGCGCTCGCTCGACGATATCGCCGGATTGGGCGGTCCGGGCCTGACCTTCAGCCATGTCGCGCTCGAACGCGGACCTTCATCGATCGAGGGCGAATATGATCATGTGATCTCCGCGCCGGATGTGGTGCGCCGCGCGGTCGAGGCCGAAGCCGATGGCGTCGATGCGATCGTCATCGATTGCATGGGCGATCCGGGATTGCAGGCCGCGCGCGAGCGTGTCTCGATCCCGGTGGTGGGGCCGGGCGAAGCCTCGATGCATCTGGCCGCGATGCTGGCGCACCGTTTCGCGATCGTCACCATCCTGGAAGCCGTGCGACCGATGCTGAGCAATCTCGCAAGGGTCTATGGCGTCGCCGACAAGCTCGCCACGATCCGCGTCGTCGACATGCCGGTGCTCGAACTGACCGAGCGCCGCGCCGAGGTCATCGAACGGCTCACCGAGAATGCGGTACGCTGCGTCGAGGACAATCATGCCGGGGTGATCGTGCTGGGCTGCACGGGCTTTTTCGGCTGCGCCGACGCCATCGCCGCGGCATTGGCCGAGCGCGGCCTGATCGTGCCGGTGATCGATCCGATCCCCGCCGCCGCTTGCGTGGCGGAGGCACTGGTCAAGGCGCGTCTGACGCATAGCCGCCACAGCTATCCCAGCCCGCGCGAAAAGCGCGTCGTTGGATATTAGTGAATATTAGTCATCAAAAAAATGAAATATTGGCGTTAGGTCATGAAGGCGCCGCCGCATAGGTTTCCGGCATGACATTCACAGGCAAGCATCTGGTCGTGATCGGCGGCAGTTCGGGCATCGGGTTCCGCGTCGCCGAGCGCGCGATCGCGGCGGGCGCCACCGTGCTGATCGGTGGCCGTTCGGAGGACAGGCTTCATGCGGCCCGCGCGCGGCTCGGCTCCGCCGCAGAAGCCGCCCCGGTCGATACCGCCGATCCCACATCGATCGCGCGCTTCTTCGATCGCGTGGAGCGGATCGACCATCTCTTCACGCCGGGCGCGAGCTATCGCGTGGCATCGTTTCGTGAGGCGGATGACGAGACCGCGCGGAGCCCGTTCGAGGCCAAATTCTGGGGTCAGTATCGCGCGGTCCGCGCGGCGCTCCCCAAATTCTCGACCGATGCGTCGGTGGTGCTGATGTCGGGCGCCGCGAGCGCCCGCCCGCCGGCGGCGGCCGCCGCCTATGCCGCGTGCAATGGCGCGATCGAGACGCTCGGACGCGCGCTCGCGGTCGAGCTCGCGCCGGTGCGCCTGAACGTCGTTTCGCCCGGCACGATCGACAGCGATCTCTGGCGCGGCCGGCCCGCGCCGCTGCGCGAGGCCGCTTTCGCATCCTATGCCGATCTGTCGCTGCTCGGCCGTGTGGGCACTGTCGACGAGGTCGCGGACACGGTGATGTTCCTGCTCGGCAACGGCTTCATGACCGGATCGACGCTGTTTTCGGATGGAGGTTTTGCGCTGCGCTAGCTCGTGGCGAAGTGAATACGGATAAAAGGGAGGGAAGATGATCATGACCGGACCGGCGCGAGGAACGCTGCGGCTGGGGATCGATGTCGGCGGAACCAACACCGATGCCGTGCTCATGCGCGGCCGGGAAGTCGTCGCGTCGAACAAGAGCTTCACCACGCGCGATATCGGATCGGGCGTCATCCAGTCGGTGACGCGTCTGCTCGAAAGCGCGGAGCGCGGCGCGGACGAGATCGGCCGGGTCATGATCGGGACCACCCAGTTCGTGAACGCCTTTGTCGAGCGCAAGGAACTGAACCCGGTCGCCGCCATCCGCATCGGCGCCCCCTGCGGAGACGGCGTGCCACCGCTGGTCGGTTTCCCCGAGGATCTGCTTGCCCGGATCGGTCGGCATATCTTCTGGCTGGAGGGGGGCGCCGACTATGCTGGCAATGCCCATGGCCAGATCGACGAACAAGCCGTGCTCGCGATCGCGGAGGCGATCCGCGAACGCGAAATCCCGGCGGCGGCGCTCACCGCGACGTTCTCGCCGTTGCGCCCCGATCTGGAGGACGAAGTCGCGGCATTGCTCCGGCGCGGGGCGCCGGGGCTGCACGTCACCTGCTCCTCGCGCGTCGGTGGCATGGGGCTGATCGATCGCGAGAATGCCGCGATCATGAACGCGTCGATGGCGCTGCTGTCGCGGCGGGTGATCGATGCGCTGGTCGATGCGTTCGCGCGGCTCGGCATCGCCGTGCCCATCTATCTGACCCAGAATGACGGCACGCTGATCACCACCGAGACCGCGGCCGACTATCCGGTCTTCACCTGTTCGGCCGGCCCCACCAACAGCATCCGGGGTGCCGCCTTCCTGGCCGGGGTCGACGATGCCGTCGTCGTCGATGTCGGCGGCACCACCACCGATATCGGCTATGTGCTGCGCGGCTTCCCGCGGGAGACCGCGCTGCCCAATGTGATCGGCGGCGTGCGGACGAATATGCGCATGCCCGATATCCTCTCGATCCCGCTGGGCGGCGGCAGCATCGTCGCGATCGACGGGGACGCGGTGGAGATCGGCCCGGAATCGGTGGGCCATCGCCTGGCGAGCGACGCGCTGGTGTTCGGCGGTGAGACCCTGACCACGACCGACCTGGCCGTGCGCGCGGGGCTGGCGTCGATCGGCGATGCCGCCTTGGTCGCGGATCTCGCCGATGATGATGTGCAGGTGGCGATCGAGGCGATCCATGCGCGGGCGGAGGCGGCGATCGACCTCGTGCGCGTCAACGGCAATCCGATCCCGACGATCCTGGTCGGCGGCGGCGCGATCCTGTTTCCCCGCGATTTCTCGGGCAGCGCCGGCACGCTTCGCCCCGCCTTTGCCGAAGTCGCCAACGCCATCGGCGCGGCGATCGCCACGGTCAGCGGACGATCGGACCGGATCTACGATCTCGATGCGATGGCGCGCGAGGATGCGCTGGCCGATGCGACGCGCATCGCCGGCGATGCGGCGCGATCGGCCGGGGCGGAGGACGACAGCATCGAACTGGTCGAACTCGTCGAACTGCCATTGGGGCATATGCAGGGGCGGCTCGTCCGCATCCGCGCGCGCGCCGTCGGCGCGCTCAGGGAGATCGAACATGCTTGAGGTGCGGACCACGCAGGATGTGCAGGATATGGCGCGCGGCGCGGTCTTCCTGGGCGCGGGCGGCGGCGGTGATCCCTATGTCGGCGAATTGTTCGTCCGCAACCAGATCGAGCAGGGCCGTTATCCGCGCGTCATCGCGCTCGATGCGCTGGCGGACGATGCCTTTGTCGTCGGCGTCGCGGGCATCGGTGCGCCGACCGTACTGGTCGAACAGCTTGTGAGCGAGAATGCGCTGGTCGCGCTGATCGCGCAGGCCGAACGCCTTTATGGCCGGACGATCGACGCGATCTTCTGTGTCGAGATCGGCGGCTGCAATTCGATGGTGCCGCTGGGGCTGGGCGCGCGCCTGGACCTGCCGGTGATCGATGCCGACGGCATGGGCCGCGCCTTTCCCCATCTCGAAATGACCAGCTTCAGCGTGGCCGGGCACCGGAGCACGCCGGCGGCGCTGCGCGACGATCGCGGCAACGAAGCCGATATCACGCTGGACGACGATCGCGTGGCGGAACGGGTGGCGCGCGGCTTCGCCTCGTCGCTGGGCGGTCTTGTCCACAGCGTGGTCTATCCGATGAGCGGGGCCGAGATCCGTGCCTCCGCCATTCCGGGCACGCTGACCGCGACGCGCGACATCGGCCGCACCATCCGTGGCGCGCGATCGGGCGATGGCGATCCCACCGACAGGCTGATCGCCTTTCTCGACGATCCCGCGGCGGACCGGGCGGCAGCGCGGCTGTTCAGCGGCAAGATCGTCGATATCACGCACGAGACGCGCGATGGCTGGCACTGGGGCACTGCCGTGATCGACAGCGAGGGCGGCGCCGACGATCGCATGACGATCGGCATCCAGAACGAGTTCGTGGTCGCGCGCCGCAATGGCAGGACCGTGATCTCGGTGCCCGACATCATCGTCGTGCTCGATCAGGAGAGCGCCGAGCCGCTGACTGCCGAGCAGCTTCGCTATGGCCAGCGCGTCCATGTCATCGGCTATGCCGCGGCACCGCTGATGCGCCGGCCGGAGGGGCTGGCGGTGTTCGGCCCGCGCGCGTTCGGGATCGCCGAGGAGTATCGTGCCTTCGGGGACATGGCGGGCGATGCATGATCAGGCCGGCCTGGATGACGATGGCGGCGCACTGCTGCTGACGCGGCTGCGGCCGCCGATAGTGCGCACCGCGGCGCTGCGGCGCACGGACCTGCTCCAGCGGCTCGACGCCATGGCGCATTGCCGCATCCTTCTGGTCACCGGTGCCGCCGGCTATGGCAAGACGGTGCTGCTGACCCAATGGCACGAGCATCGCTCCGCAAGTGGGCAACGCACAGCCTGGCTGTCGGCGGACGACGAGGACCTCTCGCCCGGTAAGCTCGTCGCCTATCTCGCGCACGCCTTCGATCGGGCCGGCATCGATGTCGGGCCGGGGCTTGCGTCGCATGCGCACGCCGATGGCGCCGGCGCGCGGCAGCGCCTGCGCCAGCTGCTCAACGCGATCGCGCGCCATGCCGAACCCGTGAGTTTGATCGTCGACGATGCGGATCGGCTGGGCGATGCGGAGATACGCGATGTGCTCGCGCCTTTGCTGCGCTGGGCGCCCGACAATCTGCTGCTGGCCCTGGGTGGACGCCAGCGGCCCGACATCCCGGTCTCCGCGCTGCGCGTCCAGGGGCTGGTGGGTGAGATCGGCACCGCGGATCTCCAGTTCGGCTTTCACGATATCGTCGAGATCTTCGGTGCGGGCCTGTCGCGCCAGGATGCCGCCGCCGTCGTGGCGCACAGCCTAGGCTGGCCCGCGATCGTGCAGTTGCTGTACGGCGTGTGGCGCCAAGCCGAGGATCGCGACGGGCTGATCGCCAGCTTCGATGCGGTCCGTGGCATGGCGGGCGATTATCTATCCGAACAGATCATCGATACGGTGCCACCCGACATAAGGGCGTTGCTGGTCGCCCTCTCGCCGCTCGACACCGTCGACGAGGGTGCCGCGGCTTTCCTGCACCCCGGAGGCGCCGATCCATGGCGGGCGCTTCTGCGGCTCGATGGGTTCGAAGCCTTTCTGATCCAGGACGGCGCGACCGGCCGCTATCGGCTGCATCCCATATTGCGCCAGCTTCTCCGCGAGGCCTTCGATGCCCAGCCGCTCGGCGCCCGGCAGCAGGCGCATGCGCGGCTGGCCGATTGGCACGATCGGGCGGGGCATCTGATCCGTTCGGTGCGGCACGCCCGGCTCGCCGACGATGCCGAGCGTGCGGCCCGCTACATCTTCGCTGCCGGCGCGACGCGGATCTGGATCCGGCAGGGCAAGGCGCGCATGGAGGCTATCGACGGGCTGCTCGACGATGCGCTGCTCCAGGCCGTGCCGCGCCTGAAACTGCTGCGCGCGCTCGTCTCGATCAAGCGCGGCGCGCTGACGGATGCGGAAAGGCTGTTCGGCGACGCGCGTGCCGCGCTTGCCGACTGTGCGGACAGCGACGTGCAGTTCGATCTGCTGCTCGTCGAATCCACCCTGTTGTTCAACCAGTGCAAGCCGTCGGGCGACGCCTATCTGGTGATCTATGCGCAGCGGATGGAGGATGTCGGCGACGATGACGACATGGTGCTCGGCAATGTGAAGACGCTGATGAGCCTTTCATGCCAGCAGCGCGGGCAGCCCGAGCGCGCCGACCGCCACGCCTGCGACGCACAGGTCCATTATGCGCGTGCGGCGCTGCCGCATGGCAGTTTCTTCGTCGAACTTCACCGTGCCGCCGCCCAGTTCGCGATGGGCAACAGCGCGGCGGCCGATGTGTCGTTCGATCGCGCCCAGGCATTGGCGCGCCGTCACTTTCCCGATGATGGCGACAAGCCGTTGCTGGTCGCCATCGGCCGGGCGGAGATCGCCTGCGATGCCGGGCGGTTCGGGCTCGCCGAAAAGCGTCTCCAGGGCGTGCTGCGCCGTCTGCCGGCGATGGAGGGTTGGCATGCCGTCCATGCCATCGTCCACGGCGTCGGAACTGCGGTCGCGATGGCACAGGGCGGCGTCGACGCCGCCCTCGACCGGCTGGCAGCGGCGGAACGGATCTGTGATGCGCGGGGCCTGACCGGGCTTTATCCCTTTCTGACGGCGCAGCGCATGACCTGCCTCGCGCGCGCCGGCGCGGCCGGGGAGGCGGCGGAGATCGCGGACGCCGCGGGCCTTTCGTCTGGCGCTTATCTGAAGGACGATGTCGGCGAGATGCTGTGGCGGGAGCGTGAAGCCGTGCTTGTCGCCTTTGCAAGGTTGACGCTGGCACGTGGCGAGCCCGATCGGGTGCCCGGCCTGATCGAACAGCCGCTGCGCGATTTCGCGCGCATGAAATTGTCGCGCCCGCGCATCCACCTCCATCTGCTCGGCGCGATCGCGCGCGAACACATGGGCGATATGGCGGCGGCGGATCATCATCTGTTCGAGGCGATGAGCCTGGCTGGCCAGAGCGGGCATGTCCGCGCCTTTCTGGAGGAGGGCGACGCGCTCGCCGCGCTGCTCGGCGCGCATATCGGCCGCGTCGCCGACAGTGGCATGGCGGCGCATCTGCTGTCGCTGCTGACCCCGGCCGAGGCGCCGGAGGCCGCGCCGCTGCTGACGCCGCGCGAGGGGGATGTGCTCTCGCAGCTTCAGAACGGGCTTTCCGCCAAGCGGATCGCGCGCTCGCTGGATCTCACCGAGAATACGGTCAAATTCCATCTCAAGAACATCTACGGCAAGCTGGGCGTCAACAGCCGCACCCAGGCGATCGTGCAAGCACAGGCACTGTTTCAGCCGATCGAGAACACCCTGCAGTAAAAGGCGCGCTCGGCTTCCAGTGCGGCGATCTTCACGTCCAGATCGTCGAAGCCATGGCCTTGCCCCGGATAATAATGCGCTTCGCAGGCGATGCCGCGTCCGGACAGGCTGGCGGCCATCCGCCGCGTCTGGTCGGGCGGGACGATGCGGTCCTCAAGACCCTGGAACAGGATCAACGGCGCGCTGATCGCGTCGGCATGTTTGATCGGCGCGCGCTCGCGGTACAGCGCCTCGGCCTCGGGCCATGGCCCGATCAGCGCCTCGAGATAGCCGCTTTCGAACTTGTGCGTCTCGTGAAACAGCGCCGCCGGATCGGAGACTCCGAAATGGCTGCCGCCCGCCGCGAACCGGTCCGATCGCGCCAATGCGCACAATGTGGTGAAGCCGCCCGCGCTGCCACCCCGGACGATCAGCCGCGCCGGATCGGCCCAGCCCATGGCGACCGCGTGATCCGCCGCGCATACCATATCGCGCCAGTCGATCTCGCCCCACTCGCCGAGCAGCGCGTCGCGATAGGCGCGGCCGAAACCGCTGCTGCCGCGATAATTGACGTCGAGGCAGGAAAAACCGCTTTCCAGCCAGAACTGGATCGTCAGCGACAAGGCCGCGCTCGCCTGATTGATCGGCCCGCCATGTGCCATCACGATCATCGGCGGTGGGGAGGGCGCCGTGCGCGATCGATAGTGGAAGGCCTGGGCCGTCGCACCGTCATCGGCCGGGATCGTCGCATCCTCGGGCGTGACGACGCGGATCGCGGGCATGGCGCCGCGATGGAGGATGGTCAGGCGGCCGGTCGCGGGCTCGACCTGCGCGACGGCGGGCGGCTGGTCTTCGGCCAGGCCGACCAGGCAGATGCGCGCGCCGTCGATCCGGCGGACCGACTGGATATCGGCAAAGGGCAGGGGGATCGGCGTGACCGCGCCCGATGCGAGGTCGATCGAGATCAGCCGGGTGCGGGCGGACCGGGTTTCGGCCGCGGCGACAATGCCGTCGTCGAGCTGCGCATAGCGCGGAAAATTGAGGCGGAGCTGCGGCGCGCTGAGATCCCGGGTCTGCGCGACCAGCCGGCTCGCCGTTCCGTCCCAGACATGGAGCATCCAATATCCCGGTGCGTCGGACAAATGGAGCAGCCGCCCGTCGCGCGTCCATTGCGGATCGACGATCGACGCGCCGCGCGCCACGCAGCGGGCATTGGCGATCCCGGTGCCGGTCAGGTCGGCCACCCATAATTCGGTGCTGTCCCACGGCATATGCGGCAGGAACCAGCCGATCCAGGCGATCCGCGTGCCGGTGGGATCGATGCGCGGGGACGCGACGAAATCGAAGGCGTCGGACAGCAGGGTGACCCGGCCCGATCCGTCATCGGCAATGGCGACCAGATGATTGCATATACGGCCGTCGGGATGATGCGATTCCTCGACGCAGATTATCCGCGATCGCGCGGGATCCGGAACGACATCCGCATAGTGGCGCGGCAGTGCGGGATCGCTCCGCGTCAGCGCCTCACGCTTGCCCTGCAAATCCTGGCGGTGCAGCCGTCCGTCGATCCGATCGGTGAAATACAGAAGACCGTGCGCCGCCGCGATCGCGCCGCCGCCATAGCCATGAACACGCGATCGAACATCATGTGTGCCCGCGATCGGCGTGGTGACGCGGCCCTCATGCCAGCAGCGCACCGACGCCGATCCGCCACGGGCCGGCTGCGCCTCGGTCCAGTAGATGCGGTCTCCATCGACCGCGGTCTCGATCGGCGCGGTCGGCTGTTCGGCCGCCATCCGCGCGGTTACGCGCATGTCAGCGGCGTATAGGCTGCATCGATTCCAAAAGCGGCGGGGCCGAAGGCGGCGAGCGCCTGGGGCGTGCGCATCCGCTCGGGCGCGCGGATGCCGACGACGCGGACGCGCTGGCCATATTTGAGCTGCGGCGTCGGGATCGGCTCGGCAGTCTCGCGATCGACGATGCAGATCAGGTCGGGCGTGACGGCGACGATCTTGCCGTCGATGTCGCACGACAGATTCTCGTTCTGGAAGCTGATCACCGCCTGACCGCCGCCGCCAATCGCGTCGAGCCGGCACGAACCGACCGAGAAGCCGCGCGCCGTCCGCCGGTCGACATCGACAATCTTGCCGTCGAACAGCGCGCGGGCATGGCCATAGGTCGGGATATCGCGCAGCACATCGACCAGATGATCGACCGGCGAGACCGTGCCGTTGCCGCCGCCGAGCGCGCGGACGATCGCCAGCGCGGCGGACAGCGTGCCGTGGATCGCGGTCTCGCGCATCTGCTTGCCCGTCATCGGAAAGCAGCTGAGATAGACGCGCAGCCCCATCTGGATCGCCAGCGCGCGCGTCATCGCCTCAGCGGTGGTATCGTCGGGCGTATCGATGATCGCGGTGTTGAGATGTTCGTCGACCACCACCAGCGGCCCGGCGCGGACGCCGTTGATGCTGAAGCTGTTCATCTGCAGCTCGGGAAAGGCGCGGCCCATGCCGTCCGCGTCGATCACGGGCAGCGCCTGTCGCGCGCCCAGCATCAGCGGCAGCAGCGAATTGCTGCCGCCGATCTCGGCGGGGATCAGCGCGCCGACGCGGCGGCCGAGATAGCGTTCGAGGACATGGACGGCATGGGGCAGTTCATTGCCGGCGATCAGCTTTTCCATCTGGATGTTGGTGGCGCCCAGTGCTGCCACCGCGCAGATCAGCATGTCGTCGGGCACGGCCGCGGGCGAGAGGATGGCGGGCGCGCCATATTCGGCGAAGGCCTGTTCCGCGATCAGCCGGCCGATATAGGGATCGCCGCCACCACCGGCGCCGAGCAGCGCTGCGCCGCGCGCGAGATCGGGCAGGTCTTCGAGGCGGATGTCATTCTGTGCCATGCGATACTTTCAGGGATGGATCGGTGGGGGCGGCCATGGCGCGCATCAATGCGGCCTGGACGAGGAAGCTGGTGGCGATGGAATCGAGCGCGGCGACGCCGCTCAGATGGATGACGCCGCGCGAGGTGAGCGTGGCGACCGCGATGCCGGCCGCCCAGGAGAGGAAGGCGCGCCAGCG
>JASBTC010000020.1 GCA_030148625.1 Sphingobium sp. | reverse complement strand
ACCGACGACACGCGTCCGGCAATCGCCGGCACGGGAGCCGAGGCCAATGCGACGATCTCGGTCTATGACAATGGCATCTTGCTCGGCACGACCACCGCGAATGGCGCGGGCGCGTGGAGCTTCACCCCGGCTGGCGCGCTTGGCCAGGGCGCGCACAGCTTCACCGCGACCGCGACCGATGCCGCGGGCAATGTCAGCGCACCCTCCGCAGCCTATGCGGTCACGATCGATACGGCCGCGCCGGCTGTTCTGACGATCGCTTCGGTGACCGACGATGTCGGGACGATCCTGGGTGTCGTCGCCAATGGCGGCGTCACCGACGACACGCGTCCGGCGATTGCCGGCACGGGTGCGGAGGCCAATGCGACCATCTCGGTCTATGACAATGGCACCTTGTTGGGCACGACTACGGCCAACGGTGCGGGCGTCTGGAGCTTCACACCGGCTGCGGCGCTTGGCCAGGGCACGCACAGTTTCACCGCGACCGCGACCGATGCGGCGGGCAACAGCAGCGCGCCGTCGGCCGCTTACGCGGTGACCATCGACACGACCGCGCCCGCATTCCTGACGATCGCTTCGGTGACCGATGATGTCGGCACGATCACCGGCATCGTCGCCAATGGCGGCGTCACCGATGACACGCGACCGGCGATCGCCGGTACGGGCGCCGAGGCCAACGCGACCATTTCGGTCTATGACAATGGTACATTGCTCGGCACGACGACGGCGAATGGCGCCGGCGTCTGGAGTTTCACGCCGGCTGCGGCGCTCGGTGAGGGCGCGCATGCCTTCAGGGTGACGGCGAGCGATGCCGCGGGCAATGTGAGCGCACAGTCGACGGCCTATACGGTCACCATCGACACCACGCCGCCTGCGACCCTGGTGATCGCTTCGGTCACCGACGATGTCGGGCTGTTGGTCGGCACCGTCGCCAATGGCGGATTCACCGACGATACGCGCCCGGCCGTCGCCGGCACGGGCGCGCCCGCCAACGCAACGGTCACGGTCTATGACAATGGCACATTGCTCGGCACGACGACTGCCAATGGTGCGGGCGCCTGGAGCTTCACGCCGGCTGCGGCGCTTGGCCAGGGTGTCCACAGCTTCACTGCGACCACGAGCGATGCCGCGGGCAATGTGAGCGTGCCGTCTGCCGCCTATGCGGTCACGATCGATACCGCGGCACCCACGGCCACGATCGCGATCACCGCCCTGGCGGACGATACCGGCGCGTCGGGTGACTGGAGCACGGAAGACCGTTCCCCCACGATCCTCGGCACGTTGAGCCAGGCGCTGGGTGCGAACGAGCGTGTCGAGATCAGGATCGATGGCGGCGCGTGGACGGAAGCGACCGACAATGGAACGACCTGGTTCTACGGTTACGGTACGCTTGCCGCCGGCAATCACACCATCGATGTCCGGGTGATCGATGCTGCCGGCAATGTCGGCAATGGCGACACCCAGCCGATCACGATCACCAACACCAATCAGGCGCCGATCGTGCAGGCGAACGAAACCGCACTGCTGGGATTGATCAGTGCGGAGACGCTGGGTCTGCTCGACATCAACGCACAGTCGCTGGTGGCGTTAGATCCCGACAATAATCTCAAATCGGTTCAGGTCCGCTATAATCCGCTGATCAACCTGAATCTGGGCGCCTATGAACTGACGGCGTCCGAACTGCTTGCAGCAGAACTGGGATTGAAGGTCGCCGTCAAGAACGACCCCGGTCTTCTGGGCATTATCGGCCCACTCTCGGAACTCACGATCACGGCCATCGATGGCGGCACGATCGACAATCGCGCGGTCAACGAACTTCTGGCGACAGTGCATTTCGAGCAGGACCTGACCCTGCTGGGACTGCAGGTGCTCAATGAGACCAAGATCACGGCAACCGACAGTCTGGGGCTGAGCGACAATGACTTCACCGGAACATTGCTCGACCTGAGCCTGCTCAACAGCAACGGCAATTCCAACATCAAGCTCGGAACCGTCGGCGCCGAGACGCTGACCGGGGGCGATGCCAACGAACGTCTCTACGGCTTTGCCGGCAACGACACGCTACTGGGCGGCAAGGGCAACGATCTGCTGCGCGGCGGTGACGGCAGCGACAGCCTGAATGGCGGGGAAGGCAATGACGTCCTCGTCTATGACGCTCTGGACGTGAAGATCGACGGCGGTGTGGGCTTCGATACGCTGCTGATCGACAAGGGAACGGGGACCGTCCTCACGCTCGATGGCGGCGCGACCAACATCGCCAATATCGAGCGGATCGACCTGGGTGTCGGCGATCCGGGGCGCAGCATCACATTGACCGAGGCTGGCGTGATCCAGGTCACCGACAGTGATCGGGAACTCTATGTGACCGGCGATATCGGTGACTCGGTGACAATGACCGGTGCCGCCTATGAGGGGCAGATACTCGTGAACAACCACGCCTATAATCAGTACGGTCTGGGCACCGCGACGATCTTTGTCGAAGCTTCGGTGACCGTGATCGCCTGATCCGGCCCGCAACCGGCCACCCCCGGCCGAAGGCTCGCCATCCCCTTGGACGGGCCTTCGGCATGGGGATGGCCGGGATCGACCGATATCCCGTTGCAATCCGAGACTGGCTGTGCAACGATCCATCCGTGGCGAGGAGTTCGCCACGGATATATTTTCGAGGGAGCCTCGAATGCACGGACAGGATTTCGGCGTCTTTATCGGACGCTTTCAGCCTCTGCACATCGGCCACGAACATGTGGTCCGCGAGGCGCTTTCCAGGACAGACCATCTCATCGTCCTGATCGGATCGGCGAACGTCGCGCGCGATCCGCGCAACCCCTTCACCTATGACGAGCGGCTGGCGATGTTTCGCAAGGCCTTTGCCTATGAAATGGCGAATGGCCGGCTGGTCGTGGAGCCGCTGGACGATCATCTCTATTCCGACGCCGCATGGTGCGGCGAGGTGCAGCAGCGTGTGAAGCGGATCGTGCTGGAGCTGGGCAATCGCGGCGGTTTCGCCGCAAGCGGAATGGCCGATTTCAACGTCAGCCTGACCGGTTACGGCAAGGATGCCTCCAGCTACTATCTGAAGATGTTCCCCGAATGGACGAACATCCAGATCGACAGCCAATATGGCACTTTCAGTTCCACCGATGTCCGCAAGCAATATTTCCAGAGGATTCCGGCGGTTCCCGCATCGATCCTGTCCCCCGGCATCGCTGAATGGATGGAACAGTTCAAGCTGGGCGAAGAATTCCGCACCTTGCTGGCCGAGCGCGAATATCTCGACGATTATCCGCGGCAATGGGGCAAGGGGCCGTTCGTCACCGCCGACGCGGTGGTGATCCAGTCCGGCCACATCCTGCTGGTCGAACGCGGGCAATTGCCGGGCAAGGGGTTGCTCGCGCTACCCGGTGGCTTCGTCAATCCGGCCGAGCGCGTGCGCGACGCCGCGATCCGCGAACTGCGCGAGGAAACCGGAATCTCCGACGGCAAGGGACAGATCCCGCCCGCCATGCTCGCCTCGTTCATCGATGATGGCCGGACGCGCATCTTCGATGCGCCCGACCGGTCGCTGCGCGGGCGGATCATCACCCATGCCTATCTGTTCCGCATGCCAGAGCGGCGGAATCTGTTTTCGGTAAAGGGCGGCGACGATGCCGCGCATGCGCGCTGGTATCGCATCGGCGATCTTTCCGCCGGGCAGTTCTTCGAGGATCACTGGTCGATCATCAACCTGATGGCTGACCTTTGAAACCCGCGCGCCGGGGAGTCCGGCACGCGGCCAATATGTGAGGAGTTCACATCATGACCAATCGTATCCTGGCGACCGACAGCTACAAGCAGAGCCACTTTCTCCAATATCCGCCCGAGGCGTGCAAGATCTCCGCCTATATCGAGGCGCGGCCCAATCCGTTCAGCGAAGACCTGATCTTCTTCGGATTGCAGGCCTTCCTGATCGATCATCTTGCCGAACGCATCGACAGGGCGGACATCGACGAGGCCGAAGCGGTCTGTGCCGCACATGGCGTGCCGTTCAACCGTGCTGGCTGGGAAGCGATACTGGCCGATCATGACGGCTTCATGCCGCTCGCGATCAGTGCGCTGCCCGAAGGAACGATCGTGCCCACCGGCGTTCCGCTGATCCAGGTCGAGAATATCGATCCGCGCATGCCCTGGCTGAGCACGTTCATCGAAACCGCCCTGCTTCGTGCGATCTGGTATCCGACGACGGTGGCGACCTTGAGCGGCAAGGCCAAGCGGATCATCCATGCCGGGCTGGTGAGGAGCTCCGACGATCCGATGGGGCAATTGCCGTTCAAGCTGCATGATTTCGGCGCGCGCGGCGTCTCCTCCGGGGAAAGCGCGGCGCTGGGCGGGCTGGCGCATCTGGTCAATTTCCAGGGCACCGACACGATGGAGGCACTGATCGCCGCGCGCCGCTTCTATGGCGCGGACATGGCGGGATTCTCCATTCCCGCTGCCGAGCACAGCACGATGACGAGCTGGGGCGAGGCACGCGAGGAAGCGGCCTATGCCAATATGCTCGACCAGTTCAAGGGCGAGGGGCGGACCGTCGCGGTCGTTTCCGACAGCTATGATCTGGACAATGCGATCGAGAATATCTGGGGCGGCAGCCTGCGCGATCGCGTCCTGGCCGAGGGCGGCACATTGGTGATCCGTCCTGACAGCGGCGATCCGGTCGGGACGCCGGTGCGCGCGCTGCACACGCTGTGGGAGAAGTTCGGCGGCAGCGTGAATGGCAAGGGCTATCGCGTGCTCGATCCGCATGTCCGGCTGATCCAGGGCGACGGCATGAATCTGGACAGCATCGCTGCGCTGGTCGACCGGGTGATCGGCGCGGGCTTCGCGATCGACAATATCGCGTTCGGCATGGGCGGCGGGCTGCTCCAGCAGCTCAATCGCGATACGCTGCGCTTCGCGATGAAGGCGAATGCGATGCAGTCCGACGACGGCGTCTGGCACGATGTGCACAAAGCCCCGGTGACCGATCCCGGCAAGGAGTCCAAGGCCGGGCGGCAGGCCGTGGTGATGGATGGCGGCCGGCTGGTCGCGCGGCGGATCGAGGCGGTCGGGACGAGCCTGCTCGAGCCCGTGTGGCGCGGGGGCGAATTGCTCAGGCGGTTGAGCTTTGCCGAAGTGCGGGAGCGGGCGGAGCGGCAGCTTTTGGGGTGATCAGCCTATCTCCCCTCCCGTTTACGCGAGGGGGCGCCGTGCCTATCGCACCACGTCGTCATAGCGCGGATCGATGTCGACGGCACGTTCGGCGTCGATCCGCGCGCGGCGTGTGTCGCCGCGCTGGCGGTATAGCTGGCTGCGGACATAATAGCCGCGCGCCGCGCGCGGATCGTGACGGATCGCCTGATCGAGATCGGCGATAGCGCGGTCGAGATCGCCTTGGCGCCGATGGGCGAGGCCGCGATTGAGATAGGCGAATGCGTTGCGCGGCGCGACCGCGATCGCCTGATCGAATGCGGCGACCGCGGCATCGTCATCGCCCTCCCATGCGCGCGCCAGCCCGTCGGTGATATGGGAGGCCGCGCGTCCGGTGGCGCCCTTCGCACCGGGATCGACCAGCCGTCTGCAGCCCTTCAGATTGCGGGTCGGATCGTCGACGGTGCAGGCGTTCCAGTCGCCGCGCCGTTGGTCCGCCTTGCGCTGCACACGCGCGCCGGTCACCACGATCGAGCTGTTATCGGTCTCGGTTTGTTGGACCCGCGAGCCGGTCACGACGATCGAACGGTCTTCGGTTTCGGCGGCCGCCAGCCTGGGCGCCGCTGGCGGCGGTGGGGCAGGGGCCCTTCGCTGTAAAGCGGATGATGGCGCCGTCGCCGCCGCAATCTCGGCACGCTGGGTGTCTGCCCTGACACGTCCGGCGCTCTCATTCTCCACGGATATCGCTGCCGGTGGCGGCGGCGGCGGCACCGCCAGAGTCATTGCAGGCACATCGGCGAGTGCGATTGCAGGCGCCGCAACGGCTTTGGTCGCGGGCGGCGGCGGAACCGTTGCGGGTGGTGCGACGGGGTTTGCTGGCGATGGCGAAACGGCGACGTCCTGTGGCCGGGCGGGCTCCTCGACCGACATCGGCGCTTCGGTGGTGTTGGTGAGCGCGTCCGGTGCGTGAGCGGTCGGGCTGTTCTCGATCGACATCCAGATCGCGGGAATGCCGACCAGCGCGACGAGGGCGACGCTGACCATCGCTCCGATCTGCGGACGGCCGAGCTGTCGCCACCAGGGCAGCGGTTCGGGTCGCGCGGGTGTGTGCCGCCGGGCATCGGGTGGTGTTCCCGCGCCGGCCGCATCGAAGCGCCGCAGTGCCGCCTCGATCGCGGCGTCGCGCCGGGCGGGCGCGGGCGGCGGCGGTTCGGGCAGCGATGCGGCGATATCGTCGTCGTTCACCGTTCGGCCTTTCCGGCCGCACACATGGTGCGACCAGGGCCCGACAAGCGGCCGCGTGACCGGTTGCGGCGGGGAGGAAGAAACGACATCGGCGCGCCTTATACCCGAAATAGCGGGCCGGTCGAACGCAGGATCGCGCCCGGCCGGCCCGTCACTTTCCGGGGTTCTAGCCCGGCATCGACCGTGCGGCCTTTGCGGCGCGAATGAGCTGGATGAGCTCGGCGCGATAGCCGAATTCATCGTCGCCGCGTGCCGTCGAAACGAGCCTCAGCACATCGTCATAGCTCATCGATCCGCTATGCCGGCCGCCGCGCAGCAATTCGGCAAAGGCGGCGACTCCCGTCGCGAAGCGTGCATCCTGCGGTGCGGCATCGAAGCTGGCGACTTCGGAACGGCGATCGATCGGCGTCGCGATGAGCCGGCTGGTATCCGATTTGGGCAATTTGTAGCGGATCTTCACAAAGCCATATTCGCTGCCGAGATCGGGTTGGGCGATGCGCCGCTGCGCAAGGATCGATGCCGGCGTCGAATAGCGCAGATCGCCGATCGCACGCGGTCCGCCGACGGGCACGATCTCGTACAAGGCAGTCACGGTCTGGCCCGACCCGACATCGCCGGCATCGACCTTGTCATTGTCGAAATCGTCGCGGTTGAGCAGTCGCGTCTCATAGCCGACCAGGCGATATTCGGCGACGGTCGCCGGATTGAATTCGACCTGGATCTTCACGTCCTTGGCGATCGGAAACAGCGTCGAGGTCGCTTCGTCGACCAGGGTCTTCCGCGCTTCACCGACGGTGTCGATATAGGCGGCGGTGCCATTGCCGTTCTGCGCCAGCGTCTGCATCAGCGCGTCATTGTAATTGCCCATGCCGAAACCGAGCACGGAGAGGAATACGCCCTTGCTCCGCTCGCGTTCGATATAGCCCTTGAGTTCCCCCTGGTCGGTGATGCCGACGTTGAAATCGCCATCGGTGGCCAGGATGACGCGGTTGACGCCTTTCGGATCGAAATTGCGGCCGGCGAGCGTATAGGCTTGGCGGATGCCTTCGGCGCCGGCGGTGCTGCCGCCTGCGCCGAGTTGATCGATCACAGCGCGGATCCTTTCCCGCTGGCGGGCGGGTGTCGGCTCGAGCGCGGTGCCGGCGGTGCCGGCATAGGTGACGATCGCGACACTGTCGTCGGCGTCGAGCTGATCGAGCAGCATGTTGAGCGACTGCTTGACCAGAGGCAGCTTGTTCGTCTGGTTCATCGAGCCAGACGTGTCGATCAGGAAAACGAGATTGGCGCGCGGTCGCGTGGCCTGCTGGATCGCATAGCCCTTGATGCCGATCCGGACGAGCTTGCGTCCGGGCGACCAGGGGCTCGGGAACACCGCGATATTGCTGGTGAAGGGTTCGGCGGCGCTGCGCGGCGCCGCATAGGCATAAGGGAAATAGTTGACCATCTCTTCGGTCCGCACGGCTGCGGGCTGCGGCAGGACATTGCGGTTGAGCGAAGCGCGGACGAATGAATAGGACGCGGTGTCGACGTCGATCGAAAAGGTCGAGACCGGCTCCTCACGCGCAACCTTGAAGGGATTTTCGGAGATTGCGGTGAAGCGGTCGCGCCCGATAGGCGGCGGCATGGGGATGTAATGCTGGTCGGCATAGGCCGGCACGCGCGCCATCAATGCGCCGGTGGCAACCATTGGGGCCGGCGGTGGGGGAGGCGGTGGCGGCGGTGACACCACGGATCGCGCTTCTTTGCGCCGCGACTCTGGCAGTATATCGGCCCGCCTGTCCAGGCGCTGGCTGGTCACGACGATCGACTCGTCTTGCGCGGACAGTTCCAGTGCCGCCGTGGATTGTGGATCGGCGCCCGATCCGGCGCAGGATGCGAGCGCCAGACCGGCCAGGCCGATGGCGATCGCGGGGTGCAAACG
>JASBTC010000012.1 GCA_030148625.1 Sphingobium sp. | reverse complement strand
CGGCCAGCACCATGCCGGCGCCGAACGGGATCACCGCCCAGACGATCAGCGCCACGGTGAAGGTGATGATCGGTGCGAGCAGGAACAGGCCGCGATTGGCCGAGGACGGGATGATGGTTTCCTGGAGGAACACCTTCAAGCCGTCGGCGAAGGATTGCAGCAGGCCGAGCGGACCGACGACGTTGGGGCCGCGGCGCAGCGCCATCGCCGCCCAGATCTTGCGATCGGCATAGATGATCATCGCGACCGCCAGCATCAGCGGCAGCGCGATCATCAGGATCAGGATCAGCGTGGCGAGGAACCAGCCGAACCCGTAACCCAGATAGGTCTGGAAGAACTCGGTCACTCCGCGGCCTCCAGATACTGCTCACCATGCACAAGCTCGACCGAGCAGCGCTCCATGGTCGGCGACGCACGGCAGATCGCGTTGGTCAGATAGAAATCCTTGATCGGATAGCCGATCTCGCCCGAAGCGGCAGCGTCGAGCTTCGGCGGCGCCCAGTCATAGGCGGCCAGACCCTCGACACCCAGCGCGGGCACTTCCGCAGCCATCGCGGCGCGAAGCTGTTCGAGCGTGTCGAAGGGCAGCGGCGTGCCGATCGCGGCGGAAAGCGCGCGGAAGATCGTCCAATCCTCGCGGGCGTCGCCCGGCGGGAAGACCGCACGGTCGCCGCGCTGCACGCGCCCTTCCAGATTCACATAAGTGCCCGGCTTCTCGGTGAAGGCAGCGGCGGGCAGAATCACGTCCGCCGCATGCGCGCCCTTGTCGCCATGATGGCCGACATAGACGTTGAAGCTGTCGGCGAACTTGCCGAAATCGACTTCGTCGGCGCCGAGGAAGAAAGTGAGCTTGGGCGCGGCCGCGACGATATCGGCGATGCCGCCCGGCTGGGCATAGCCGAGCATCAGCCCGCCCATGCGCGACGCCGAGAAATGCAGCGCGTTATAGCCGTTCCAACCGTCCTTGATCAGGCCGAGCGTCTTGACTAGCGCGAGCGTAGAGCCCTGCACGTTCTTGAGCGCGCCGCCGCCGACGATCACCGCGGGGCGCTGGGCGCCCGCGAACGCCTCGGTCACCGCCCTGGGCAGTTTGGCGAGCAGCGACAGATCGTTGCCGAGCCATTCGACCTTGTAGGTCAGGTCGGTCTCGGCGCCGACCGCGAAGACCTTCGCGCCCTTCTTGATCGCCTTGCGGATGCGCGTGTTCACCAGCGGCGCTTCCCAGCGGACATTGCTGCCGACGATCAGGATGGCGTCGGCGGTCTCGATCCCCGCGATGGTCGAGTTGAAATTGACCGCCGCGAGATTGGTCACGTCATAGGCAAGGCCGGTCTGGCGCCCTTCGAGCAGCGAAGATCCGAGCGAACGGACCAGCGCCTTGGCGGCATACATAGTCTCGCAATCGACCAGGTCGCCGGCGATCGCAGCCACGCTGCCGCCGGCCGATTTCGCGACGCTCGCGATCACCGCGAACGCCTCTTCCCAGCTTGCCGGAACCAGCTTGCCGTCACGGCGCACATAGGGCCGATCGAGCCGGCCGCGGACGAGGCCGTCGACGGCGTGGCGCGTCTTGTCCGACGCCCATTCCTCGTTCACATCCTCGTTGATCCGCGGCAGCGCGCGCAGCACCTGACGGCCGCGGCTATCGACGCGGATATTGGTGCCGACCGCATCCATCACGTCGATCGCCAGCGTCTTCTTCAATTCCCAGGGCCGCGCCTCGAAAGCGTAAGGCTTGCTGGTCAGCGCCCCCACCGGGCAGAGATCGACGACATTGCCCGACAGTTCGGACTTGATCGCTTTCTCCAGATAGGTGGTGATCTGCATATTCTCCCCGCGGCCGACCGCGCCGATATCGGGCACGCCCGCCACTTCCTCGGCAAAACGGATGCAGCGCGTGCACTGGATGCAGCGCGTCATCACCGTCTTGACGACGGGGCCCATATATTTCTCGGTCACCGCCCGCTTGTTCTCGTCATAGCGGCTATGGCCCTTGCCATAGGCGATCGACTGATCCTGCAGGTCGCATTCGCCGCCCTGGTCGCAGATCGGGCAATCGAGCGGGTGGTTGATGAGCAGGAACTCCATCACCCCTTCGCGTGCCTTCTTGACCATCGGGCTGTCGGTGCGGATCTCCTGGCCCTCAGCGGCCGGCAAGGCGCACGATGCCTGCGGCTTGGGCGGCCCCGGCTTCACCTCGACCAGGCACATCCGGCAATTGCCGGCGATGCTCAGCCGTTCATGATAGCAGAAGCGCGGAATCTCCTTGCCCGCCAGCTCGCACGCCTGGAGCACGGTGGCGCCGGCGGGAACTTCGAGCTCGATGCCGTCTACGGTTACCTTGGGCATGAATCAGCTTCCGGTCTTCGATGCCGCTGCGGGGCCAGCGGCGGAAAAGTGAGATGCACTCCGATACAGGCCGAGAGCCAGGATCGATCGGAGCATCGGCCGGTTGAGGCGCACGGTCGATCCAGCCTTCACGCATCCGGTGATCGTCTGGCCCAGCGCGCCGAAAGCGCCCTTCTCTTCGCCGCTCGTCGCGTTCGTCCCGAGCACGGTACGGACGCCGCGCGGATCCTTCTGGACCACGCAGAGCGCTACCTCTTCCAGCTCGCTGCGCGCAGCGATGGGCGCCACGGTCCAGTCGGACGGGATGACCGACGCGATGTCGCGCTTGCCATAATCCATCTCGTACAGACGTTCGGCGATCCCGCCCGCGAGCAGGACACTGGCGAATGCGAGGCGGCCGTTGTTCAGACAGTCGCTGGTCAGAGCGAGCTTGCGGATCTTCTCGGAATATTCCTCGGTTCCGAAATCGGTTCCCAGCAATTCGCGAGACTCGTTTGCGCGACGGCTGGCGATGCAACTCGCAAACTGATGCATGACGATCACGGCTTCGGCGCGAAGGGGCGCATTCTTGTCGGCCACGGCCTCATCCGCAGCCGCAGCGCCCGTTACGCCGAACAGGGCCAGGGCAACGGCGCCGGAAAGGTACGAAAATCTCATTCCGCCGCCTCCATGATTCCACCGTTCTTCTCGTTGATCCGGCGTTCCAGCTCGGGACGGAAGTGACGGATCAAGCCCTGGATCGGCCATGCGGCCGCATCGCCGAGCGCGCAGATCGTGTGTCCCTCGACCTGCTTGGTCACGTCGTGGAGCATGTCGATTTCGGAGAGATCGGCATTGCCTTCGCGCAGCCGCTCCATCACGCGCCACATCCAGCCGGTGCCTTCGCGGCACGGCGTGCATTGGCCGCAGCTCTCATGCTTGTAGAAATAGCTCAGCCTGCTGATCGCGCGGACGACGTCGGTCGACTTGTCCATCACGATGACGGCGGCGGTGCCGAGACCGGAGCCCAGCGCCTTCAGCCCGTCAAAATCCATCGGCGCATCGATGATCTGCGCCGCGGGCACGAGCGGCACCGAGGAACCACCGGGAATGACGGCAAGCAGATTATCCCAGCCGCCGCGGATGCCGCCGGCATGCTTGTCGATCAGCTCACGGAACGGGATCGACATCGATTCCTCGACGACGCACGGCTTGTTCACATGGCCGCTGATCTGGAACAGCTTGGTGCCGGCATTGTTCTCGTTGCCGAAGCTTTTGAACCAGGCCGCGCCGCGCCGAAGGATCGTCGGTGCGACCGCGATCGATTCGACATTGTTGACCGTGGTCGGGCAGCCATAAAGGCCCGCGCCCGCCGGGAAAGGCGGCTTCAGACGCGGCTGGCCCTTCTTGCCCTCGAGGCTTTCGAGCATCGCGGTCTCTTCGCCGCAGATATAGGCGCCGGCGCCGCGATGGACGAACACGTCGAAATCATAGCCGGACTTGGAGGCGTTCTTGCCGATCAGCCCCTTGGCATAGGCTTCGCGCACCGCGGCGAACAAGGTCTCCGCCTCGCGGATGAACTCGCCGCGGATATAGATATAGGCCGCACGCGCGCGCATCGCATAGCCCGCGATCAGCGCGCCTTCGATCAGCTTGTGCGGATCGTGGCGGATGATCTCGCGATCCTTGCACGAGCCCGGCTCGGATTCGTCGGCATTGATCACCAGGAAGTTCGGGCGATCGGGACGCGGCTCCTTGGGCATGAAGCTCCACTTCATGCCGGTCGGGAAACCGGCGCCGCCGCGGCCGCGCAGGCCAGAGGCCTTGATCTCCTCGATGATCGCGTCCTGCCCGCGCGCCATCAGCGCCTTGGTATCGTCCCAGTCGCCGCGCTTGATCGCGGCGTCGAGGTTCCACGGCTGGAAGCCATGGACGTTGGTGAAGATGCGATCCTTGTCCGCGAGCATCACTTCCACTCCCCGCGATAATCGTGGTTCGCAGCCACCATTTCCTTGAGCGTGGTCGGGCCACCCTCCGGACAGCTGGTCTGGCGATCGATCTGCGGACCGGGCTTCGGCGTCTCGCCATTGGCCAGCGCCTCGAGGATCCGGCTTGTGCTGTCGAAATCCAGATCTTCGTAATTATCGTCGTTGATCTGGACCATCGGCGCATTGGCGCACGCCCCCAGGCACTCGACCTCGGTCAGCGTGAACAGCCCGTCGGGCGTGGTCTTGCCCTTTTGCAGGCCGCGATTCTTGCACGCCGACAGCACTTCGTCCGATCCGCGCAGCATGCACGGCGTCGTGCCGCAGACCTGCACATGATAGCGGCCGACCGGCGCGAGATTGTACATGGTGTAGAAGGTCGCGACCTCATAGGCGCGCATGAACGGCATATCGAGCTCGCGCGCGACATATTCGATCACGGGCACGGGCAGCCAGCCCTGCGTATTGGTCTCGGCACCGATCTGGCGCTGGGCGAGATCGAGCAGCGGCATCACCGCCGAGGCCTGACGCCCCGCCGGATAGCGGCCGATGACCTCTTTCGCGGTGGCGGCATTCTCCGCGGTCCACGCGAAACTGCCCCAGCGTGCGCGGGTTTCCGCCTCATCGGGAATTTGGGGTGCGTCGGCCATCAGATCGTTTCCAGCTTTTCGCGCGTATATTCGGACGGGTTCGTGCCGGTATTGGGCTCGCCCTCGCGGTCCATCAGCAGAATGTGGCATTCGCCGGCGGCAAAGGGCCGGTGCTCGACGCCCCTGGGCACGACGATCATCTCGCCTGCCTTCAGGTGACGCGTCGCGTCGCGGAACTCGATACCCAGTTCACCGGAAACGACGAGGAAAAGCTCGTCGGTCTCGCCATGACGATGCCAGGTGAATTCACCCTCCACCTTTGCAACGCGCACTTCATTGCCATTGTAGTTGCCCACGATCCGCGGATTCCAGTGATCCGCGAACGAAGCGAGCTTGTCGGCGATGCTCACGACGGAGGGCGCGTTCAACGGTCGCACTCCCCGAACACCACGTCGATCGCCGAAAGAACGGCGGTGGTGTCTGCGAGCATATGGCCCTTCATCATGAAGTCCATCGCCTGGAGATGGCTGAACGCGGTCGGCCGGATCTTGCAACGATAGGGTTTGTTGGTGCCGTCGGCGACCAGATAGACGCCGAATTCGCCCTTGGGGCTTTCGGTCGCCACATAGACTTCGCCGGCGGGGACGTGGAAACCCTCGGTATAGAGCTTGAAGTGATGAATGAGCGCTTCCATCGAGCGCTTCATCTCGCCGCGCTTGGGCGGCACGACCTTGCGGTCGAAGCTCGCCACCGGCCCTTCGGGCATCTGTGCCAGGCACTGCTTCATGATCCGCATCGACTGGCGCACCTCTTCGACGCGCACCATGAAACGGTCGTAGCAATCGCCCTTGGTGCCGACGGGAATATCGAATTCCATCCGGTCGTAGACGTCGTAAGGCTGGCTCTTGCGGAGATCCCAGGGGATGCCCGCCGCGCGGATCATCGGGCCCGAAAAGCCCCATTTGACCGCGTCGTCCTTGCTCACCACGCCGATATCGACATTGCGCTGCTTGAAGATGCGATTGTCCGCGACCAGGCTGATCGCATCCTCGAACAGGCGCGGCATCCGCTTGTCGAGCCACTCACCGATATCGGTCAGCAGCTTGAGGGGCACGTCCTGATGGACGCCGCCGGGACGGAACCAGGCCGCATGCATGCGCGCGCCCGACGCCCGCTCGAAGAAATTCAGGCAATCCTCGCGAACCTCGAACAGCCACAGATTGGGCGTCATCGCGCCCACATCCATCACATGGGCGCCCAGGTTGAGCATGTGATTGCAGATGCGCGTCAGCTCGGCGAAGAACACGCGCAGATATTGCCCGCGCAACGGCACTTCCAGATCGAGCAGCTTCTCGATCGCCAGCACATAGCTGTGCTCCATGCCCAGCGGCGAGCAATAATCGAGCCGGTCGAAATAGGGCAAAGCCTGGAGATAGGTCTTGTACTCGATCAGCTTTTCGGTGCCGCGATGGAGCAGGCCG
>JASBTC010000002.1 GCA_030148625.1 Sphingobium sp. | reverse complement strand
GCCCGTCACGCCGTGCGCGCCGATCACGACGGCGAGCGTGACGGGAGCGTCAAAGCCCCTCCCCTTCAGGGGAGGGGTTGGGGGTGGGGCAGTATTCACGCGCTACACCGCATCCAGATCAAGTTCCCCACCCCAACCCCTCCCTTGAAGGGGAGGGGCTGGAAGAGCTTACGCCTCCGCCGGCGGGGTCTCTTCGGCGGTCGCCTCGGCGACCTGCTCGGCCTCCGGAGTCGGCTCTTCGGTGGCGGCCTCGACTTCAGCGGCCATTACGGCCTCGGCTTCCTCGTTCGAACCCTCGGCAGGAGCGGCGGCGGCGGCAGCTGCCTCGGCAGCGGCTTCCTCGGCGGCCTTGGCCTTCTCGGCACGCTCCTCGGCGCGCTCCTTGGCCTTCTCGCCCGGCTCGGCCTTCTTGGGATTGTTGCGCGCAGCGCGCTCCTTGACGCCGGCGACGTCGAGGAAACGGGCGACACGATCGGTGGGCTGCGCGCCGACCGACAGCCAGTGCTTCGCACGATCGGCGTCGAGCTTCACGCGATCCGGCGAATCCTTGGCGAGCAGCGGGTTATAGGTGCCGATCTTCTCGATGAAATTGCCGTCACGCGGCGAACGCGCGTCGGCAACGACGATGCGATAATAAGGACGCTTCTTGGAACCGCCACGCGACAGACGAATGGAAACTGCCATTTTTCTTCTTCCTTCTTTTCAATGCTTTGAATTGGTTGATTTAAACTGATTACTTCTTCCGAAACTTTCCGAAGCCGGGGGGCAATCCCGGCGGGCCGCCCAGACCGGGCAGGCCACCCATGGGCGGCAGCGCGCCGCTGCCCATCACGCCTTCGATTCCGCCGCGCCCGAACAGCGCGCCGAGCCCCTTCAACCCGCCCATCTTGCGGATCTTCTTCATCGCGGTCGCCATTTCCTGGTGCATCTTGAGCAGCCGGTTGACGTCCTGGACGGTGGTGCCGCTGCCATTGGCGACGCGGATCTTGCGCTTGGCATTGAGCAGCTCGGGCTTGGTGCGCTCCTTGGGCGTCATCGATCCGATGATCGCGTCCATGCGGACCAGGATGCGATCGTCGACCTGCCCGTTCGCCATCGCGTTCTGGACCTTCTTCACGCCCGGCATCATCGATGCGAGCGCGCCCAGGCCGCCCATGCGCTTCATCTGCTGAAGCTGCGAGCGCAGATCGTTCATGTCGAACTGGCCCTTGGCCATCTTCTGCGCGAGCTTTTCGGCCTCGTCGGCCTGGATGGTCTCGGTGGCGCGCTCGACCAGGCTGACGACATCGCCCATGCCCAGGATGCGGCCGGCGACGCGGCTCGGGTGGAAAGGCTCGATCGCATCGAGCTTTTCACCGACACCGGCGAACTTGATCGGCTTGCCGGTGACCGCGCGCATCGACAGCGCGGCACCGCCGCGCGCATCGCCGTCCATGCGGGTGAGCACGACACCTGTGAGCGGCACCTGCTCGGAGAAGCTCTTGGCGACGTTGACGGCGTCCTGGCCGGTCAGCGAGTCGACCACCAGCAGGATTTCCTGCGGTTGCGCGACGTCGGCGACCGCCTTCATCTCCTCCATCAGCGCCTGATCGATATGGAGGCGGCCCGCGGTGTCGAGCATCAGCACGTCGAAGCCCTGGAGCTTCGCGGCGTTGAGCGCACGGCGCGCGATATCCACGGGCTGCTGCCCGGCGACGATCGGGAGCGTGGTGACGCTCACCTGTTCGCCCAGCGTCGCGAGTTGTTCCTGCGCGGCGGGGCGATTGACGTCGAGCGACGCCATCAGAACCTTTTTGCGGTCCTTCTCGGTCAGCCGCTTGGCAAGCTTGGCGGTCGTGGTGGTCTTACCCGAACCCTGAAGGCCGACCATCATCACGATCGCGGGCGGGGTGACGCCGAGTTCGAGCTCGGCCGCTTCGCCGCCATTCTCGCCGCCCAGCATCTCGACGAGCGCGTCGTTGACGATCTTGACGACCTGCTGGCCAGGCGTGACCGATTTGATCACCTGATGGCCGACCGCGCGTTCGGTCACCTTGTCGATGAAATCGCGGACCACCGGCAGCGCGACGTCGGCCTCGAGCAGCGCGATGCGGACTTCGCGCATCGCCGCGCGCACATCGGCCTCGCCAAGCGCACCGCGCCCGCGCAGGCGATCGAAGACGCCGCCCAGCCTTTCGCTCAGAGATTCGAACATCGCAACGCTCCACTTCCGTGCCGACGATCCGCGAAACGCAAGAAACGCCGGCGGACGAAACCTCGTCAGCCAGCGTGAACCATTGCCTCGAACCGTTCGGAACGATCTTGCGGCGCCACTAGCCCAAAGTGCGATCGCGCGCAAGCCGGGCACGCTTAACGCAATTTATACGCCTTTGGCCCAAGAACGCCGATGGATCGGGGATATGGGGCAGAACATGAACGGGGATAGCAGCGAACTCAACAGTCGAGGGTCCGCCGTGAACAGCGCGCGGCGCGATCTGCTGACCGGCGGAGTCACCGTCGCGGCGATCCTGCTGTTCGTCGGCACTGGCGGAAACGTGGTGAGCAGCGCGATCGACACGATCACCGGCGTCGGCGGCGGCCCGAACCGCACGGTCGCGATCATGCTGCTGCTCAACGTCGCGCTGATCCTGTTCGGCTGGCGCCGCTACACCGACCTCGCCACCGAGGTGCGCGAGCGCACCGCCGCCGAAGAGCGCGCACGCCAACTCGCCTCCACCGACCCCCTTACCGGATTCCTGAACCGCCGTTCGCTTGCCGAAGAAGGCGCCGCGATGCTCGCGCGCGCCGATCGCCGCCAGAAATGCGTGGCGATGCTGATGCTCGACCTCGATAACTTCAAGAACGTCAATGACGTGCACGGCCACGCCACCGGCGACGCGCTGCTCCGCACCGTTTCGGCCGAGATCCAGCGCGCCATGCCCCCGGTCTCGCTGACCGCACGCCTGGGCGGCGACGAATTCGCCTGCGCCTTCCTGTTCGATCCGCAAAATGACGAAACGGTCAACCGCATCGCCGAGCAGATCGTCTCGCGCCTCGCCCAGCCCTTCGACACCGATGGCGCGCATACCCATATCAGCGTCTCGGTCGGCATCGCGCGCTCGGAGATCGACTGCGACAGCGTCGAATCGCTGATGCGCCGCGCCGATATCGCCATGTATGCGGCGAAGAATTCGGGCCGGAACCGCTATTGCTGGTTCGACACCTCGATGGAGCGCGACCTTCAGGCGCGCAACGCGGTCGAAGCCGGCCTGCGCACCGGAATCCCCAAGGGCGAGTTCGTTCCCTATTACGAACAGCAGGTGGACCTCGCCACCGGCCGCCTCAACGGTTTCGAAGTGCTGGCGCGCTGGGAAAGCCCGGCACAGGGCCTGATCTCGCCCGACCAGTTCGTTCCCGTGGCCGAGGAAACCGGCCTGATCGCCGAAATGTCGATGTCGGTCATCCGCCAGGCGATGGAGCATGGCCGCGACTGGGATCCATCGCTCAGCCTGTCGGTCAACATCTCGCCGGCGCAGCTCAAGGATCCCTGGCTGGCTCAGAAGCTGGTGAAGCTGATCGTCGAAACCGGCTTCCCCGCCAACCGGCTCGAAGTCGAGATCACCGAAAGTTCGCTGTTCGAGAATCTGTCGCTGGCCCAATCGATCGTCGGTAGCCTGAAGAATCAGGGCATCAAGCTGGCGCTCGACGATTTCGGCACCGGCTACAGCTCGCTGGCGCATCTGCGCGCGCTGCCCTTCGATCGCATCAAGATCGATCGCAGCTTCGTCTCGTCGATCAACGAGAATCCGGAGAGTGCGGCGATCGTCAATGCGATCACTCGGCTGGGCGACAGCCTGGGCCTGCCCGTCACCGCCGAAGGCATCGAGGACGAAGAGATCATGCAGCGGCTGCGCCTGCTGGGCGTCCACAAGGGCCAGGGCTGGTATTTCGGCAAGCCGATCCCGGTCACCCAGGTTCGGCGGCTGCTGGCCGACAAGCATCTGCTGCCCGCGCTGCGCGCGCGCGGCACCGATGCCGACGAGCCCGTCGAACCGATCGAGACCGTCCGCAAGACCGGCTGACGATACGGATCGCGGCCACCGCCGACTTCGACCGATCCCGGCATTGCGAGTTACCGGGGCAGGCCCTAGATGCGGGGAATGGGCATCGCCTTTCACAAGATGCATGGGCTCGGCAACGACTTCGTCGTGATCGATGCGCGCGTGCAGCCGGTCTCGCTGAGCGAGGCGCATATCCGCGCGATCGCCGATCGCCATACCGGCGTCGGCTGCGATCAGCTCATCATCATCGAAGCGTCGACCGAGGCCGATGCGCGCATGCGCATCTTCAATGCCGATGGCAGCGAGGTGGAGGCATGCGGCAACGCCACGCGCTGCGTCACGCGCCTGCTCGGCAGTGACGTCCGCATCGAGACGCTGGCCGGAATCCTCCATGGCCGCACGGCCGGCGACGGCGCCACGATCGACATGGGCCATCCGCGCTTCGACTGGCAGACCATTCCGCTGGCCTATGCCATGGATACGCGCGACATGCCGGTCGGCTGGGACGGGCTGGAACGCCCGACCGTCGTCAATGTCGGCAACCCGCATGTGGTCTTCTTCGTCGCCGACGCCCATGCGGTGCCGCTGGAAATGCTCGGCCCACGTATCGAAACCGACGCGCTGTTCCCCGAACGCATCAACGTCAACGTCGCGACGGTCACCGGCCCATCCGCGATCGACCTCCGCGTCTGGGAACGCGGCGTCGGCCTGACCCGCGCCTGCGGCACCGGCGCCTGCGCGACCGCGGTCGCCGCGATCCGGCTGGGCCTGGTTTCCGGCCCGGTCACCGTCACCCTGCCCGGCGGCGCGCTGGAGATCGATTGGCAGCCGGGCGAAGCGATTCACATGACAGGCGCCGCCACCCATGTGTTTTCGGGCGAGATCGACACTGGCTGGCTGGACTGATGCGGAGCCGGCCGGAATGAGTGGGCCCGAGATCATCACGATGGGCTGCCGCCTCAACATCGCCGAAAGCGAAGCGATGCGCGCGCTGACGCCCGACGCCGACGATCTGGTGATCGTGAACAGCTGCGCGGTGACCGCCGAAGCCGTTCGCCAGACACGGCAGGCAATCCGTCGTGCGCACCGCGCCCGGCCGGAGGCGCGGATCGTCGTCACCGGCTGCGCCGCGCAGATCGAACCCGAAGGCTTCGCAGCCATGCCCGAAGTGTCGCTCGTGCTCGGCAATCGCGAGAAACTGGAGGCCAGCGCCTTTCTGCCGCCCGCCGCCATGGGTGAACGCGTCCAGGTGTCCGACATCATGGCGGTGCGGCAGACCGCCCCGCATCTCGTCTCGAGCTTCGCCGACAATAGCCGCGCATTCGTCGAGGTGCAGAATGGCTGCGACCATCGCTGCACCTTCTGCGTCATCCCCTATGGCCGCGGCAACAGCCGCTCGGTGCCCGCCGGCGCGGTGATCGACCGCATCAAGGCGCTGGTCGATGCCGGCTATAACGAAGTCGTGCTGACCGGCGTCGATTTGACCAGCTACGGCCCCGACCTGCCGGGCAGCCCCACGCTCGGCACGCTGGTCGAGCGTATCCTGACGCATGTCCCCACCCTGCCCCGCCTGCGCCTGTCTTCGCTCGACTCGGTCGAGATCGACGATCGGCTGTTCGCGCTGCTGACCGGTGAGCCGCGGGTGATGCCGCACCTCCATCTCTCGCTCCAGGCCGGCGACGACATGGTCCTCAAGCGGATGAAGCGGCGCCACGATCGCGCGCAGTCCGTCGCGATCGTCGAGCGGCTGAAGGCCGCACGGCCGGAGATCGCGATCGGCGCGGACATCATCGCCGGATTCCCGACCGAGACCGACGCGATGTTCGAGAACACGCTGGCGCTGATCGACGATTGCGACATCGTCCACGCCCATGTCTTTCCCTATTCGCCGCGCGCCGGAACCCCGGCCGCGCGCATGCCCCAGGTCGAACGCGAGGTTGCCAAGGCACGCGCGCGGCGCCTGCGTGAGGCCGCCACGGCACGGCAGGGGCGCTGGCTGGAAAGCCTGATCGGCAGTGTGCAGGCGGTTCTCGTCGAGCGCGATGGCGGCGGCCATGCCGGCAATTTTGCGAGACTTCAGCCTCTCCGTCATTCCCGCGAAAGCGGGAATCCCGCTTTTCAGGAGACGGCACAGAATAGAAAGCGGGATTCCCGCTTTCGCGGGAATGACGTTGGAGGAATTCTGGACGTGAAAATTACCGATGTTGATCGCAATCGGCTGATCGGCGCGCCGATATGAGCGAGACTCCCTGGCATCGGAAACTGATCGGCGGCTTCAAGCGAACCTCCGACAAGCTCGGCGAGAATCTGACCGGGCTGTTCACCAAATCCGCGCTCGACGAGGCCCAGCTCGACGAGATCGAAGAAGCGCTGATCGTCTCAGATCTCGGCCCCGGCATGGCGGCGCGCGTGCGCGAGCGGCTGGCCGAAGGGCGTTATGATCGCGGCATCGACGAGGCCGGCGTCCGCCAGCTCGTCGCAGAAGAGGTCGAGAAGGTGCTCGCACCCGTGGCGAAGCCGCTGGAGGTGGAAGCCTTTCCGCGTCCCCAGGTGATCCTGGTGATCGGGGTCAACGGATCGGGCAAGACCACCACCATCGCCAAGCTCGCGCATCTGTTCCTCGAACAGGATTATGGCGTGATGCTGGCGGCGGGCGACACGTTCCGCGCGGCTGCGATCGGACAGCTCAAGGTTTGGGCGGACCGGATCGGCGTGCCGATCGTCAGCGGTCCCGAGGGCGGCGATTCGGCAGGCATCGTCTGGGACGCGGTCAAGAAAGCGACGGAGACCGGCATCGACGTACTGATCGTCGACACCGCCGGCCGCTTGCAGAACAAGCGCGAGTTGATGGACGAGCTTGCCAAGATCCGCCGCGTGCTCGGCCGGATCAACCCGGCATCGCCGCATGACGTGGTGCTGGTGCTCGACGCCACCACCGGACAGAATGCGCTGTCGCAGATCGAGATCTTCAAGGAAGTCGCGGGCGTGACCGGCCTGGTGATGACCAAGCTCGACGGCACCGCGCGCGGCGGCGTGCTGGTGGCGGCCGCGGAGAAGTTCGGCCTGCCGATCCACGCCATCGGCGTCGGCGAGACGCTGGACGATCTGCGCCCGTTCGACGCGAAGGAGCTTGCCGGCGCCATAGCAGGAACCGATCGATGACCAGTGAGCCCATCAAGACCGAGGAGCAGCCCGACAAAGTTGAGAAGAAGCCGGGAGGATTGGGCATCGCGCTCGATTTCGGACCGCTACTTATCTTCTTCATCGCCTACAAGCTGACCGGTGTGATCGCAGGAACCGCAGTTTTCATGGCAGCAATCGCGGTGGCGGTGGTCATCTCGAAGCTGAAGCTGGGCAAAGTCTCGCCCATGCTCTGGCTCTCTGCCATATTGGTGGTCGGCTTTGGCGGACTCACCATCTATTTTCGCGACGAGCGCTTCATCCAGATCAAACCGACAATTATCTATACACTCTGCTCGCTGATTTTGTTCGGCGGGTTGATGATGGGTAAGCCACTGCTCAAATTTCTGCTCCATGCCGCCTTTGACGGGGTTAATGAGCAAGGCTGGCTCAAATTTTCGCGCAATATGGCGATCTTCTTCGCAGGTATGGCGGTGCTCAACGAAGCCATGCGCGCCACACTGAGCTTCGATTTATGGCTGACGCTAAAAGTCTGGGGCGTCACGATATTGTCGATGGTCTTCGGCTTGGCCAACATCCCGATGCTGATGCGCCATGGCCTGTCAATGGACGCCAAGGACGTGATCGAGGAAAAACCGCCCGAAGGGTAAATCCAGCCACCCGCCGTCATGGAGAGACGCAGCGACGAAACAATCCAGAGGTTGATGCATCCCTGGATTGCTTCGCTCCGCTCGCAATGACGATGTGTCGTTATTGCGCCTGGTCGGCGCGCTCGGCACCCTTGCCGTCGAGATTCTGTTCGACGAACGCCCAGTTGACGAGCTTCTTCAGCACTGCGTCCAGATAGTCCGGCCGCGCATTCCGATAATCGACATAATAGGCATGTTCCCAGACATCGAGCGTCAGCAGCGGCTTGATATCGGGATAGACGACCGGCGTATCGGCATCGTGCAGCGAGGTGACGGCGAGCTTGCCGTCCTTGAGCACCAGCCAGCCCCAGCCCGACCCGAAATGACCGATCGATTCTTCCTTGAGCTTGGCGATCAACGCATCGGTCGATCCGAAAGCCTCGTCGATCAGCGCCTGCAGCGCAGCGGAGGGCGCGGCGCTGTCGGGCGTCAGGCATTGCCAGAAGAAGCTGTGGTTCCAGATCTGGGCAGCATTGTTGAACAGGCCCTTGTCGCCGTCCGCTTTTGCTTTCTCGATCGTCTGGATGAGGCTCAGCCCCGCCAGACCCTTTTCATCGATCCAGCCATTGACCTTGTCGACATAGGCCTTGTGATGCTTGCCATGGTGATAATCGAACGTTTCCGCGGACATATGCGGTTCGAGGGCGGTCTTCTCATAGGGCAGGTCGGGTAGTTTGAAAGGCATCAGGTCCTCCGATTTGGGATGCGTGTGCTCAACGCCCGACGCGCGAATTTGTCTCGCGGGTTTTCGTTTTGGCGTTGAAAGCGAATTTTGGCCGGTCGGCCTCTTGTGCGATTCCGGGGATGCAGACACATCCGGGATCGGTTCGCTCAATCGTCGGGCGACCTCATATCAGAGCAGGTCGTGCCGCTTGAGCGCATGGCGAAGCTGGTCATAACTCAGGTTGAGGCTCTTGGCGGTGGCGCGCTGGTTGAACCGGTTGCGTGCCAGTGCCGCTTCGAGGATGCGCCGCTCATGCCCGTCGACCGCACGCCGCAGATCGTCGACTTCGGGCAGATCGGGCTGGGCCGGAGCCGGCAGCGCGCGCGGCTCCACGTCCGACGCCGGCGGCGCGGACGGTGCCTTGCTCACCTGACTCTCGGGGCGCCAGGGCGATGCGAATGGATCGAAGACGATCTCGTCGACCGGACGCTCGGGATCATCCCAGCGATAGACCGCACGCTCGATCACATTGCGCAACTCACGCACATTGCCCGGCCAGTCATGCGCCAGCAGCGCCGCGGCGGCATCCGCCGAAAAACCCGGCCAATGCGGCCAGTCGAGCTCGGCCGCCATGCGCCGCGCGAAATGATCCGCGAGCACCGGCACATCGCCTTCGCGTGCACGCAAAGGCGGCAGGGTCACGACCTCGAAGCTCATTCGATCGAGCAGATCGGCGCGGAACCGGCCGGCCTCGACCAGCGCCGGCAGATGCTCGTTGGTCGCGGCGACGATGCGGATGTCGACGCGCAGCGGATTGTTCGACCCGATCCGCGTCACTTCACCATATTCGACCGCGCGCAGCAGCCGCTCCTGCGCGGAGGCGGACAGCGTCGCCAGTTCGTCGAGGAACAGGGTGCCGCCGTCCGCTTCCTCGAAACGGCCGGCGCGCATGCGGGTCGCGCCGGTGAATGCACCCGCCTCATGACCGAACAGCTCGGCCTCGACCAGCGTCTCGGGCAAAGCGGCGCAATTCATCGTGACCAGGGGCCCGTCCCAGCGCGGGCTCAGGCGATGCAGGCGCTCGGCGACCAGTTCCTTGCCCGTGCCCCGCTCGCCGATCACCAGCACCGGACGATTGAGCGCGGCGGCGCGGCTCGCGCGTTCCACCGAATCGAGGAAAGCGGTCGATTGACCGATAAAACTATTGTCGCGATCCATGCCCATGAGTTAGCGAATTTTCCCAAAATTTGGCAACAGAAAACTGGCACAACACCCCCTGGCACAGCATAAAATCCGCACTTTTCTGCGATTTTCAGAAATTGGCACGGCGCATGCTTAGGGAAGGACAAGCAACACGGCCCGACACCGGGCCAAAGGTTCAGGGAGTTTTACAATGATCAACATCACCGAAAACCGGTTCGCCAAGACCCTCACCGCCATCGTCTGCACCGTCCTGTTCAGCGCCACCTGCGTGCTGAGCGCGGTCGGGCCGGCACGCGCCGATACCGGCGCCAACGAAGCCCCCGTCGTCCGGCCGCTGGCCTGACGACATACACGGCCGGGGCGGTATCCCTTGCGCCGCCCCGGCACCCTCTTTCGACCAGACCATGTTTAGGAGTTTCCAGATGGGCATTTTCTCTCGAACCCGCGACATCATCGCCGCCAACGTCACCGACCTGCTCGACAAGGCCGAAGATCCCGCGAAGATGATCCGCATGATCATCCTCGAGATGGAGGAAACGCTGGTCGAGGTCCGTGCGTCCGCCGCGCGCACCATCGCGGATCAGAAGGAAATGCGCCGTCACATCGTGAAGCTCGAAAAACTCCAGGAAAGCTGGATGGAGAAGGCCGAACTGGCGCTGTCCAAGGATCGCGAGGATCTCGCCAAGGCCGCGCTGATGGAGCGCCAGAAGGCATTCGACATGGCCGAGCAGCTCCAGTCGGAGATCACCGTGCTCGACGATGCACTGCGCGCTTCGGAAGAGGATATCTCCAAGCTCCAGGCCAAGCTGCGCGAAGCGCGCGCCCGCCAGAACTCGATCGTCACGCGACTGGAAAGCGCGCAGAACCGCGCCCGGGTTCGTGAAGCCTATGCCGGCCAGAAAGTCGAGGACGCCTTTTCGCGCTTCGACCTGCTCGAGCGCCGCGTCGACCTGGCCGAGGGCCGTGCGGACGCGCTCGCGCTGGGCGGGCCGGGCAAGACGCTCGAAGAGGAGATCGCGGAGCTGCGCTCGTCCGAAAAGGTCGATGCCGAACTTGCCGCGCTGAAGGCTCGGACCGCCGGCCAGGAGGGCTGAGCTCATGGAGGATTTCGTCCCCGTCCTCGCGATCGTCGCGATCTTCATCGGGATGCCCTGGATCATCCTCCACTATGTCACGCAGTGGAAGCGGGCCGGGAACATCACGCGCGAGGACGAGAACCTGCTCGACGAGCTCCACGACACCGCACGGCGGCTCGATGACCGGCTCCACAGCATCGAGCGCATCATCGCCGCCGACAATCCGAACTGGCGTCTGGGCGACACCGTGTCGCAATTCGATCGCCTGGAAGACCGCCGCTGAGCCGGCACCAAATTTGGACAGGGAGGAACACAGAAATGTCCGCCAGCCGCACCAAATTCTACCTCGACAAGCAGAACCGCAAATGGCTGGGCGTCTGCGCGGGGATCGCCGACTATACCGGCGTCGATGCAACCTGGGTCCGCGTGGGCGCCGTGTTGCTCACCATCATGGGGGGCTTTCCCTGGACGCTGATCGCCTATTGGACCGCCGCCTGGATCGCCAATCCCAAGCCCGCCGGCCTTTACAGCGACGTCGAGGATCAGAAATTCTGGCAGGGCGTCCGCCGCTCGCCGGCGCGCAGCACCCGCGAGGTCCGCTCCAAGTTCCGCGACATCGATCGCCGCCTGGCCGATGTCGAACTCTATTATACCAGCCGCAACACCGCGCTCGCCGACGAGATCGAGCGGCTGCGCTGATCGGCCCGGACACAGGGGAGACAGGATATGGGCTGGGCAGGACCAGGCTTCGTCATTGCGATCATCGCGATGAGCATCGGCGGCTGGGTGATCACGACATGGATCCGCGCAAAGCACGGATATCCGCTGGAAGGCGAATGGGGCGGCACCGTTGATCGAAGCCATCCCGACGCCGATCGAAAAATCGAACTGCTTTCGAATGAAAATGGCCAGTTGAAGGATCGGATCGGCAGACTCGAAGAGCGGATCGCAGTGCTGGAACGGATCGCCACCGATCGCACCGGCCGCCTGTCCGACGAGATCGACGCGCTGCGCTGAACCCGACTGGGAAAGGGAAAATCATGGAAGACAAGCTGACATTGGCGCAGGGCCTCATACAGAATCTGGGCCCCGTCATCGCCATCATCGTCGTCGTGGCGGTTGCCGGATGGGTGATCACCACCTGGATGCGCATCCGTCACGGCTATCCGCTGGACGGCGCCTGGGGCCAGGCGGTCTATCCGCGCAAGAACGACGAGGCAATCGAACGGGTGAAGCTGCTGACGCAGGAAAATGCCCAGCTTCGCGCCGAGATCGGATCGATCAAGGATCGCCTCGCCAATGTCGAGCGTATCGTGACCGACGAAGCACACACGCTGAACCGCGAGATCGAACAGCTTCGCGGCAAGACCAACTGATATTCGTTCTGAGAGGAACAAGGACATGAATCCGTTTGAAATGGTGGTGCTGATCGTTGCGATCGTGATGATCGCCAGCATCTTTCGCGCAAAATATGGCGTCGGAAGACATGGGCGCGGCGACGGCCCGGCGGTCCACGACGCAAATTCGGATCGGCTTCGCGACGAAGTGAAGCAGTTGAAGGAACGGATCGCGGTGCTGGAGCGCCTGGCGACCGACAATACGAGCAGCCTCGACCGGGAAATCGAGAAGCTCCGGGATCGCGACCGGGTGTAACGCCCGGCCGATCGCAGACATGGGGAAGACCAATGACCGACTATCCCATCATCGTCCTCGCGCTCTCCGCTCTGTCGGGGATCGGCATCCTGACCTTCGGCGCACTGCGCGGCTGGCGGGGATGGCTCGAGTTCAAGCGCGCCGAACTGCAACAGCATGCGCGCAACGAGATCGTGCCGTCCTCGGCGGGTTCGCGTATCGAGATCGCCGATCTCAAGGAACGCATCCGCAAACTCGAAGCGATCGCCGCGGGCGTCGACCTGTGACCAGTCGCCGCAAATCGGTCGGCCTGTTCGGCCGGATGATGGAGCAGGCGGACGCCGGACAATCGCAAAAGCCCCGGCCCCGCCACTCTGTCGAAACCACGCCGTCCAAGCCGACACCTTCGACGCCCGCCGCCTGACGGACATTGCCGGCCTCGCTTCACGCCGCTAAGCGCGGCGGATGGCCGATCCCACGCTCGACGACATCCGCGAAGAATATGAGTTCCTCGACAGCGACGACCGCTACCGTCTCCTGATCGATCTGGGCCGCGCGCTCGACGAGATGCCCGCCGCCCTCAAGACCGACGCCACATTGGTCCGCGGCTGTTCGGCGGCAGTCTGGGTCTATCCCACCATCATCGACAACGACCGGCTCCATTTCCTGGCCGACAGCAATGCCGCGATCACCAAGGGCATCATCGCGCTCATTCTCAAGATCGTCCAGAATCGGACAGGAACGGAAATCCTCGCGCTCGACATCGAAGGCGCGCTGGCGCCCTTCGATCTCAGGAACCAGCTCAGCTCGAACCGTACCCAGGGCATTCCCAACATGATCGCGCTGATCCGCGAGACGGCTGGGCGATACGCCGAGAAGCCCGTCTGACCGATATAAATCCAAGACGTCATGCCAGCGAAAGCTGGCATCTCGCAAAGGATAAAGCGCGATCTGGTTGGCAGACCCCAGCCTTCGCCGAAGGCGAAGTTTATCCTGAGCGCCTGCCTTGCAGGCAGTCGAAGGGCTGGGGTGACGTTACGGATTGAGAAGCGCCTCAGCGGACTCCCCCAGCCCCACCGCCGCGACCACCTCATCCATCCCCGTCCCCGGCTTGACCAGCAGCCAGTCGCGCGGACGGCGCGCATCGACCATCGTCACCGCGTGACGCGGGCAGACACCCAGGCATTTCACCTCGATGATTCCGACGGGGGCCTTGCGCCCCTTCTTCCCGCCCAGTTCCTTCTTGAGCGCCTTGGCGAGCGGCATCTTGCCCTTCGGTCCGAAGCCGCCATGCTGGCGCTTCGAACATTTGCGGCAAACCAGCAAGGCCGTCTGCCAGTTGGAGCGAACCGCGCGCATCAGCGCGGGCGGCGCTCCTCGGCCTGGCGCAATATCTCGAACGCCGCCTGGATCGACTGGAAGCGCACCGCCGCCATCGCATCGCCGGGCTTCACATCGGGATGATTCTCCTTGGCCAGCCGGCGCCAGGCCTTTTTCACCGCTTCGAAATCGGCATCGTCGTCGAGTTCGAGCGCTTTCAGCGCGTTGAGCTCGTCTCGCGAACGGGTGCCGTCGCCGGGGCCACCCCAGCCATAATGGCGCGCCTGCTCGAAACCGGCCGCCTCGCGGCTCTCCTTCGCTTCGCGCGCGGCTGCTTCCTCGGCGGTCAGCCCCTCGAAATAATTCCAGTTGCGGTTGTATTCGCCGGCATGCTCTTCGCAGAAATACCAGCGTTCGTTGCCGTTCGGCGATTTGGGTGCCGGCCGATCACCGGGCCGATCGCATCCTTCGCGATCGCACAGGCGCACCTTCACCGCCTCGCGGTCCGCGCCATAGGCGCGCCAGCGGGGAAAGCCCCAGTCCATCGATCGTGAAGAGCGCGCCATTACTGGCCAGATAGGACGCGATTGTGACGAACGCCACCCC
>JASBTC010000441.1 GCA_030148625.1 Sphingobium sp. | reverse complement strand
GCCGCCAGCGTCGCGCCGCTGTGGAAGCGTAATTTGCGCCGCACGCCCGGCTTCGTCTGGGGCATGGTAATCGCGCATCTCGGCATCGCCGTCAGCCTGGCGGGCATGGCGGCGGAAAGCAGCTTCACCAAGGAAACGCTGGTTGCCGCGCGCCTGGGCGAGAGCGAGACCGTCGGCCCCTTCACCGTGCGCTTCGACAAGGTGGAGCCGATCGCGGGACCGAACTGGACCGCGCTGGAAGCCACCTTCACCGTCACGCGCGGCAATGGCAAACCGTTCATCCTCAAGCCGCAGGCGCGGATGTTCGCCTCGCCCCCCACCGAAACCAACGAGGCCGCGATCTCGACGCAGCTCGACGGCCAGCTCTATACCGTGCTGGGCAAGGAGGATGAGCAGGGCCGCTGGCAGCTCCGGCTGTGGTGGAAGCCCTGGGTCACCCTGATCTGGCTGGGTGGCGGCATGATCGCGCTTGGCGGCCTGTTGTCGCTGATCGGGCGCGTCCGGCGCGAGCGGCGCGCGCAAGATCGAAAGGCCTATGCGTGATGAAGAAATCCTGGCTCCTCTGGCTGCCGCTTGGGCTGTTCGGACTGTTCTTCGGTATCGTCGCCTATGGGCTGATCAATCCGGCCGAGCGGACGATCGATTCCAAGCTGGTCGGCAAGCCGCTTCCGCAATTCGCGCTTCCCGCCGCGACGCCCGGCATAGCGGGGCTGAGCCATGCGGATCTCGCCCAGGGCGGTGAGCCGCGCCTGCTGAACATCTTCGCAAGCTGGTGCCTGCCCTGCATCGCCGAGGCGCCGGTGCTCGAGGGGCTGGCCGGGCAGGGTGTGCAGATCGACGCCATTGCCATTCGCGATCGCCCCGAAGATGTCGCCGCATTCCTCCAGCGTCACGGCAATCCCTATAAAAGGATCGGGTCGGACGTCGACAGCCGGGTCCAGCTTGCGCTCGGCTCGTCGGGCGTGCCCGAGACCTTCGTGATCGATGGCAAGGGTGTGATCCGCTACCAGCATATCGGCGACATCCGGCCCGAACATGTGCCGATGATCCTCGATCAGTTGCGGAAGGCGCGGTGAGGCGGGCGCTCGCCCTTTTGCTGATGCTGTCGCCGGTTCCGGCGCTGGCGGATTCGGCGATGCCCGCCGCGGCGCTCGCCGATATGCAGCTCGCCGATCCGAAGCAGGAGGCGCGCGCCACCGAGTTGATGGAGACGCTGCGCTGCGTCGTCTGCCAGGGCCAGTCGATCGCGGACAGCGATGCGGAGATTGCCGGGGACATGCGCGCAATGGTGCGCGAACGGATCCAGCGCGGCGAGACGCCCGACCAGATCCGCGCATGGATGATCGAGCGCTATGGCGAGTGGATCAGCTATGATCCGCCGCTTTCCGGCCGGACGGCGCTGCTCTGGATCGCGCCATTGCTGCTGCTCGGTGCCGGTATCTGGCTGGCACGCGGGCGTTTCCGCAGAAGGACACGCTGATGGGCTGGGTGATGGTCATCGCGATGGCGGCTGCCGCCTTTCTCGCGCTCTGGCGAATCGGCCGGGTGCCGCGCCCGACCTGGGAACTGATCGGTGCCGGTCTGTTGTTGGGGCTGGCCGGCTATGCCTGGCAGGGAAGCCCCGGCCAGGCCGGTACGCCCGTCGTCGCGCGATCGGCCGCCGCGGAAATCGATCCCAAGCTGATCGAGCAGCGCAAGGCGATGATGGGCAGTTTCGGCACCGAGGCGCAATGGCTGGACACGGCCGACACGTTCGGTCGCCTGGGTTCGGCGCGCGACGCGGTGACGGTGATGCTCGGCGGTGTCCGGGCCTATCCCAAGAGCGCGGACATGTGGGTCGGGCTGGGCAACGCGCTGGTCAACCATGCCGACGGCATGATGACGCCCGCGGCGCAATATGCGTTCCAGACGGGCGCGAACCTGTCCCCCGAACATCCTGGGCCGCCATTCTTCATGGGGCTGGCGCTTGCCCAGTCCGGCCAGTTCGACCGGGCCGAGGCGATCTGGAGCGAATTGCTCGCGCGGACCCCGGCACAGGCGCCCTGGCGCGCCGATCTGGAGGCGCGGCTCGGCGCACTGCGGACCCAACTCGGCAGGCCGCCGGTGCAGGCGCCGCTCGCGCCGGCACCGGACCAGCGCGCTTCCTGAGGCCGGCAATCCATGTCATCCCCGCTTTCGCGGGGATGACAGGTCAATTGAACGGCAGGTCGAGTGCCTCCGCGACGGCCTTGTGACGGATCTTGCCGCCCGACACGTTGAGCCCGGCGGCGAGATGCGGGTCGGCCGCCATCGCGGCTTCGGCACCCAGATTGGCGAGCCGCAGCGCAAAGGGCAGAGTCGCGTTGTTTAGCGCGAATGCCGAGGTCCGCGCGACCGCGCCGGGCATGTTGGCGACGCAATAATGGATCACGCCCTCGACCTCGAACACCGGATCGTCATGGGTGGTCGCATGGCTGGTTTCGAAACAGCCGCCCTGGTCGATCGCGATGTCGACGAGCACCGATCCGCGCTTCATCGTCTTGAGCATTTCGCGCGTCACCAGCTTGGGGGCTGCGGCACCGGGCACCAGCACCGCGCCGATGACGAGATGCGCGTTCTTCACCGCCGCCGCGATCGCCGCCTTGCTGGCATAGGCGGTCTTGATCTGGCTGGAGAAGAACATGTCGAGTTCGGCCAGCCGGTCGTTGCTGATGTCGTAGATCGTCACGTCGGCGCGCATGCCGACCGCCATCTGCGCTGCGTTGACGCCGGCGACACCGCCGCCGAGGATCGCGACGCGCGCAGGCGCGACGCCGGGGACGCCGCCGAGCAGCACGCCGCGTCCGCCCTGTTCCTTCTCCAGATAATGCGCGCCGACCTGAACCGACATGCGGCCGGCGACTTCCGACATCGGCTTGAGCAGTGGCAGGCCCCGGTTGGGTGAGGTCACCGTTTCATAAGCGATGCAGGTCGCGCCCGATTTCATCAGTCCCTCGGCCTGCGGCTTGTCGGCGGCGAGGTGGAGATAGGTGAAGAGCAGGTGGCGAGGCTCGAGCAGCGCGATTTCCTGCGGCTGCGGTTCCTTCACCTTCACGATCATGTCGGCCTTTGCGAAGACCTCGGCCGCGGTGGCCGCGATCGCTGCGCCGGCATCGACATAGTCGCGATCCTCGAAGTCGATGCCGCTTCCGGCCCTGGTTTCGACGATCAGCTCATGGCCGGCCGCGACCAGCTCGGCGGCCGACGCGGGGGTCAGGCCGACGCGATATTCGTGATTCTTGATTTCCTTGGGGACGCCGATGCGCATCATTCTCTCCTGCACGAGGATTTTGCGGAGAATAATCCCGATCGGCCGGGAAGTGCTTGCAAAATGGACCTCCGCTACAGCCTCGAATGGGATGAGATTGTGCATTTTGTCGAAATCGCGCAAAATGCTTTGGCATGGATGCGATAGATCGCAAAATTCTCGATCAGTTCGTGATCGACTCGGCGCTGACCAGCGAACAGCTCGGTGCGCGCGTCGGTCTGTCGCCGTCGGCGGCGCACCGGCGGGTCAAGGCGCTTGAGGATGACGGCCTGATTCTGGGATATCGCGCACGCCTGTCCGCCGGTGCGCAGGGCAATCCGTCGACGGTTTTCGTTTCGGTCACGCTGGTCGATCAGCGCCAGGCGACGATGATGGCGTTCGAAGCGGCACTGGCGAAAACCCGGCAGGTACGCGAGGCGCATCTGATGAGCGGTGAGTCGGATTATCTCATCAAGGTGCTTGTCCGCGCCGATGACAGCTATGAGCGAGTCCATCGTGAGATCCTCTCGGCACTGCCCGGGGTTCACCGGCTGGTGACGCAATTCACGATCCGCACGCTGGCGGCGGGAGATTGACGCGGGCTCGCAATGTTGCTGTGCGATGAACGAGGTGCTAATGGCCCCGGGCTCCAGCGGTGGGGCAGTTGAGAGTCGGTCTTTTATGACCTTTTTCCTAGACGTTCAGGCGCGCTGACGCCTCCATGAGCACATCGGCAACGGATGTGGAGGCGGTCGAGTCTTCGCACGCGCCAGACAGCCAGCCTCTGGTGAAGCTGGCGGTGGCGGCTATCGGCATCGTCTTTGGCGATATCGGTACCAGCCCGATCTACGCGTTCCGCGAGACGTTCACGTCGGAACACCACAAGCTCGTGCCCGATCAGCTCCATATCTACGGCGTGCTGAGCCTGATCTTCTGGTCGATGATGATCGTGGTGACGATCAAATATGTCACCATCATCATGCGCGCTGACAACAAGGGTGAAGGCGGCAGCCTGGCATTGCTGGCGCTGATCAACCGCGAGACCGGCAGCGCCAAGCGCTGGACCGCGCCGATCGTGATGCTCGGCGTCTTCGCGACCGCCTTGTTCTACGGCGATTCGATGATCACCCCGGCCATGTCGGTGCTGTCCGCGGCCGAAGGTCTCGTCACCGTCGATTCGCGTTTCGAATCGTGGGTGCTGCCGATCGCGGTTGCGATCCTGATCTTCATCTTTTCGATCCAGGCACGGGGTACGGCACGTGTCGGCCAGCTTTTCGGGCCGATCATGCTGGTCTATTTCCTCACCATCGCGGTGCTTGGTCTGATCCAGGTCGTGCGCGACCCGACCGTGCTGATCGCGTTCAACCCCTGGTATGCCGTCCAGTTCTTCATGGCGGAGCGGATGCTCGCCTTCCTGGCATTGGGATCAGTCGTTCTCGCGGTGACCGGTGCCGAGGCGCTCTACGCCGATATGGGGCATTTCGGGCGCAATCCGATCCGTGTGTCCTGGCTGTTCTTCGTGTTGCCCGCGCTGATGCTCAACTATCTGGGGCAGGGGGCGATGATCCTCTCGCTCGATCCGGCGGGCGCCGCGGAGGCGATCAAGAATCCGTTCTTCATGCTCGCGCCCGACGGTTTCCGCCTGCCGCTCGTCATCGTCGCGCTGATGGCGACGGTCATCGCCAGCCAGGCGGTGATCTCCGGTGCATTCTCGCTGACCCAGCAGGCGATCCAGCTCGGCTTCATGCCGCGCATGCAGATCCTCCACACCAGCGCCAGCGCGGCGGGGCAGATCTATATCCCGGTGATCAACTGGGCGCTGTGCGTCGCGGTGATCGTGCTGGTGCTGTTCTTCGGATCGTCGAGCAATCTCGCCGCGGCCTATGGCATCGCGGTGACGGGCGCGATGTTCATCGACACCTGTCTGCTCGCCGTGGTGCTGTTCAGCCTGTGGAAGTGGAACAAGCTCGGCGCCGGGCTGGCGCTCGCGATCTTCCTCATCGTCGACCTCGCCTATTTCTCGGCGAACCTCACCAAGGTGCCCGATGGCGGCTGGTTCCCGCTGGCGGTCGGCTTCT
>JASBTC010000440.1 GCA_030148625.1 Sphingobium sp. | reverse complement strand
GAGAAGGTGAAGGGCGACTCGTTCGATTTCAGGACGCCGGAATCGATGGTGGGCGCGCCCAGCAGGAATTCGATGAGCGGGCCGGCGCGCAAAGTGCGCGACCGCTGGCGATTGGTGCTGAACCGGCCACCGAGCTGGACCGAGAATTGATCGGACAGCGCGACGTCGAAATTCGAGAACAGCGCGTAATTGCGGTATTTCTGCGTGATGGTGTTGCTGACGATGTTGCCGAATGCCTTGCCGGTTTCGGTATCGAAGGCCTGGATTTCGTTGCCCAATGTCAGCGTTTCATGATCGAGCAGGCCGCCGACGAGCCAGTTGACGTTGGGTCCGAGCGGTATGCTGGCGCGCAGTTCCTGCGTGAAGACCTTCGTCCGGGTGAAATAGGGCAGCTTGGAGGCGGGCACGCCGAAGAAGAGAGTCGACAAGCCGGCATAGGCCCCGTCGAACAGCGGCGTCACGTCGAGCAAGCTCGCCATGTCGCTGTAATTATAAGCGGTGATCGAGGTCAGATCGACATTGCCGAGTTCGGCCTTGATGACGCCGCTATAGACCTCCACCCGCTGCCGATAGGATCCGGTGAAAGGCAGGTCGTTCTGGCTGAAATCCGCGGTGTCGATGGCGAGGTTGATCGCGTCGGACGCCGCGCGCCGCGATTCCTGGAGCAGGGCACCGAGCCGCACCGAAAATGTCGATGAGGGCACCCAGAGCAGACTGGCGTGCACGCCCTTGGCGCGCGTTTCGTTGACGTCGTCCTGGCCGGTGGTGACATTGTCGACATAGCCGGGATCGCGCCGATAATAGCCCGATGTCCTGATCGCCAGCGTATCGCCCAGCGGGACATTGACGCTGCCGCGTACCGAATATCCGGCATCCCCACCCTGATCGATTCCCGAGATCCCCGCCTGGACCGATCCTTTCAGCTGGGAGGTGGAGGGCTCCACGGTGACGAACTTGATAAGGCCGCCCATGCTGCTGGCGCCATAGAGCGATCCCTGCGGGCCGCGCAGCACCTCCACCCGCGACAAGTTGCTTGGATCGATATCAGGCACCACTGACACGGTGATCGAGGGGCCGAAGGGCACGTCGTCGATGACGATGCCGACCGTCGGGTTCTCCATCCCGCCCGTGGTGACGCCGCGGATGGCAATGGCGGGTTCGTTGCCGTTGCCCGATGTGACGAGGCTGAGCCCGGGAATCCGTTGATAATAGTCCTGAACGCGCACGCTGTTGCTGTCGAGGAGCGCCGTCGCAGTGACGGTGGCGACGGGTACCGGCACGTCGATCAGTCGCTCTTCGCGCTTGAACGCGGTGACGATGATGTCCTCGCCAGTCTCCGTTTCTGGCTGCGGCGAAGGTGCGGCCTGCGCTGATGCGGTTTGCGTCATCGCCGCCTGACTCGATCGCGCGGCACCGGCGCGTGCCTTGATCACGATCGTCGTGTCGTTGACCGACTGGAAATCGAGGCCCGTTCCCTTGAGCAGGCGGCGCAGCGCCTGTTCGGGTGGGAAATTCCCTTTGACCGGGCTGGAACGACCGCCGATCGCTCGATCGCGATCGAACAGTATCTGTCGGCCGCTCTGGCGGCTGAACTGTTCGATCGCGCCGGCAAGATCCTGCGCGGGAATGGTGAAGTTGCGTGGCTGTTGCTGCGCAAGCGCGGGTGCCGGTGCGGCCATAACCGCGATGCCTGCCCCGGCGAAAGCGGCCGCGATGATCTTCGTCGTTCGATTGTCCATGATCTCCCCCCTTTTATTTCTTTCCCGAGGAGTAGAACGCGGGGCCGCGCCAGCTCCGAACCGGACGGGTCAGATTTTTCGCGGGGGCGGGGACTGCGGCGCGGAACGCCAGCGTATGACGATATTGCGTCCGCTGTCGTCGACGCTGATCGGGTAGAGATTTTGGAGTGCGAGCAGGAAATCGCTGCTGGCATCGGCGGCGAACATGCCGCTAACCTTCAAATCCTGAAGATCCGGCCCGACCGCGACGATCTGACGATCAGCATAGCGATTGAACGCGTCGAGCGCATCGCCGAGTGGTTCGTCGCGCAGGATGACGAGCCCGCGATTCCAAGCGGTCGCCTGCTCGACGTCGCCGACGCCGATTTCGGGCGTCGCGCTGGCCGATGCGGTCAATTGCTGGCCCGGATCAAGAGTCTCCCGCGCGAGCGCCGGGATAAGCCGCGCCAGGCCGCTGCGCCGCGACGGCTCGATACGGACATGCCCCTCGAGCAGCAACACCCGGACAGAGCCGTTGCGGCGGACGGCGACGTCGAACGCGGTGCCCGTCGCCGTCACGATCTGGCTGGCAGCCGACACGGTGAAGGGGCGGTTGCTGTCGCGCGCCACATGGAAGAGCGCTTGGCCTGACAGCAGGCGCAGGTCACGCGCGTCCGCGGAATAGCGGGCTTCGATGATGGTCTCGGCATTCAGCGAGATGCGCGATCCGTCCTTCAGGATGAAGGTTCGACGCTCTCCCTTGGCGGTGGCCAGGCGCAACGCCCGTTCGGTCGTTACGCCCGTTCCTGCTGGGTTGGCCCGGTCGTCGGGCCAGAGCGCTGGAATCGCGATCAGCGTCGCGATGCTGGCCGCCAGCGCCGGAATCAGGAAGTGCATGCGGCCGCGTGCGGCCGGTGTACGGATCTGCGCCAGTGCCTCGCGCCGCATCGCGCGGATGTCCGGATCGCCGGCCAGCGCCTCCAGCACTGCATCGCGCGCCTGCAGCCTCTCCCAAGCCTCGGCATTGCCCGCGTGTTCGAGCCATTGCGAAAAGGCGCGATCGTCGTCCGACGTCCGATCGGGATCGGCGAGACGCCGGGTGGCCCACCAAAGCGCGGCATTTTCGGGCGACGACGGAGGAGCGGGCGGCGATCTCATGATAATCTCTCTCGAAGATGCGCCAGGGCACGGCCGATATGCTTTTCGACCGCACGTTGGGAAATGCCGAGCGCCTGGGCGATTTCGCGCGCACTCATCTGCTCGTACCGGCTCAGCAGGAATATCGAACGTTGTCGTTCGGGCAATTCCGCCAGGGCGGCCTTTGCCGTGGCCAGCCGTTGGCGCCAGATCAGATGCTGCTCGGGCGTGATCTCGTATTTGAGGCGTCCGGACGGATCGGCGCCACCTTCAAGCTCGATGATCGGGCGCGCGCGCGCTCGGCGCTTTCGATCCCGCAGATGGTTGGCAGCGGCCTGAAAAACATAGCCTTCGACATTGTCATGATGGTCGAGCTCCCCGCGTTGGCTGAGGCGGGCCAAAACCTCCTGGGCGGCATCCTCGGCTTCGCTGCGATCTTCCAGCCGGCGCCGGAAAAACGCGACGATCGCGGGGCGATAGCTCGTTATCCAGTTGGCCGTGCGCACAAGATCCGCCTTGCCCGGCTTTTTCGCCGCTGCCGAGATTTGACCACTCATGCACTCTATAACGCAGTCCCGGACAATCTCCGAACCTGACAAATGCTGAAACGTCACCGGCGAGAGGCATGGAGGCGGTTTGCGCAAGCTGGAGTGATCACATCGTTGCAGCCGGCCAGCGCGGCTCAGCCACTCCGGATCGCCCCATTTTTATCTGCTCGGCATCCGCGGGCGGCGCGCATCGGCTGGCTTGGCGATTCGCCGGCTGAGTGGTCAACGGGGTTCCGAAAACGGATGCAGCGTTTGTCTGAGCACTATCGGGAACGAGGACTGCGCCGATCACATCCCCCTTGATGGGGAAATACCATGCAATTTCAAATGGTGAGCCCTGCTGGATTCGAACCAGCGACCTACTGATTAAAAGTCAGTTGCTCTACCGACTGAGCTAAGGGCCCGGCGCAATCGCCTTGGCGTCCAACTAGGGGGAGGTTCGCGGGCGGTCAACCGGGCTTCTGCGACGCAGCCTGGTGGCAAGCTGACGGATCGTGAGATTCGTCAGCGGATCGACCCAATCCGGTGCGATCCGCTCGAGGGGAAAGAGCGCGAAATCCCGGCGACGAAATTCACGATGGGGGATGGAAAGTTCTGGAGAGGCCCAGAGTCCGCCGGTCCAGAGCAGGATATCGAGGTCGATCACCCGAGGCCCCCAGCGGCGACCGCGGCGGCGTCCGAAAGCGCGCTCGATCGTCTTAAGCCGCCTGAGCAGCGTCTGAGGTTCGTCGTCGGTCTCGATCAGCGCGGCGGCATTGGCGAAGCGGCGTCCGCCCGGGCCGAGCGGCGGCGTTGGCAGGATAGGAGAGATCGCGACGATCTCCAGCCCGGCGTCCGCCATTGCGGAAAGCGCGGCGATGATGACGCGTTCGGGCGCGCCATGGCGCCCGTGGCGCCGGTTCGAACCCAGCGCCACGGCATAGAGGCTGCGATCGCCCGTCAGCGTCAGACCGTTTTCAGATAATCGAGATAGATGCCGTCAGGCGGACCGTCGAGCACCGCGCCGACCGGTGCAAAGGCATCCTTGGGCAGGTGATTGCGCGCATTCTTGTGCGCCTCGACCGATTCCCATTTCTCGATGAACACGAATCGGCGCTCGTTGCCGAGATCGCGCAGCAATTCGACGCCCTCGCTGCCCGGGACCGCGCGGACCGCGTCGGCAAGTGCGGCGAGCGCGGTTTCCAGCGTCGCGTCATGCCCTTCGGCGGCGTGCATGATATAATGTCTGGCGATCGTCATTTGCGTCTCCCCTTCAGATATCCTGGACGATCCGGCCGTAAAGTTCGGGCCGGCGGTCGCGAAAGAAACCGAAACCTGCACGATGCGTGCGCACCTTGTCGAGATCGACGGTCGCGACGAGTACGCCCGTTTCCGCCGCGCCGAAATCGGCCAGGAAATCGCCGCGCTCGTCGGCGATGAAGCTGTGGCCGTAGAAATCCATCTCGCCCTCGGTGCCGATACGGTTGGCGGCGATCACGGGCACGACGTTCGATACGGCATGGCCCTGCATCGCACGGCGCCACATCCGGCTGGTATCGAGATCGTCGTCATAGGGCTCGGTGCCGATCGCGGTGGGGTAGAACAGCAGTTCCGCGCCCATCAGCATCATCGCGCGCGCGGTTTCGGGATACCATTGGTCCCAGCAGACACCGACGCCGATCGTGCCGTAGCGCGTCTTCCACACCTTGAAGCCGGTATTGCCGGGGCGGAAATAATATTTCTCCTCATAGCCCGGACCATCGGGGATATGGCTCTTGCGGTAGATGCCCATGATCTCCCCGGCATCGTCGATCATCGCCAGGCTGTTGTAATGATGCGGGCCGTCGGCTTCGAAGAAGCTGGTGGGGATATAGACCTTCAGCTCCGCGGCCAGCGTGCGCATCGCCACCACTGCGGGGTGTTCCGCGGTCGGCCGGGCGCGGGCGAACAGCGCTTCGTCCTCGACCTGGCAGAAATAATGGCCTTCGAACAATTCGGGGGGAAGGATGATCTTCGCGCCTCGACCTGCCGCGTCGCGGACGAGATCCGAGACGGCGGCGATGTTCGCATCGATGTCGTCGCTCAGCGCAAGCTGGAGCGCGGCGACTGTGATCTCGGTCATTCTGGCACCTGCTGGCTGATGCAATGGAAGCTGCCCCCGCCGACCAAGATATGGTCCGCGCGCAATCCCACAACCCGGCGGCTGGGAAACAATGCCTGGATCGCGGCGATGGCGGCATCGTCATTGTCGGCACCGTAGATGGGCACGACCACCGCGGCATTGCCGATGTAGAAATTCATATAGCTGGCCGGGACGATCTCTCCGTCGCGATGGACAAGGCCGGGAGAGGGCAGGGCGACCGTCTCGATCCCCATCGCCGCCGCGCGGGCGCGGACATCGGCGTAGATGGCGGCATTGGGATCGTCGGGGCCGGCGGATTCAGGAACCGCCAGCCGGTTGACGCCGACAAAACGCGCGAGATTGTCGACATGGCCGTCGGTATGGTCGTTGAGCAGTCCGTCGCCCAGCCAGAGCATGCGATCCAGCCCCAGATCGATGGCGAGCCGCGTCTCGATCGTCGCGCGATCCATGTCCGGATTGCGGTTGGGGTTGAGCAGGCATTGTTCGGTGTTCACGGCCAGGCCGGTGCCGTCGATATCGATCGCGCCGCCTTCGAACACCCAGTGGCAGCGCGTGGCGGACAGGCCGATGGTTGCGGCGAGGCGCTCGCCGATATCCTCGTCGCCCGGCATTTCATATTTGCCGCCC
>JASBTC010000431.1 GCA_030148625.1 Sphingobium sp. | reverse complement strand
CGCGAGATGACGGGATCGGGTGCGGTGGCCGCCCCCAATCTGGAGCTTGCGATCCGCATGGGCGTGCCCGGCGGCCATGGCACCGAATATGGCTGGGGCAATTTCTTCACGATGAAGGCGACGACGCCGCGCGCCGCGCATCTCGCCATGGCGAAGGCACTGCCCTATCGGCCCGATGTCATCAAGGTGTTCGCCGACGGTTGGCGCTATGGCCGCTCGCCCTCGCTCAACAGCATGGATGAGCCGACATTGAGCGCGATCGTCGAGGACGCGCATGCCGCGGGAATCCCGGTGATCACGCATACGGTGACGCTGGAGGGTGCGCGCGTCGCGGCGGCGGCGGGCGTCGACGCGGTCGGCCATGGCATTGGCGATGCGCTGGTCGACGACGATCTGATCGCGCTGATGAAGCGCAACGGCACTGCCTATGTGCCGACTTTGGTGGTGTATGAGCCGCAGCAGGATCGCAGTTTCGTGCCCGGCGAATGGCAGAGCCTGCGTCCACCCGAACGCGCGCGAGAGGAAGCGCGGATGGCAGCACCCATCGAGGCAATTCCGCTGCTGGAGGCGAAGCGCTGGCAGGTCATGCAGGATAACGTCCGCCGGCTGAAAGCTGCCGGCATCCGTATCGGGATCGGCACCGATGCCGGGATCGGCGGCGTGTATCACGGCACTTCGGCCTTGCGCGAGATCCGCTGGTTGACGAAGCTGGGCTTCACCCCGGCCGAAGCCTTGGCCGCTGCGACCAGCATCAGCGCCGGTATATTGCGCGCAGGCGAAGCACATGGACGCATCGCCCCCGGCCAGCGTGCCGACCTGGTGCTGACCGGCGGCCGGCCCGACGAACGGATCGAGGATATCCATGATGTGCGCCGCGTGTTCGTGGGTGGCCGGGAGAGGGCGCTGCCGCCGTTGCGTACGCTGATCGCCGGCGAAGCGCCCACGCCCTTGCCGGTTATGAAGATGGCAGGGCTGATCGATACCGGTCGTGGCCCGGCGGGGCGCACCGATCTCGATACGTTGCCGGTCGAAAGCACCGAGCCGGGCATCGATCACAGCCATCTCGATTATGTCCGCCCTGGCGAGGATAGGGCGGGGGAAGCAGGCAGGCCGCTGTTCCTGGTCGCGCAGATGGGTGCCGCGCCGCGGCCGTTCGCGCAGCTCATCCTGCCGCTCACCAAGGGGGCCGTGCAGCTTGCCGATGCGCGCGGCTTTACCGGCATCGCCTTCGCCGCACGCGGTGCCGGCAGATATCAGATGCTGTTCGACAGCTATGCCATCCAGCAGAGCGGCTGGTTCCGGGCCGGGTTCGAGGCGGGCGGCGACCGACGCGAGATCCGTATTCCGTTCAGCAGCTTTGGCAGCGGCAACAAGGATGCGGTGCTCGACCTGGCGAAGCTCCGGGCGCTGATCGTGCGGCTCGATGGTGAGCCGGGCGGCAAGGCCTGGCTCGAAATCGGGAATGTCCGCTTCTACTGATGCTCTTTGAAGGAGTTTCCGTTCATTCGGCAATGAGCGTGCGGATACGTTCTGCCAGATTGTCCATGGCAAAGGGTTTGGTCAGGACGTGCATGCCAGGCTCGAGCTGCCCGTTGCCGACCACCGCGTTCTCGGCATAGCCTGTGATGAAAAGCACCTTGAGATCCGGACGCGCCACACGTGCCGCGTCGGCCAATTGTCGGCCGTTCATACCCTTTGGCAGCCCGACATCGGTGATCAGCAGATCGATACGAGCCGATGAGTCCAGGATCGCCAGGCCTTCGGGACCGTTGCTTGCCTCGATCGCACGATAGCCCAGTCCGTCCAACACATCGATGACGAGCATCCGCACCGCGGGTTCGTCATCGACCACCATTACTGTCTCACCGCTCGCCGTCGCTTCCGCCCCGATCGCCTGTTCCGAAACCTCCTCGCCATCCTCGCGGGCATGCGCGCGCGGAAGATACAGGCACATCGTCGTTCCATGCCCCATTTCCGAATAAATCCGAACTTGTCCTCCGGACTGGCGAACGAAGCCATAGATCATCGAAAGGCCGAGACCAGTGCCTTCGCCGAGCGGTTTGGTCGTGAAAAAGGGGTCGAAGGCGCGCTCGATCGTCTCGGGCGCCATGCCGGAGCCGGTGTCGGTGACGCAGAGCGAGATATATTGCCCCGGCGGCAGTTCGCGCTCTGCCGCGGACCGCGCATCCAGCCATTTGTTCGCGGTCTCGATGGTGATGCGGCCACCGTCCGGCATTGCGTCACGCGCATTGATGCACAGGTTGAGCAGTGCGTTTTCGAGCTGGTTCGGATCGATCAATGTCGTCCAAAGGCCGCCGGCCTCGACGATTTCGATCTCGACTGCGGGGCCGACCGAGCGACGCAGCAGGTCGTCCATCCCCGCGATCAGTCGATTGATGTTGGTGACTTTGGGGTCGAGGGTCTGACGTCGCGAAAAGGCGAGCAGGCGATGGGTCAATGCGGCGGCGCGTTTCGACGCCTGCTGCGCTGCATCGAGATATTTGTCGATCTCGTTCGAACGCCCCTGCTTGAGGCGGATCTGCATCAGTTCGAGGCCGCCGCTGATCGCGGTCAGCAGATTGTTGAAGTCGTGCGCCAGTCCGCCGGTCAACTGGCCGACCGCCTCCATCTTCTGCGCCTGTCGAAGCTGATCCTGCGCAGTCACCAGCTGTTGTTCGGCCTCCTTTTCCGCAGTGACATGCCGACCGCTGGCATAGACGCGATCGCCCTCCGGCGACGCCACCCACGAAATCCAGCGATAGCTTCCATCCTTATGACGGACCCGATTCTCATATTGGCGCAACGCGCCGCTCTGCGCGCGGATATGAGCGGCATGGCTCGATGCCTGATCGTCGGGGTGGCTGAAGGCCACATGATCCCGGCCGACGATATCGTCGGGCTGCCAGCCCAATATGGTCGACCAGGCCGGATTGACCGCAAGGAAACGACCATCGCTGGCGACGACCGCCAGCAGATCCTGCGAGTTCCGCCAGGTACGATCGCGTTCGCGCGTCCGTTCCTCCACCTGCTGCTCCAGCGATTCCGCCAGGTTTTCGAGCGAGAGTTCGGCGTTGCGGCGCTCGATCGCGGCCTGGGTGCGATCCGCGACATCGCGGACGAATGCGATGTCGTCGTCGGGCCAGGCACGAACCTCGGCATGATTGAGATAGAGCAGAGCCACGAAATCGGACCTGTCGACAAGCGGCATGTTGAGTATCGCGCGGGCTTGAATCGCTTCCAGCGCATCGGCATTTTCGCGGGTGCGCGGATCCGTGCGCGCATCGGCGAAGGTGACGACCTCGCCGCGCTTGAGATTCTCGATATAGGACCCATAGTCGCGAAATTGGAGGACGCCCGCCAGGCTGCGGGTGCCCGGTGCGTTCCAGTCTCGGTCGATCGTGATGGTTTCGCGCACCGGATCAATGACCCCATAGCCAGCACGGTTGACCCCCAGGGTTCGTCCAAGAATTTCGGCGGCAAGATACGACATGTCCGCAGGATCGGTCATCTGCCGCAATCCATCACCCAGCGTGAGAAGTGCCGTGCGCCGCATCTCCACGCGCCGGCGCTCGGTGATCTCGTGCGACACGCCAACCAGCGTCGTGACCACGCCATTATGATCGCGCTCGACGCGTCCGTTCATCTGGATCCAGTGCAGCGAGCTGTCAGGCCAGACGCAGCGTAGCTCCACGCCCACATCATCTTGTGTGTCCAGTGAGTGCTGAACTGCCGCCTGGACGCGAGAGCGATCGTCGTCGTGGATGCTGGCGATCAGGTCCGCATAGCTGAACCGGTCATCCGGCGATCGGCCGAAATGTGCCTTGCACGCGTCTTCGGCGTTCAGTGTTCTGGTGGGCAGGTCGAGCACCCAGGCACCGAGCCCGCCAGCCGCAAGCGCGAGCCTGAGGCTTTCACGGCCCTCGCGAATGTCCTCGAGCCGCGTCCGCGCTTCATATTGACGCAGGCGCGAGCGTCGCGCCGACCGGGCAAGGCTGAGCAGGGTGGTCGGATGGAAAGGACGTTCGAGAAAGGTCACGTTGCCGAGCGTTTCCAGCAGCCGAACTGCCCCGGGATTTCGCTCGAGGCCGCCGCCACGCTCCGTCAGGATGATGAACGGGAAATCCGACCATTCCGCCTGATCGGCGAGAAAGCCGGCAAGGTCGCGCAGATCGGCACCACGCAACGCCTCTTCGGTGATGATCGCAAAACCTGCCCCTGCGCGAAGCGTCGCAACCAGCGCGGGCAGATCCTGTGTCGCTTGCGCGGTCATACCCCCATCGCGAAGCATCGACTGGGCGATGACGGCGTCGCGGCCGC
>JASBTC010000429.1 GCA_030148625.1 Sphingobium sp. | reverse complement strand
GGGCTCTATCATATCGGCGCATCGACCCATCCCGGTCCGGGGTTGGGTGGCATGTCCGGCTGGATGGCGGTGGAGCATATCCGATGACGCAGCGCGAAGGAGAAGCAGGATGATGCCCAGGGATCGAACGGCGGCGGCCGTCTGCGTCTATCTCGGCGGTTTCGTCATCGGCCTGACGCTCGTCAGTTTCCCGGCGAGCAGCGTCGTGCTGCGGGCGGCGCACGGCTTTTCGAGCGCGGATTATGGCGCGATCTATGTTCCCCAGCTCATTGCGGCAGTGGTCGGCGCGATCGGCGGCGGCGCATTCGCCCGCGCAATGAGCCTGAAGGCGATGTTCCTGGTCGCGCTCGCCTGTTTCTGCGTGGCGGAGGCTTTGCTGGCGCTATCGCTCGGCGCGTCGCCGGCAGGTGCGCTGATGATGATCATGGCGGCGACGGCGGCGTTCGGTTTCGGCTTCGGTTTCGGCGGTGGCCCGCTCAATGCCTTTGCCGCGCTGCTTTTCCCCGAACGACAGGGCAGCGCCGTCACGGCGCTGCATATGTGCGCCGGCGCCGGACTGACATTGGCACCGGTCTACTTCGCCGCGCTTGCCGATGGCGGACTATGGATGGCCGGGCCCACATCCCTTGCTATCACCAGCGCGGCGCTGCTCGCGCTGGCGACGATCACGCGCTTCCCCGCGCCCGAAATCCGCCCCGACACTGCACCGGCAGCGCGCCATCCGGGCCGCACCCTGTTCTTCTGGACCTGCGCGGGCGCGGCTTTGCTCTATTCGGTGGCGGAGGGGACTTTCTCCAACTGGGCGATCCTGTTCCTGACCGAAGAACGCGGCCTCGATGCCGCACGTGCGGCGATGGCGCTGACCTGCTTCTGGGCGGCGCTCACCGTGGGCCGGCTGCTGGCGACGGTGATGGCGGCACGGGTTCCGCCGGCCGCGTTCCTGCTGGTCCTGCCGCTCTTCATGGCGGCGACTCTGTTCGCGCTGCCGATGATCGATGGCCCGCCATTGGCTTATGCCGGCTTCGCGATCGCCGGCCTGTCCTGTTCGGCCTTTTTCCCGATGCTGGTGGCTTTCACGGCCGATCGTTCGCCGGAGGCGATCTCGTGGATCGCATCGATGCTCACGGCCGCGATGATGGTGGGCGTCGGAATCGGATCCTATGCGGTGGGCGCATTGCGCGGAAAAGCGCCGATCGCGCAACTTTATGGAGAGGCGGTCATCGCGCCGGTCCTGTGCCTCGTCTGCGTGATTGCCAGCCTCGCAATGATCCGGCGAAGAACCGGTTAGCGCCGCAGCGTCTCCGACGGCAATTCGTCGAAACGGCGGCGATATTCGGCCGAGAAGCGGCCGAGATGCGTGAAGCCCCATTCCATCGCCAATTCGCTGACCGTCGTCGGCGCGCTCGCTTCGAGCAAGGCATCACGAACGCCCTCCAGCCGGCGATTGCGGATGTAGAGCAAGGGCGGCGTGCCGACGAAGCGTTCGAACCCGGTATAGAGCGCGCGAGCGCTGACGGCGGCGGCTTCGACCAGCGCCTCCATGCTGATATCCTCGCGCAGATTATGCTCGATATAGTCGAGCGCGCGGCGCACATGGCGTGGCATCGCACCGGATGACGACGCCCGCAGGGCATCGCTGTAATTGTTGGTCTGGCCGAGCAGAAGCAGCGTCATCAGCGCGCTTTCGATCTCGGCCGTGACGCGCCGTTCGCCGAAGAGCCCCGGATCGAGCTCATATTGATCGAACAGGAAATTGGAGAGGCGCCCGATCGAAACGCCCGGCTCGCTCGACAGGCTGATCAGCGGTTCGAATATGATCGGCTGCGTGATCGCGCGGCCCAGCATGTCGGCGACGCGCCGTTCCATCGCCGCCCGAGAGATCTTGATCATCCGCTGGCCGCAATCCTCCGACCAGATCGAGCGGACGCGTTCGGTGGGCGAGAGGATCGTGGCGGTGCCCACCCCCTTGCGGACAGCCTGGCCGCAATGCTCCAGCTCGGTCCAGCCCGACACCGGCAGTTCCAGCATGAAGAAGGTTTCGAAACGGCCGGCGTCGATCTCCACCTCGGCGCCATATTGCAGATAGTTCAGCGAGACATTGCCGAGCGGCACGCGATGGTGGCGGGCATCCACCAAACGTTGCCTGCCGCGCACGAGCGTGTGATGGCTGCAATAGGACCCGGCCAGATAATGGCTGAATTCGCCGACATCGCTCGAAACGAGACCGATGCGCGAAGACAAGGGAAGCGTAGCCGGATCGTCGAGCATCGTTCTGTCCTTCGGGAACGATAATTCATAAATCTGTCGTAAATGCCGATTCTGTTCAAGCTTAAAATAAATTGTGCGTACGCTTCAGAGCGCATCCAATCCCTTGAGCTGCCGATACGCTGCCATGTAGCGCGACATCATGCGCCGATAGCGGGAGGACTTGGCCGGATCCGGCAGGAACGTCCGTTCGATACGGACAAGCGATGCCGATGCTTCCGAAATCGATCGATAACGACCGATGCCCATGCCGGCCATGATCGCGGCACCGACCGAGCCGGTGTCGAGACATTCGACACGGTGCAGCCTGATACCGAGCACATCGGCGCGGATCTGCGCCCAGAGATCGGACCGATTGCCGGTGCCGCCGAGATAAAGCGCATCGGGGCGCCCGCCGACGGCCTGTACCGCGCCGTCGAAAACCAGGCGCGCGGACAGCGCGACCCCCTCCAGCGCGGCCAGCGCCAGTTGCGGCGCGGCGTCATGGGAATTCAGGCCGACAAAGGCGCCGCGCGCATGCGCATCCCACAAGGGTGCGCGTTCGCCCTCGAGATGGGGCAGGAACAGCACACCGTCGCCGCTGCCGGAGCGATCGGCCAGCGCCGCACGATCGAGCACATCCTGGTGCGACAGGTTCAGGAGCGTGCCCATCCAGCGCAACGTATCGCCCCCGCTCTGGGTGGGGCCCGCCTGGACATGCCAATCGCCGACGGGCGAGAAACTGACGATCCCGGGATGGCCGCCGGGGCGATCGCCGATCAGCGCGACGATCTCGCTTGTGCCACTGATATAGCTGCCCTCGCCCGGCCGCGCCGCGCCCGATCCGAACAGACAGCCGAATGCGTCCATCGTGCCGTTGACGACAGGCGCGGCGCAATCCGGCCAATGCGGATGGCGCAAGCGACCGATCAGCGCACGAAACGGCGCGAGCGGCGCGACGCGTTCGCGCGCGCCGGGCACCAGCGCCAGGAACACGTCGATATATGCGCCCGATGCGTCGACCAGATCGAACGCGGCCAGCGGATCGGCGGTCCATGCGCCCGTCAGGTGGCGCAGCAGGAAATCCTTGGGCGACAGCACCTTCGTGGTCCGCGCCCAGATATCGGGTGCGGTTGCCGCCATATGCGCCATTTGCGGCAGCATATGGCTGGCGCTGACCGTCATGCCCGACGGCCACCAGGCCTGCCGCTGGTCGTCGGTGATCATCGCGTCCAGCCGGTTCGCCTGCTCGGCGGCGCGCACATCCTGCCAGACGATGGCGGGCGCCAGCGGCGCGCCGTCGCCATCGACGAAGACATAGGTGTTGACCTGGCTGCACAGGCCGATGGCGCGGATATCGGCGGGCGCACGACCCGCCATGATCCGATCCGCGACGTGCCAGAATGCCTCGAGCCAATCCCATGCATCCTGCTCGACGCGGCCATCGGCGAAACGATGCGTCGGATAGATGACGGATTCGGCCGCGACCAGCTTGCCGTCGAGATCGTAGAGAACGCCCTTCAGCGAGGTCGTGCCGAGGTCGATGCCGAGGATATAGCCGTGCTCAGTCATCGAGCGCGGACCTCACCCCGTCGAGAAAGCTCGCGAGCTCGTCCGGCCCCTCGATCGCCTTGCGCACGCACATCGATCCGATCACCGCACCGTCGGCACCCGCATCGACCGCGGCGCGCGCCTGTTCCGCCGTGCCGATGCCGAAGCCGGCCAGGATCGGGCGATGCACGCCCGCGCGGCGGGCCGCCGCGATCGTATCGGCCAGCCGCGGATCGAGCCGGTCGCGCGGCCCCGTGACGCCGGCGACGGCCTGGACCATCACATAGCCGTCCCAGGCAGCGGCGGCCGCCAGCTCTTCGGCGGTGAAATCGAGCTTGAGCAACCCGCAGGTTCGCAGGCCCGGCGGGAAACCGCCCGGTACGGAGCCGACGATCAACATGCCGTCCAGCCCCGGCCAAGCTGCGATGCGCGACAGGTCGAGATCGGCATAGGCCATGCAGACCCCTGCCGGACCGTTGGGCGCGTCCGCAAGCCAGGCCGCCATGTCGGCAAGCCGAGCATAGGGGTCGATCCCGCCCGCCAATGCCCGACGCATCGCCCCGGCGACATCCGCCCCATCCATGTAGGGATTGGCGGACGGCAGGCCGAGTTCGAAAATATCGACGCCGGCCGAGCGGTAGATCGCATCTATGCCGCTCTCGAACACAGGATCGCCGAGCGGGAAATAACAGGCGAGGATCGGACGCCCCCGCCCCGCAAGACGATCGAGCCCATTGCCGCGCGGCAAGCGCGCGGTCTGGTTGAAGCTGTTGAGCATGAAGAGTCCGGAATGGAGCGGCGGGGAAAGGATCAGAAGGTCCGGCGAACGGACAGGCTCCATTCGCGCGGTCTGGCATAGACGCCCTCGACATAACCGAAGCCGCCAAATTCGTTGTTGCCGGTCAGCAGATAGCGTTTGTCTGCGATGTTCTTGACGCCCGCCGCGACCTGCCATGCCTTGTCGGCGGTATCGAGGACGATGCCGGCATTGAACAGGCTGAAGCCGGACTGCGCGATATTCTCGCTGTTCGCGGCGTCATTGTAGGTCTTCGAACGATAGCTCCAGTCGCCGCGCAAGGTGAGGTCACCGAAGTCGCCCAGCGGGATGACGTAACTTGCCGACGCCGCCAGCGACCATTTCGGCGAATTGACGAAGCGATTGTCTTTGGTGATGCCCTGCGACGGATCGAAATTGGCATCGAACCGCGTATAGCCCGTATCGAGATAGCCTGCGGAGAATTGCAATGTGAGCGGCGATACCGGCTTCAGCGTCAGTTCCGCCTCGGCCCCATAGACGCGGCCGGCGGCGGCATTGCCGGTTCCCGGCGCGATCACGTCGAGGATGCGGACCTGGATGTCCTGGTAACGGGTGTAGAAGCCGGCAAGATCGAAACGCACGGTGCCCGCCGCGTTCGAGGTCTTCAGGCCGGCCTCGAACACATCGGCCTTTTCCGGCTCGAACGATCCGGGGACGGCGCGCGGCGGGAAGACGCGCTGATTGAAGCCGCCCGACTTGAAGCCCTGCGAGAAGGACACATAGGTCATCAACCGGTCGGTCCATTGATAATCGGCGCCGAGCAGGACCGAGAAATTGTTGAATTTCCGCTTCGACTGCACCTGCGGCAGGATGCGCTGGCCGTCGGTGAAGCCGGCGCCGCCGAACAGCGCCTGGGTATAATCGTAGAACAGCACCTGCTGATCGGGCGTGAAGCGCTTGGTCTCGTCGGTGTAGCGCGCGCCCGCCGTCAGGCGGAGCTTGTCGGTCGCCTTGAAGCTGAGATGGGCAAAGCCGGCGAGGCTGTCGTTCTTCACCGCGCCGCCGCTCTTGATCAGGATGACCGAGGTGTAGACATTGTTGAGATTGTCGCCCTTCTCGGTGAAATAATAGCCGCCCAGCAGCCAGTCGAGGCGATCGTCGAGCGCGGAACCGAACAGCTGGATTTCCTGGCTGAACTGCTGCTGGCTGATATCGTCATAGGTTTCGACGATCGTGTAGGGCGAATTGTCGGTGTCGCGGCCGAACTGGCTGTCGAACTTGCGGAAGGCGGTGATCGACTTCACCGTCACGCTGTCCAGATCATATTCGACCGTGCCCGAAACGCCCCATAGATCGAGATGCGAGATCGTATTGGGATTGTCGCCCTGGAAGGTCTGATAGGGGCCGCCCCGCGTGAAGCGCGCGTCATATTGCGGCAGGCCGAGCGCTGGCGCGATCACCCCGTTGAACGGCCCGAATGTCGGTGCACCGGCATTGGGATTGAAATCGAGCAGCTTCTGCGCCTGGGCATGCTCGCGCCGGCGCGTGGCGTCGGCCGCGAGATCGACGGTCAGGCGGTCGGTGGGTTTCCAGCGCAGCGCGACACGGCCGATCAGCGCATCGACATCGCCCAGGCGCGGACCACCCTGGTTTCGGACATAGCCGTCCTGATTGAGCGTGGCCGCCGAAACGCGGACGGCAAGCGTATCGGAGATCGGCAGATCGAGAACGCCCTTCACGTCGATGCGGCTGCGGCTGCCGGTCTTGACTTCGATCGATCCGCCCAGCGTATCGCCGGGAGGCTTGGACGTGATGTTGATCGCACCGCCGATCGTGTTCTTGCCGAACAAGGTGCCCTGCGGCCCGCGCAGCACTTCGACCCGCTGGACATCGACAAGATCGAGCACGCCGCCCACAGAGCGGGCGATGTACACGCCGTCGAGATAGAGGCCGACGCCCGGATCGGTGACGAGCGTGAAATCGCTCTGGCCGATGCCGCGGATATAGATTGAGGCGGCCGTGTTGCTGCCCGAGATCGGCGCGGAGGAATTGAAGACGAGATTGGGCGTCGACTGCGCGATCTGCGACACATTGTCGACCTGCCGCGACTGGAGGTCGGCTGCGGTGAAGGCGGTGATCGACACCGGCACCTTCTGCAGCGTCTCCTCACGGCGACGCGCTGTGACGACGATGTCGCCGATGCTCTCGTCCGCAGCGGCGGATGCGGCGTTTTCGGTCTGGGCGGCAACGGGCGCGCCGCAAAGGATCAGCGCACTGGCCGATGTCAGCGCGGCAATCCGCACGACTTTCATCTGGTCGATCATCTTATCCCCCCGTCCTTATGGTCTGGACATTTCATGGGTGGGATAAGGCAATGAAGCCGGTCCGGCGTCTATCCATCGACTGCGCCGGATGTCCAGGGCGTGAAGATGTTATGCGTCCGGGCGCCCTCCGACCGGATTCGATGCCCGCCTCAAGCCTTGAGCGCAGTCCAGCCCAGCCAGAGCCAGCCGATGATCAGCAGCGCGCCACCGATCGGCGTGACCGCCCCCAGCCAGCGCGGCGCGCCGATCGCCATGGCGTAAAGCGTCAGCGCAAAGATCGCGCCGCCAACGACAAAAAGTGTGGCCGGCCCCTTCGCGCCGACCCTGTCGATGACGGCCAGCGCCGCGACCGCATGGAGAAGCTGATAGGTCGCGCCGGTCTTCAGCCATTCCGCCGCCTGACCCGATGCGCCATGCGCGCCGAATGCACCCGCGGCGACCGCTATCGCGCCCGACAAAGCCGCAAACAAGACGATCATCCGCAATCCTCCTCAAGCGCCGCATTGCGCTGACTGAACATACGCTCCATCCCGGCCCGGATATCGCCGGTCTCGCTCTGTACCTTCAAACGGGCTTCGTCGCGTTCGCGATAATCGGCTTCGGTGTGAGCAATCTCGGCATCGTCGATGCCCAGCGCCTGCATCGCCTGTCGCGCCAGCACGATCGCACTCTCATAGACGTCGCGCACCGCACCCGCGATCGGTGCCGCACCGATCCGCATCATGTGCCGACGGTCATAGGCACGCACCAGGATCGACGCGTCGGGAAAGGCCTTGGCGATCAGCCCGAGCGATGCCTCGTCCAGCCGGTCGCCGTCGAGGCAGAAGATCAGTGCCTGCGCATGCTCGGCGCCCGCACGGCGCAGCAGGTCGACGCGCGTGCCATCGCCATAATAGACCTTCATCCCGAAATC
>JASBTC010000424.1 GCA_030148625.1 Sphingobium sp. | reverse complement strand
GCGCTTTCCGCTGCCGCAACGGCCTGACGTTCGCCACGCCGGGCCAGAAGCCCCGCCAGTCCGATCGGGCCGAGCGCGACCGGCATCGCCTGCCGCCGCCCGAAAATCTCGACGCCGAGATCCACGTCGGACACGTCACGCAGGACGCGCTGCCGCAGAGCGACCCGTTGAAGATCGGCGCGATTCCGCTGCAGCGTGACCTCGTCATAAGATCCGCCATCGACATATTCGAACAGGAAACGGGGCAGCCTGTGCTGCGCCAGGTCGCGATAATCGGACGCCGAAGCCGCCATTTTCATGCCATCCAGCCCTTCTTAAGTCTTCAATTACCCGCTTGACATAGGCCATGTAATCATACTTATTGCCATCCACAATGACGAATTAATAGAATGAGAGATGGATGTTGACCCAAACCTCCTCCCACCCCGATGCCGCGGACCGCACCCCTTTGAATCATTATGATTTCGAAGGGCGGGTCGCCGTCGTCACCGGCGGAGGGCAGGGCATCGGATTCGGCGTCGCGGAACGTATTGTCGCGGGCGGTGGTGCGGTCGCGCTGTGGGACTGGGACAGTGATGTTCTGGAAAGTGCGGGCGAACGCATCGACCCAAACGCTGCCACGCTGTGCCAGCGTGTCGACGTGAGCGATCTCGCCGCCGTCGAAGCGGCCACGCACGCGGTGATCGATCGCTTCGGCCGGATCGACATCCTCATCAACAACGCCGCTTTGGTCGGGCCGAACGTACCGACCTGGGAATATCCGCCCGAAGCCTTTCGGGACGTCATCAATGTCGGCCTGACCGGCGCGTTCTATTGCTGCCGCGCGATCGTGCCGCACATGATCGAGACGGGCTATGGCCGGATCGTCAACGTCAGTTCTATCGCCGGCAAGGAAGGCAATCCGAACGCAGTGGCATACAGTTCCGCAAAGGCGGGCCTGCTGGCGCTCACCAAGTCGCTCGGCAAGGAACTGGCCGTGCACGACATCTCGGTGAATGCGGTCACCCCGGCCTTTGCCAAGACATCGCTTTCGATGACGCAATCGCCGCAACACATCGAATATATCCTCTCGAAAATCCCGCGCGGCCGCATGCTCGAGATCGCGGAAGCGACGTCGATGATCTGCTGGCTGGCGACCGAGGAGAATTCCTTCACCACGGCGGCGGTGTTCGATCTATCGGGCGGCCGCGCGACATATTGAAACCGGTTCGCCGGCAGCATCATCAAAGGGGTAGCTATGCGCATTGTCAGGTTCGGTCCCGCAGGGTCGGAACGATATGGATTGGTGGACGATGCGGACGTGGTCCGCGACGCCTCGTCAGTCGTTGGCGAGGAAGCGGATTTCGAGCGCGTGCTCGATCGGCTGGGCCAGGCGAACGTCGCCGACCTGCCCACCGTGCCGGAGGGCGAACGGTTCGGCTGCCCGGTCGCGCGTGTCGGCAAGGTCGTCTGCGCCGGATTGAACTATTCGGACCATGCCGCCGAGACCAACATGCCGGTCCCGTCCGAGCCGGTGCTTTTCATGAAGGCGAACACATCGGTCTGCGGGCCGAACGACGATATCCGCATCCCGCCCGATGCCGACAAGGTCGATTGGGAAGTCGAGCTCGGCGTCGTGATCGGCAAGCGGACGACGCGGGTGAGCGAGGCGGACGCGCTGGACCATGTCGCGGGCTATGCCGTCGTCCATGACGTATCCGAGCGCGGCTTCCAGCTGGAAGGCACCGGGCAATGGCTGAAGGGCAAGAGCCTGGACAGCTTCTGCCCGGTCGGACCCTGGCTCGTCACACGCGACGAAGTCGGCGATCCGCAGGACCTTGCCATGTACCTGGAGGTCAACGGCAAGCGGATGCAGGACGGTTCGACCCGGACCATGGTGTTCGGCGTCGCCTTTCTGGTCTCCTATATCAGCCGCTTCATGACGCTCGAGCCGGGCGACATCATCGCGACGGGCACGCCGCCGGGCGTGGGCATGGGCCAACGCCCGCCGGTCTATCTGAAACCGGGCGATCGCGTCTCGCTGGGGATCCAGGGACTCGGCGTGCAGCGCCAGACGGTGCGCCTGATCGACTGAAATCGCGCCTCGGGACACCAGTGCCCGCCGACTCCTGTTCAAATCAAAGACGCACTGCCCAGGCAGGCGCCACCGCACACTCGCGAGGACTGACCATGAAGATCACAGTAACCGATGCGACCTTTCCCGCGCTGGCGCAGGAACGCGCGGTCGCGCAGGAATTCGGCGCCGAGTTCGTAGAAGCGAAATGCGCCAGCGCCGACGATGTGACGGCGGCAGCCGACGGCACAGACATATTGATCGTCCAGTTCGCGCAGGTGACGGCGGAGGCGATCGCGAAACTGGCGCCGGGTTCGCTCATCGTCCGCTACGGCATCGGGCTCGATAATATCGATCTGGCGGCCGCGCAGGCGCGCGGGGTCAAGGTCGCCTATGTACCCGACTATGCCACCGGGGAAGTGGCAGACCATACGGTATCGCTCATCCTCGCGACGCTGCGCTGCCTGCTTCCGCTCGATCGATCCGTCAGGGACGGAAAATGGGATGCGGTCGGCGTCGCCGGCGCGCTGCAAAGCTTCGCCGACACGACTGTCGGCTTCATCGGCTTCGGCCGGATCGGCCAGGGAGTGCTTGCGCGGCTGAAGCCCTTCGGCTTCCAGAGCATCGTCGCCGATCCCTATGCCGATCCCGCGGTGCTCGCGGAACTCGGCGCGGAGGCCGTCGAGCTCGACACGCTGTTCGATCGCGCCGACGTGATCACGCTGCACTGTCCGCTCACGCCCGAAACGCGGCATGTGGTGAATGCCCAAAGGCTGGCCGACAAACCGGGCCGCGCGGCGCTGGTCAACACGGCGCGTGGCGGTCTTGTCGACCCCGACGCCCTTGCCGGTGCGTTGGAATCCGGGCTGTTGCGCGGCGCGGCACTCGACGTGTTCGAAGCTGAGCCGCTGCCACTCGATTCCCCCCTGCGCACCTGCCCCAACCTCATCCTCACCCCCCATGCCGCCTGGTATTCGACCAGGGCTATCGAGCGCCGGCTGGCCCACGCCGCCGATGAAGTCAAGCGGCACCTTATGGGCGCGCCAATGCGGCGCCCGGCCATAACCGGCTGATTCCGGACAAGGCGGAACGGTCGTGACCAAGGTCCGGACTCATTATTCATGAGGCCGTGATAGTTTCAGATCGGGATAGCCTCCAGGAGGAGTGTACAGAGACGTGCAAGTGTCGTCTTGATCGTCTTGGTGATCCCGAACTCGCGGGTGAGCCGATCTTCGGCCTTCTCCCAGAATTTGCCCCGATCGGTGAGGCGCTTGTCGGAAACGATGATCAGCAGATCAAAGTCAGACCGATAGCCCTTGGCGCATGATCGGCGGATAGCTCGGGATTGATCCGGACGCCCTTCGCGCCGGAGGAGAAATAACGGTCGGCGAGATGATGCAGTGATCGCCGCATCGCGGCCGCTTTCCGCCATCGCGTGAAACCGATCGATCTACTGCGCCGCCCCGCGCTCAGACCACTCCCGCCATGCGACAGATCAAGCTGGCAAACGGTCTGCGCCCCTCGGCCCACGCCCCCTTGACCTTCCCATGATGGGAAGCCCTATTTCATGTGCGATGACATTCGGGAGTCCAGTTTCATGGCGTCGCAAGCAATGCTGAAAACCACAGCGAAAGCGTCCGAAGGCGGCAGCGCCGCCTTTCATATCTTGGGGATGACCTGTGCATCCTGCGTCGGCCGGGTCGAACGCGCGATCCGCGCCGTGCCAGGTGTGCGCTCCGCCATCGTCAACCTGGCGACCGAGCGCGCCGACGTGACCTTTCTCGACACGCCCGATCCGCTCGCGGTGGCGCGCGCGATCCAGGATGCGGGCTATGCGACCGAAACCGGGGAAGCCTCGCTGGCGATCGAGGGGATGAGCTGCGCCTCGTGTGTCGGGCGGGTGGAAAGCGCACTGAAGAGCGTGCCAGGCGTGCGCGACGCCTCGGCCAATTTCGCAACGGGCAGGGCCGTGGTCCATTATGTCGGCGGCACGGCGGTAAGCGATCTGGAGGCCGCCGTCCGCCAGGCGGGCTACGACGCACGCGGCATCGAACGGAGCGACGACGCGGATCGCGACGCCGAAAGACGCGACGGCGAAATCCGGAGCCTGTGGCGTGCCTTTCTGATCGCGGCCTTGCTGACTCTTCCGGTCTTCGTGATCGAAATGGGTTCGCATCTCTATCCGCCGCTGCACCTGCTGGTGATGGAAAGCATCGGCATGGACATGAGCTGGCGTATCCAGTTCCTTCTCACCACTTTGGTGCTGTTCGGCCCCGGACTGCGCTTCTACCGCAAAGGCGTGCCCGCGCTGTTCCGCGCCGCGCCCGACATGAACGCGCTCGTCGTGCTCGGCACCGCCGCGGCCTGGGGCTATTCGGTGGTCGCCACTTTCGTCCCCGAAATCCTGCCGGAGGGCACCGCGAACGTCTATTATGAGGCCGCCGCGGTGATCGTCACGCTCATCCTGCTCGGCCGCCTTCTCGAAGCGCGGGCAAAGGGGCGCACCAGCGATGCCATCCGGCGACTGGTCCAGCTCGGCGCCAAGGTCGCGCGCGTGATCCGCAACGGCGAGACGATCGAGCTTCCGATCGATGCCGTCATCGTCGGGGATCGCGTGCTGGTGCGCCCCGGTGAAAAGATACCCGTCGATGGCGACGTGATCGAGGGCACTTCCTTCGTCGACGAATCGATGGTGACCGGCGAATCCGTTCCCGTCGAAAAGGCGCCCGGCGCACAGGTGGTGGGCGGGACGATCAACGGGAACGGCGCGCTGACGGTTTCGGCAACGCGTGTCGGCGCCGACACGATTCTCGCGCAGATCGTGCGGATGGTCGAACGGGCACAGGCGTCGAAACTGCCGATCCAGGCGCTGGTCGACAAGGTCACCGCATGGTTCGTGCCCGCAGTGATCCTGGCCGCACTCGCGACCTTCCTGGTCTGGCTGATTTTCGGGCCGGAACCCGCGCTCGGGCTGGCGCTGGTCAACGCGGTCGCCGTGCTGATCGTCGCCTGCCCCTGTGCGATGGGCCTCGCCACGCCGACATCGATCATGGTCGGCACCGGCCGCGCCGCCGAACTGGGCGTGCTGTTCCGCAAGGGCGAAGCGCTCCAGACATTGCGGGATGCCCAGGTGATCGCGCTCGACAAGACCGGAACGCTCACCAATGGCCGCCCCGAACTGACCGATCTCGTCACCGCGCCGGGTTTCACGCGCGACGCGGTGCTCGCCGCCGTCGCGGCCGTCGAAGCTTTCTCCGAACACCCAATCGCAGACGCGATCGTCGCGGCGGCGCAAAAGGCGGACCTGAAGCCGGTGCAAGCCTCCGATTTCATGGCACTCCCGGGCTGCGGCGCCGAAGCCCGCGTCGACGGACAGAGCGTGCTCGTCGGCGCAGACCGTTTGATGACGCAGCGGAACATCGATGTCACCCCCTTCGCCCTTGAGGCAAAGCGCCTTGGCGACGAAGGGAAGACACCACTTTACGCCGCGATCGACGGCGCACTCGCGGCGATCATCGCGGTCGCCGATGCGGTCAAGGACACGACGCCGGAGGCGATCGCCGCGCTGCACGCGCACGGCCTGGAGGTGGTGATGATCACCGGTGACAACCAGCGCACCGCGCAGGCGATCGCGAACCGGCTCGGCATCGACCGCGTGGTGGCCGAGGTGCTGCCCCAGGGCAAGGTCGATGCGCTCCAGCGCCTGCGTGCGGATGGACGCAGCATCGCCTTTGTCGGCGACGGCATCAACGACGCACCGGCGTTGGCGGAGGCCGATGTCGGGCTTGCGATCGGCACGGGGACCGACGTGGCGATCGAAAGCGCGGACGTCGTGCTGATGTCGGGCGATCTGCGCGGCGTCGCAACCGCGATCGCGATCAGCAAGGCCACGATCCGCAACATCCGGCAGAATCTGTTCTGGGCGTTCGCCTATAATGTCAGCCTGATTCCGGTCGCGGCGGGTGTGCTGTATCCGCTGAGCGGGACGCTGCTGTCGCCGATGTTCGCGGCGGGCGCCATGGCATTGTCGAGTGTGTTCGTGCTCGGCAACGCCTTGCGCCTGCGGGCGTTTCGCGTTCCAGTACAGCCCGGATCGAGCGGCGGCAGGAGCAAGGCATGAACATCGGCATGGCCGCGGCGGCATCGGGCGTCTCGACGAAGATGATCCGCTATTATGAATCGATCGGACTGATCCCGGCGGCGCTGCGCACAGACTCGGGCTATCGCGACTATTCGGAGAAGGACGTCCATGCGCTCCGCTTCGTCGCACGCGCACGCACGCTCGGCTTTTCGGTCGAGCAAATGGCCGATCTTCTGGCATTGTGGCGCGATCGCGGGCGCGCGAGCGCCGATGTCAAACGCATCGCGCTGGAGCATGCGGCGGAGCTGGATCGCAAGGCGCGCCAGCTCAACGAGATGCGGCGCACGCTCATCCAACTCGCGGAAAACTGCCATGGCGACAACCGGCCCGACTGCCCGATCATCGACGAGCTTGCCGAGGACGCCGCGGTCGGCGCCGGACGATCCTCGACAGGCTCGCGTTTCGGCGCCCTCGGGATCAAGGCCTCCCGGTCCCGAAAATCGTCCTGACGGCGGGTCGACCAAGCGGCCGACTACGCCATGTGGAGAGCGGTTCGCGCAAGACTGACGCCATGCCGGCGATCGAGCGCCCGGGGGTCTAT
>JASBTC010000414.1 GCA_030148625.1 Sphingobium sp. | reverse complement strand
CGAACAGATAGATGGTCGTGTCGGCATCGGACACTTGCCACAGCGCGGGACGGGGGGCGGGCTCGGCCGGGGCGGAGGCGCAGCCGGCGAGCAGGGACCCGATAAAAGCGGGTAGGGAGAGCAGAAACCGTTTCATCCGCCGCCATATCGGGATGCGAGGCTGACGGCGCAATGAACAATCCGGTGGTGCGGGCTGTCGGAGGTTATCGGGTGCCCGATCAGTATTTGATCCGTTTCGCCCTGATCCGATACGTCTTCAACTGATCCTGGACGCTGCCCTTGCCGGCGAGATGTCCCGCGCCGACGGCAATGAAGACGGTGCCCGGTGCCGCCATCCGCTTGTCGATCCAGGTGGCCCAGCGCGCGTTGCGGTCGATCAGCAGGATCTTTGCCAGTTCCGGGGTTTTCTCCAGCGAATCGTTCATCAGCACGGCAAGCGCGGCGGGATCGCCCTTCGCCCAGGCCCGGTCCATCTTTTCCATCTCGGTGCCGAGAGTCGGAATTTCGTCGACCGTCGAATTGAGAAAGGCGATCTGCTTGTCTTCGGGCAGGCTGTCGAAGAAACCGAGCTGTTGTTCGGCGGATTCGAGCTGGCCCAGTTTCTTGCCTGCTTGTGTTGCGGCACGGGTCAGCACTTTCTCCGCGCCGCTGTTGAGGTCGTAACCGAGCTTGCCGAGCGGCAGGATCCCGAGTGTGATCGACGCCATCCATGGCTTCATCGCCTCGAACGCCTGATAGGGAACACCGAGATCCGCCATCGCCTTGATGTAATTGGCGCGTGCCGGCTCGGCGAGCTTCTGGCTGAGCGGTGGGCCGTCGGGATCGATGCCCTTGCTCGTCATCAGTTTCTGCATGGTCTCCTGATCGGGCTCGATCATTTCGAGCACCAGCTCGTCCGACGCGTCGAACGCCGTCTTCACCGCCTCGTCGAACCAGGACAGGCCGGGTTTCAGGATATGGACGGTCCCGAACAGATAGATCGTGGTGTCCGCATCCTTCACCACCCAGAGCGCGGGATCGGCATCGACGGTCCCGGACGATGGCGCCTGCGCGGCAAGCGGTGTCGTCATCATCGCGGCACCGGCCAGCATCACGCCGAAAAGCTTCTTCATATTACCGTCCTTGTCCGGGAGATCGGGTATGTCCCGGTTCAGTAGAGCGTGCCGGCACCGCCTCCGCAAGCCCCGCGATGACGCCTGTGCTTCTTGACCATCAGGGATGCATCCGCCAAAGGCTCGCGCGAGTTTTTTTGCATCTGCGAAGGCCGGAATTTGACCGACTCGAAGCCCCCGAGCTTCCAGCAGCTCATCCTCACGCTCCATGACTATTGGAGCGAGCAAGGCTGCGTGATCCTCCAGCCCTACGACATGCGGATGGGCGCAGGTACTTTCCATCCGGCAACGACGTTGCGCGCGCTCGGGCCCGATCCTTGGAATGCCGCGTTCGTCCAGCCGTGCCGCAGGCCGACCGACGGCCGTTATGGCGAGAATCCGAATCGCGGACAGCATTATTACCAGTATCAGGTGATACTGAAACCCAGCCCGTCCAACCTGCAGGATCTCTATCTGGGGTCGCTGAAGCGGATCGGCATCGATTTTTCGAAGCACGATATCCGCTTTGTCGAGGATGATTGGGAGAGCCCGACGCTTGGCGCCTGGGGCTTGGGCTGGGAAGTCTGGTGCGACGGCATGGAAGTGACGCAGTTCACCTATTTCCAGCAGATGGGCGGCTTCGACTGCAAGCCGGTGGCGGGCGAGTTGACCTATGGGCTCGAGCGCCTGGCCATGTACATCCAGGGCGTCGACAGCATGTACGACCTCGATTTCAACGGTCGCGGCGTCACCTATGGCGACATCTTCCTCGAGAATGAGCGTCAGATGTCGACCTGGAATTTCGAGGTCGCGGACACCGACCGGCTGTTCGACCTGTTCCGCAAGGCGGCGGCCGAATGCGAATTGTGTCTGGAACGCAAGCTGCCGATCCCCGCCTATGAGCAGGCGATCGAGGCGAGCCATATCTTCAACCTGCTCAATGCGCGCGGCGTGATCTCGGTTGCCGAGCGCCAGGCCTATATCGGCCGCGTCCGTGACTTGGCGAAGGGCAGCTGTGCGGCCTGGATGGAGCATAACGGGTGGACGGCGTGATGGCTGATTTCCTGCTCGAGCTGCTGTCCGAGGAAATCCCTGCGCGAATGCAGGACAAGGCGCGCGCCGATCTGGCGCGATTGTTCGGCGAGGAACTGACGAAGTCGGGCCTGGCCCCGTCCGCGATCGAGACCTTCGCGACACCAAGGCGCCTCGCGCTGATCGCGCGCGGCTTACCGTTGCAGACCGAAGCAGTGTCGGAGGAACGCAAAGGCCCCCGCGCCAACGCGCCCGAACAGGCGCTGGCCGGCTTCCTGCGCGCGACCGGCCTCGCGCGCGAGCAACTCGTCGAACGCGACGGCATCCTCTTCGCGGTGATCGAAAAGCCCGGCCGCGCCACTGTCGAGGTGCTTGCCGAAGCGGTGCCCGCGATCGTCCGCGCCTTTCCCTGGCCCAAGTCGATGCGCTGGGGCGCCGCCAGCCTGACCACCGAAAGCTTGCGCTGGGTGCGTCCGTTGCAGGGTATCGTCGCGTTGTTCGGTGACACCGTCGTGCCGATCGAGATCGAGGGTGTGACCTCGGGCGCCGAGACGGTCGGCCATCGTTTCCATCATCCCGGCCGGATCACGATCGGCAATGCCGACGATTACGCCACGAAGCTGCGTGCCTGCCACGTGATCGTCGACCAGGAGGCGCGCAAGGCGCTGATCCGTGAGGGCGCCGCCGCTGCGGCCGCCAATGCCGGACTGGTGCTCGTCGAGGACGAAGGCCTGGTGATCGAGAATGCCGGGCTCACCGAATGGCCCGTGCCTTTGCTCGGATCCTTCGATCCCGCCTTCCTCCAGGTGCCGCGCGAGGTGATCCAGCTCACCATGCGCACCAACCAGAAATATTTCGCGGTCAATGATCGCGAAGGCAAGCTTGCGCCCAACTTCATCTGCACCGCGAACATCGTGGCGGCGGACGGCGGCGCGAAAATCGTTGACGGCAATCGCAAGGTGCTGGCGGCACGGCTGTCGGATGCGAAATTCTTCTGGGAACAGGATCTGAAGGCGCCGCTCGACGCCTATCTGCCCAAGCTCGAGAACATGCTGTTCTATGAAGGCATGGGCACGCTACGCGCCAAGGCCGAGCGCATCGCCCGGCTCGCGGCCTGGATTGCCACGGAATATTTCCCCGAGCGCGATCCGGAGACCGCGCGGCGCGCCGGCCTGCTGGCCAAGGCCGACCTCGCGACCGGCATGGTCGGCGAGTTTCCGGAGCTTCAGGGCATTATGGGCGGCTATTATGCCGAGCATGCCGGGGAAAAGCCGGGCACGGTTTCCGCGCTGCAGCAGCAATATGTCGCAGCGGTCGAGGGCTGCATCCCCGCATGCGTCGCTCTCGCCGATCGCGTTGACACGCTTGCCGCCTTTTTCGCGCAGGGCATCCGGCCCACCGGCTCGAAGGATCCCTTCGCGCTCCGCCGCGCCGCGCTGCAGACGATCCAGACGATCCTGGTCAACGGCACTCGGCTGAATCTGCTCGCCATGTTCGAACGCGCCAAATCCGGCCTGTCGGTGGGCGGGAAGGGCGTATCGCTCGACACTGGCGAATTGCTCGATTTCTTCGCCGATCGCCTCAAGGTCCAGCAGCGCGAGGCGGGCGTCCGTCACGACTTGATCGACGCGGTGTTCGCGCTGGGTGGCGAGGACGATCTCGTCCGACTGCTGGCACGGGTGCAGGCGCTGCAGGGCTTTGTCGCGACCGAGGACGGCGCCAATCTGCTCGCCGGTTACAAGCGTGCGGCCAATATCCTGAAGAAGGAGGCTGCGCCGACCGTCGCGGCCGCCGCGCCGACCGAGCCGGCCGAGGTCGCGCTGGTTGCAGCGCTCGACGCGGCGGAGCCAAAGGCCGAGGCCGCGATCGCCGCCGAGGATTTCGAGGGTGCGATGGCCGCGCTCGCGACCTTGCGTGCGCCCATCGACAGCTTCTTCGAAGCGGTGATGGTCAATGATGCCGACCCGGCAAAGCGGGCGGCGCGACTGGGGATGCTGGCACGGGTTCGCGATGCGGTGCATCGCGTCGCGGATTTTTCGAAAATAGAGGGCTGAGCGCGACTTCCACATCACTCCCGGAAAGAGCGAAGCGAAGCTCCACATTTCAACAGGGACGGAACGATGACCCAATATGTCTACCGCTTCGGCGGCGGTGTGTCGGACGGCGGCCAGGGCAACAAGAATCTGCTCGGCGGCAAGGGTGCCAATCTCGACGGCATGGCGTCGATCGGCCTGCCTGTCCCCCCGGGTTTCACCATCACCACCGAGATGTGCACGCTCTATTATGAGGAAGGCGAGACTTTCCCCGCCAGCGTGAAGGCCGAAGTCGCGAACGGCATCGCCCATATCGAGGCGGTGACCGGCAAGGTCTTCGGCGACGCGGCCGATCCGTTGCTCGTCTCGGTCCGCTCCGGCGCGCGCGTCTCGATGCCCGGCATGATGGACACCGTTCTCAATCTGGGTCTCAATGACGAGACGGTGAAAGGGCTGGCGGAAACCTCGGGCGATCCGCGTTTCGCCTGGGACAGCTATCGCC
>JASBTC010000409.1 GCA_030148625.1 Sphingobium sp. | reverse complement strand
GAGAGATCATGACCGGCATCGACACCATGACGGCGACCATGAAGCGCAGCCACGCGGTTCAATATCATGCGCATTGCCCATGGTCCGAGCTGACCCCCGAGGATGGCCTCGTCATTGTGCGGGGTGAAGGAATCCACGTCTTCGACATGGAGGGGCGCCGCTATATCGACGCGATCTCCGGCGGATGGAATGTCGCGCTGGGCTTCAGTTCGCAGCCGCTCATCGAGGCGGCGTCCACGCAGCTGCGCATCCTTCCTTATTATCACACGCTCTACAATTGCAGCACCGATGCATCGGTGATGCTGTGCGAACAACTCGCGGCGCTCGCCCCCTTCGAACTTGGTCGCATCGCATTCTCGAACTCGGGTTCGGAAGCGGTGGAAGTGGCCGTCAAGATGGCCTGGCTTTATCACATGGCGAACGGCCAGCCCGAACGCCGAAAGCTGCTGGCCCGACACGGCAGCGTGCATGGGACGACGATATTCGCGTCCTGTCTCGGGGGGCTCGGGATGAAGGAATTGTTCGGCCCGGAAGACACGCTGATCCACCATGTATCGAGCCCCAATATCGCGCTCTATGGCGATCCGGACGAGAGCGAACACGCTTTTGTCGATCGGCTGCTGCAAGAGGTTGAGGACCTGATCGCGCAGCAGGGCGCCGGGACGATCGCCGCGATGATCATCGAGCCCATCCCGGTCGTCGAGGGATTCCATGTTCCACCGCCGGGCTATCTTACCGGTCTTCGCTCGCTTCTCGACAGGCACGGCATCCTGCTCGTCTTCGACGAGGTGATCACCGGTTGCGGCAGGACCGGATCCGTTTTTGCGAGCGCCTGGCTCGATTGCCACCCCGACATTCTTGTCCTCGGCAAGGGGCTGACCTCCGGATATGCGGCGCTCGCGGCGACACTGCCGTCGCGGCGGATCGGTGAAGCGGTCGATGGGTTTTGCGAGGTTATCGGCGAATTTCCGCACGCGGGAACCACGGCGATGCACCCCGTTGCGATGCGCATCGCCTCCGCCGCGCTGACCGAGTTGGAAAGCGGCGGCGTACTCGATCATGCCAGATCGGTGATCCCCGTATTCCAGGCGCGTTTGCGGGCATTGTCCGGCCACCCCGGCATAGCCCGTGTCGACGGCGTCGGCCTTGGCGGCAGTATCCATTTGCTGCCCGATGCGGACGGAGCCGATCCGGTATCGCGCATCGCGCGCCGCTGTCGGGCGCGTGGCATCCAGCTGCACGGTCAGCATGGTGCCATCATTCTGGCGCCGCCGCTCATCATCACGGCCGGGCAGATCGACGAGATTTTCGACGTGCTGGCCGCCGTGCTGGCGGAGACGGACTGAGCGGTCCGCATGAAAGTCCGGGTTCAAGAGAGAGTGAAAATGCGAATTGGCCAGAAAGAAGACGATATCGTCGACACAGTGGGGGTTCGTCACCCTTTGCCGGGTGTGGTTTATCCGGACGCCGGACGTCTGCGTGCCTATCATGACCGTGGCATTCTGGGGGATGTGCCCCTGGGGCAGGCATTTCACGAAGCCGCCCGCCAGGCGCCCGACAGGATAGCGCTGATCGGCTGCGAGTCCGGCCGTCGCTACACCTATGGCCAGCTCGACACGATGTCGGATTGCTTCGGCGCGGCCTTGCTCGAACTTGGCCTGAAGCCGCGCGACCGGATGATATTCCAGATCGGCAATGTCGAGGAACTGTTCTTCTGCCTCTATGGCTGTTTCAAGGCCGGCATCGTTCCGATCGCGACTCTCCCCAATCACCGGGAGCAGGAAATAGGCTTCATCGCCGATTTTACCGAAGCGCGGGGGCATATCGTCCAGGCGAATTTCCGCGGAGGCGAGTTGCCGGACTTTGCGCTCGCGATGGCCGGCAAATGCCCGTCGCTGGAATTCCTCATCACGATATGTGGAGATCCGCCAGAAGGCGGTCATGGCTTCGAGGCACTGGTCCGCAGTCAGGATCCCGCGGTTGCCCGTGCGCGGCTGGCGGCGCTCGATATCGACCCGTTCGACATCGCGATGTTCCAATTGTCGGGCGGAACGACGGGCATTCCCAAGATCATTCCCCGTTTCCACAATGAATATCTCTACAATATGGAGGCCTGGGCGGACGCGTCGGGTTATGACGGGGATGTGCGGGTCTATTGGCCGCTGCCGATCATCCACAATGCGGGGATCGTCTGCGGCGCGCCACCGGCGCATCTGCGCGGCGGCTGCGTGATCGTCCAGCAATCGCTCGATCCTTCGGCGATGCTGAGGGCGATCTCCGAGCATCGCGTGACCATGACGGTCGCCAGCATTCCCCTGATCGTGCGGATCATCGATGCCGGCATCGCACAGGATCACGATCTGTCATCGCTACGCGACCTGATCACTGCCGGTGAGACCAATCTTGTCGAGCGCAGCTTCAATGTCCCCGGCCATCACCTGTTCGGCATGAGCGAGGGGCTTTGCATGCGAACGACGCCTGGCCATCCCGCCCGGGCAAGGGGCGCCACGGTGGGGCAGCCGCTCAGCCCGGCCGACGAAATCAGGATCCTGCATCCCGGCAGCGAAGTGCCGGTCGAGATCGGTGAGGTCGGCGAATTGTGTTGCAGGGGCCCCTATACGATCGCGGGCTATTACAAGGCCGAGGAGCATAACGGAAAGGCATTCACCGCCGACGGCTTCTACCGCTCGGGCGATCTCATGCGCGCGCACGAGATCGACGGGCAGATTTTCTATTCGTTCGAAGGGCGCATCAAGGACAATATCGACCGGGGCGGCGAGAAGATCAGCGCCGAGGAAGTCGAGCGCGCGGTCCTCGATCATCCCTCGGTGCGCGAGGTCGCGGTGGTGGGAATGCCCGACCGGGAGTTTGGGGAGCGGGTCTGCGCCTATGTGATCCCGGAGGTCGGGCAGGCGATGCCCGATGTCGCGGCGTTGAGCCTATATCTGAAGGAACGTGGGCTCGCGCGGTACAAGCACCCCGACCATATCGAGATCGTGCAGACATTTCCCGTCACCAAGGTCGGCAAGGTCAGCAAGCCGGCGCTCAGGCAGGATATCGCGGACAAGCTCTCCAGGCGAAGCTGACGACCGATCCAATCATGGACATGCGAGGACGGCGGGTGCGCGAAAGCGGGCTCGCCGTTCTGCTTTTTGATGCGTGCCTGCCTGCCGGCCATCATTTTTCCCCGGAAAACCTGACTTGTGGACATGCAATGCCGCGTGATCGGATTTCCATTTGACTCGAATCAACTCTAGTGTCAGATTATCAACACTAAAGTCCGATACGAGAAAAAGGGGGAGCCAGATGCGACATTTCAAAAGGACGTGGGTCTGCTCGAGCGCGATCGCGATCGCCGTCATGTCCTCGAGCGCTCTGGCGCAGGCCGATGCCGATCAATCGGCGACCGAAGCCGCCGCCGATCCCGGCCTTGGCGACATTGTCGTGACCGCCGAGCGTCGCTCTTCCTCGATTCAGAAAACGCCGCTTTCGATCGTCGCGATGACGGGGGATGCGCTCAAGGAGGCCGGCGTCGAAAGCACGCTGGACCTGCAACTGATCGCGCCGGGCGTGGCGGTCTCTACCAACACCGCCACAGCGCAGATCTATGTGCGCGGTGTCGGCACGAATTTCGGCGGCGATCAAAGCGTCGCGGTCCATGTCGACGGCGTCTACCAGGTCACCACCCAGGCAGCGCTCCAGGAATTCCTCGGCGTCGATCGCGTCGAAGTGCTCAAGGGGCCGCAAGGCACGCTTTATGGCCGCAATGCCACCGCCGGCGTGGTGAACATCATCACCCAGCGGCCGACCATGGATTTCGAGCTTGAGGGCGACCTCGAGATCGGAAACTTCGATCGCCTTCGCGAACGGCTGTTGGTGAATGTGCCGATCGTCAGTGACAAGGTGGCATTGCGCGCCACGTTCCTGAACACGGATCGCGACGGATTCAGGCGCAACCCCTATCTCAACACACGCATCGACGACGAAAACTACTGGGCTGGTCGCGCGCAACTGCTGCTGACCCCGAACGAGGATGTCGAGCTGCTGCTGATCGGCAATTACAGCCACGAAAAGGATTCCCGCACGCTGGGATTCAAGATCAACAAGAACGTCTTCGCGCCGCAGGTCGATCTGCTGCCGAGCTTTGGGCTTGCCCCCGGCACGGTCCCCGATGATCCGATGGTGATCTATTCGGACAAGCGATCGGTCCAGAATTTCAAGCAATATGGTGCAAGCGCGCATCTCACCTGGCGGCTTGGCGATGTGAATCTGCGCAGCCTGACGGCGTATCAGGCGAACAAGGCGGCCGAGGATATCGACATTGACGGTACCGAGGTTCCGTATTTCAACGGATTTACCGATGGTGGCAAGGTCAGCTGGTTCTCGCAGGAACTCCAGTTCTCCAGCGAAGGCAGTGGACCGCTGCAATGGGTCGCGGGCCTGTTCTACCTTCGCGACAAGCGGCGCGAGCGCGGCGTCTATACCACCCCGCTGTTCGACTCGCTGGGGCTTTCCAACGGCCCGATCGGGCGCGATTTCGATCAGCGGTCCGAGGCATATGCCGCCTTCGGCCAGGCAACCTATGCGCTGAGCGAGCAGTTCCGCGTCACCGCCGGCGCGCGTTTTGGCCGGGAGAGCAAATCGGCGATCCAATATGTGAACGCCGATGCGTCGCTCGGGGTGGATGAACGGGGGCGCAAATCATGGAATTCGTTCACGCCCCGATTGGCGGTCGAGTTCAGCCCGAGCAAGGATGTGATGCTCTATGCATCGGTCACCAAGGGCTTCAAGTCCGGCGGCTTCAACGAGAGCGCGCGCGACGTGTTCGATCCGGAGACCATCTGGAGCTATGAAACGGGGCTGCGTTCGACCTGGCTCGATGGCAAGCTCAGGTTCAATGCGAGCGCCTTCTTCTACGACTATAGCAACATCCAGGTGAACCAGGCGCTTCCGGCGCCCGATCCCGAAACCGGCGCGACGACCGAGGTCGGCAACGCTGCTTCCGCCGAAGTGAAGGGGCTGGAATTCGAACTCTCGGCCCTGCCGGTCGAGGGGCTCAGGCTGAGCGCCGGCGTCTCGTTGCTGGATGCGAAATACAAGCGCTTCCTTTCGCCTAACAGCGAGGTCGACGGAACGCTCATCGTCGATCTGTCGGGCAACAGGCTGCCGCGTGCGCCGAAATTCGCGGCGACTTTGTCCGCCCAGTACAGCCGCGAAATCGGCGGGGCGGGCAGCGCGTACATCCAGGGCGATCTCTACCATCAGTCGCGGGTGTTCTTCACTGCCTTCAACAATCTGAACGACCGTTACGGCCAGCAGGACTCCTACGAGATTCTCAATGGCAGGATCGGTTTCGATACCGCCGACAAGCGATGGAGCATCGCCGTGTTCGGCCGGAACCTGACCAACAGGGTCTACAAGCAGAATGTGATCCGGGCGCTCGGCTTCTTCGGCCAACTCGATCTGCTGGCGCCGCCAAGGACATATGGCGTGCAGTTGGGCTTCCGGTTCTGACCGGGGCCCAGGGGCGCGCCCAGCGTCTCGCTGCATGGCCTGTCACGCTCCGGAGCCGGTCGCTTCAGGGAATTACCGCGCGCGCTTCCGGATCGGGCCGGGCGGAGCAATCACAAGGAGTTATTTGTGACGATCAAGGGGCGCACTGCTACCGCCGGCCTGCGAGGCGCGCATTGGAATCCGGCGCGGCTGCCAGAGGGGATGTCGCTTTCGAGCCACAGCCTCTCGACCGCCGATGGCGCCGTAACATCGGGCTTCCTGTTCTCGACCGGTGGCGAGCGCCTTGTGGTGTGCCTCATGCATCCGCGCGAAGTGCTGGTGTCGCATTATCTGGTGCCGGATATCCTGAAGGCCGGCGCGGCGGTCTGGGTGCAGGCGCCCCGGTCGCCCGGCAACGACATCCGGCTGGAACATGAAATCGCGCTGCTGGATGTCGCGGCGGGGCTCGCATTCCTGCGGCAGGCCGGTTTCGAGAAGATCGTGCTGCTGGGCAATTCCGGCGGAGCCGGGCTCTATGCGCTGTACAATCAGCAAGCCGGTGCCGCACCCGGCGATCGGCTGGCGACCACGCCGGCGGGCCGACCGACCGGGCTATCCACCGCCGATCTGCCCGTTCCCGATGGCGTCATCCTGGTTTCACCCCATCCCGGCCAGGGGCGGCTGCTGATGAATGCCCTCGATCCGTCCGTGGTCGACGAAAACGATCCTCGTTCGGTGGAGCCGATGCTCGATCCGTTTTCGGAGCAGAACGGCTACCCGCCCCATCCATCTGGCCCCTGCTATTCGCCCGAATTCGTGGCGCGTTACAGGGCCGCTCAGGCGCTTCGTGTCGCGCGTATCGATCAGACGGCGCGCACCATTGTCGAGCGCCGCACCGTCGCGCGCCGAAAACTCAAGGCCGGCGCAACCGATCGCGCCACGCGCATCGATGCGGCGCATTCGCCGCTGATCACGGTCTGGCGGACCGATGCCGACCTTCGCTGCTTCGATCTGACGCTCGATCCCTCCGATCGCCGTTTCGGGTCGCTATGGGGCACCGACCCTTTCGTTTCCAACTGGGGCTCGATCGGCTTCGCGCGCATCTGCACGGCGGAAAGCTGGCTGTCGACCTGGTCTGGATTGAGCTCGCGGGCAGCGGTGGAGCCGTGTGCGCCCGCGATCGGCCAACCCAGCCTGCTCATCCAATATACCGGGGACAATTGCGTCTTCCCCGCCGACATCGCGCTGATCTTCGCCGCCATCGGATCGTCCGACAAGGTGCTGGAGGCGATACCCGGCGATCATCATGGCCGCCGATTGTCCCCAGACGGCGTCGACGGCCAACTGATCGCCGGCGAAACCATTCGAAACTGGCTCGGCGAAACATTCGGCGCGTTCCTCCCTGCTGCCGCGAGGGCTTCATGAAGATCAATATCATCGGCGGCGGACCCGCCGGCCTGTATTTCGCGATTCTCGCCAAGAAGGCGAACCCTGATGCCCGGATACGGGTGTTCGAGCGCAATCCTAAAGGCGCGACCTATGGCTTTGGCGTCGTCCTCGCCGACCAGGGGTTGCAGCATCTCAAACGTGCCGATCCCGCGTCGTACATCCAGATCTCGGCTGCGATGGAAATGCTGGGCGAGCAACTCATCACGGTTCCGGCCGGGTCGGTCGTCATCGATTCCGAGGCGAAGGCGGGCAGCATTTCGAGATTGCGCCTTCTCGACATCCTGCAGTCCTGCTGTGCCGAGGCGGGCGTCGAAATGTGCTTCGATCATGGTGTCGAGGCGGTGGGCGACTATCTCGATGCCGATCTCGTCGTGGGCGCGGACGGTGTCAATTCGCTGGTGCGGGCCGGTTTCGAGCAGGAATTCGGCACATCGGTCTACATGCTGACCAACCGGTTCGCATGGTATGGCGTCCAGTTCGCCTTCGACCGTCCCGCTCTTGCCTTTCGCGCCTTTCGCGGCGGCTCCTTTGTCGGCCATTATTATCCCTATCAGTCCGACATGAGCACATTCGTGGCCGAATGCGACGAAGCCACATGGTTGGCCTGCGGGCTGGATGCGATGACCGACGACGCGCGACAGAATTTCATCGAGCATGTCTTCGCCGAGGATCTGCGCGGCCATCGCCTCATCGCCAATCATTCGCCGTGGCGCCAGTTTCCGGTGGTCCAGAATGCGCGCTGGACGCACGGCAATATCGTGCTGCTGGGCGATGCGCAGCGCAGTGTCCATTTCTCGATCGGATCCGGCACTCGCCTGGCGATGGAGGACGCGATCGCGCTTGGCGACGTCTTCTCGACTTCAGGCGGCGATATTCCGCGCATGCTGGAACTCTTCGAGCAATTGAGGCGCCCGGCGGTGACCCTGCTCAGCGATGCCGCGGCAAAAAGCTTCTCCTGGTATGAGAATTTCAGCGAGAAGATGGGCCTGAATCCGCTCGACTTCGCGCATGATTACATGACCCGGACTGGCCGCATGACCGACAAGCGCCTCCGATCCCGTCATCCAGGATTTATGTCCGACTATGATGCGAAGCAGCCCGACCACGCTGAAGCATCCGTAAGAGTGAATGGGGAAATGCCATGAAATTCCTATCCGTCGCGCCGATCCTCGCCGCCATCGCGGTTGCCCAGGCGGGCCATGCGCGCGCCGCCGATACGAGCGACGCCAAATGGGATGTTTCCGTCCCGCGCGGCGAGACCCGCCAGATCGAATTCAATGTCAGCGAAGGCACCTGGATGTCCGCCGACATATCGCCTGACGGACGCTGGATCATATTCGACCTGCTCGGCAACATCTATCGTGTCGCGGCCGATGGTGGCGCCGCGACCCTGCTTACAAAGGCGTCGGGCATATCGGTGAACTACCATCCGCGCTATTCGCCCGATGGCAGGACGATCGCGTTCGTCTCCGACCGCAGCTCGCAGGACAATCTCTGGCTGATGGATGCCGACGGATCGAATCCGCGGCCGCTCCACCCGGATCAGGATTCGCGCTTCGCGGAACCGGCCTGGACACCCGATGGGCAGAGCATCGTCGCCACGCGCCGGTTCCAACGGCCCGGCATGGGCTTCATCGTCACCACCGATACGGTGTGGCGGGTGCCGGTCGATGGCGGCGCGCCCGAGCAGCTTGTCGGCATTTCCGGGCGCCCGGACATCACCGAGGATCGCAACGAGATCTGGCGTGGTACGAACCTGTGGAACGGCGCCGACCGCCATCAATGGCCGAGCGTGTCGCCCGACGGCCAGTTCGTCTATTTCCAGACCTCACCCTATGGCGGCAATCCCCGGCGTATCCAGCGCATCGACCTGAAGACGCGGCAGGTGCAGGATGTCACCGAAACCAAGGACCGGTATTTCGGCGACTGGGCATCGGAACGGCCGTTCCCGCTCTACCTGACCGAACTCGCGCCCGAAGTGTCGCCGGACGGCCGGTGGCTTGCCTTCGCACGGCGCATTCCCGAGGGACGGGTGGAGCAGGCCGGCCATGAGATGACGGGTCGCACAGCGCTCTGGCTCCGCGACCTCAAGACCGGTGAGGACAGGATCGTCGTCGACCCGATCAC
>JASBTC010000399.1 GCA_030148625.1 Sphingobium sp. | reverse complement strand
CGGCTGATGGCCGAGGCACGGCTCGGCCCGGAGCGGCTGGCCGGCGCCTATGCCTGGCAATCGGTGCTCAAGAGCGGCGGCAGGCTCGCTTTCGGGTCGGACACGCCGGTCGAGAGCCCCGACCCCTTTGCCGGCATCGCCGCCGCCTTCACCCGCGAGGATGCCAATGGCCAGCCCTTTGGCGGCTGGCGCCCCGAGGAACGGGTGAGCCGCGAACAGGCGCTGGCGGGCTTCACCAGCTGGGGCGCCTATGCCAGCTTCGCCGAGGATCGGCTGGGCCGCCTGGAACCCGGCATGCGCGCCGACTTCATCCTGATCGATCAGGATCCGACGATGGCGACGCCGGCCGAAATCCGTGCGACCAAGGTGCTGGAGACCTGGGTGAACGGACGGCCGGTCTGGACGCGGAAATAGGGTACCTCCCTCGATGTCATCCCCGCGAAAGCGGGGATCCAGCTTCTTCTTTTTCCGGATGCTTCACAGAATAGCTGGATTCCCGCTTTCGCGGGAATGACAAAGATTGAGGCATAGGATCGAGGAAGCGCTCAGCTCACGCCTTCATATTTGACCGAACAGCCATAGGGCCGGGCTTCCTTCACCGAGATCGGCTTGCCCGCCTTCAGCTCGCCGAGCGCGGCCAGCACATGGTTGCGCGCGGTGGCGATGTCGGCCTTGTTCGCGGTCGCCTTGTCGTCGATGCCGCCCTGGTAGGCGAGCGTGCCGTCGGGTGCGATCACATACATGTGCGGCGTCGTCTTGGCGCCATAGCCCTTGCCGACCACACCCTTGGGGTCGAGCAGATAATGGCTCGATCTGGCGCCCTGCGTCGTCACCAGCTTCTGCGCTTCGGGGCCGCTCATATAGCCCTGCTTGCCCGGGGCGCCCGAATTGATCGTGAGCCAGACCACGCCCTGCGCGCGCGCCGCGGCCTGGGTCTTCTGCATATTGCCGCTGTCATAGTGTTTCTGGACAAAGGGGCATCCGGGATTGTGCCATTAGAGCACCACCGTCTTGCCCGCGAACTGCGACAGTTCGACCACCTTGCCGCTGGCATCGTTGAGGCGGAAATTGCCTGCCTTGGCGCCTGTCGCCTGCTCGGCCAGCAAGGGCGCCGAAACCGCGACCGCCGCAGCGATCGTACCGCCAATCCAGTAACGCATGGTCATCCTCGATCCTCCTTACGATCCGTCCGGTCCACCCCGCTCGTCTCTTGATCGCCGCCGATCTTGGCCGAACCTATCCCGCCAACGCCGTCAGTGTCGATGGCGTCAACAATTGCGGCAGGATTTCGGGTGCGGCACCCGGCCGATAGAACAGATAAAGCGGCACGCCCGACCGGCCATGGCTTTCGATGAACCGGCCGATCGCGGGATCGCCATCGGTCCAGTCGCCGACAAGCACCGCGACCTGCTTCGCCTTGAACGCATCGGCGACCTCGGCACGCTCGATCGCGCTCTTCTCATTGACCTTGCAGGTCAGGCACCAATCGGCGGTGAAATAGACGAAGACCGGCCGCCCCTCGCCCTGGAGCGCGGCGAGGCGGGTTTCGCTGAACGGTTCGGCGGCCAGGATGCCACCATCTTGCGCGGGAGAAGCCTGCGCGGATTCCTTCGGCAAGACCACGATGAGCGCGATCGCGACCGCAAGCGCGGGCGCAAGCGCCAGCCAGCCGCTCCGTCCGGTCGCCTGACGGCGCCCGATCCACCAGAGCGCGACGGCGAGCACCAGCGCGGCGGCAAGCCCCATGGTCATGCCGTCGACGCCGGACTGGCGACCAAGGATCCAGGCCAGGCCGAGCGCGGTCAGGAACATCGGAATCGAAAGCACGCGGCGGAACGTCTCCATCCAGCCGCCCGGCCGGGGCAGGCGCCGCCGCAAGGCGGGCACGAAGCCGAGCAGCAGGAACGGCAGGGCAAGCCCGAGCCCGAGCCCGGCAAAGATGGTGAGCGCCGCCGCCGCGGGCAGGACAAGCGCCGCGCCCAGTGCCGCGCCCATGAACGGGCCGGTGCATGGCGTCGCGATGAAGGCGGCCAGCGCGCCGGTCCAGAAGGCGCCGCCGACGCCGCCGCCGGAGGCAAGCGCACCGCCGATGCCGAGCGAGCCGATCTCGAACAGTCCGGCCAGGTTGAGCGCGATCGCGCTGACCAGCAGCAGCAGGACGAGGATCACGCGCGGATCCTGAAGCTGGAAGGCCCAGCCCGCCGCCGCGCCGGCCGCGCGCAGGCCGAGCAGGGCCGCGCCCAGCGCGACGCAGATCAGCACGACACCGGCGGTATAGGCGAGCGCCTCGCGACGCGCGCTCCGCTCGTCATCCCCCGCCTTCGCCAGGCTCAGCGCCTTCAGGCTCAGGATCGGGAAGACGCAGGGCATGATGTTGAGCAGCAACCCGCCCAGCAGCGCCAGTCCGAACGATGCGGCGATGGTGCCGGCAAGCCCGCCCGCCCCTTCGGCCGAACCGCCCGAGCCGCCCGATCCGAGCAGCGCACCGCCGGCCTCGACCGGGCCCGGCACCGCTTTCAGCGACAATCCGGTCTCGCGGTCGATGGCGAGCACACCCTCCACGGCCTGTAGCGATGCGGCCGAGGCCCGCGCCTTGACCTCGATCGTCAGCAGGTCGCCGTTGCGCCGCGCGGTCTGCGGCGCGGCATAATCGATCGCACCGTCGGTCAGCGGGAAGAAATAGGCATCGCCCGCCGCCGCGCTCGCGGGCAGCGGCACGCCGATCCGGAACACCCCGTCCTTCACCTGGAAACGCGCATCCGCGCCCAGCGGACGGGGCAAGGCCGCGCGCCAGCGATCGAACTGCGCCTTGCGTGCGCCGCCGATCGCGCCGTCGCCGACGGTCAGATCGATCGCGAAACTGCCGCTTTCGGGCACGCAGATCTCGTCGGTACAGGCAAGCCAGTCGACCGCGAGCCGGATCGGCAACTTGGTGCCGGGCGTCAGGCCCGCGGGAATGTCGATCGCGATCAGATGGGCATATTCGCCTTCATAGACATAGTTCATCAGCCCGGCGATCAGCAGGCGATGCGGCACCGGGAATTGCGCCGGCCCGGCCTTGGCGCCGGCGGGCAGCGTCCATTTGAACTCGGGGCCGATGCCGGCATCGCCGGGATTGGCCCAATAGCCATGCCACCCCTTTTCGGGCGTCATCGCCAGCGCAAGCATCACCGTGCGTCCGGATGCCGGGGCGTCGCTCTCGGCGATCAGCCGCGGCGCGATATGGGTGGGCGCACGCTGCGCCGTCGCCGGCACGGCGAGCATCGCAAACAGGAGCAGAAGATATCTGAGCAAGGGCATGGGCGTCTTCATTCGGTCGCACGAACGCTATAGGGAACGGCCCGCCGATTGGCGACAGGAGATATTCGTGAAGGCCTTTACCCGTATCGCAGCGACCGCAATGCTTCTCGCCGGCACATCCATGGCCGCACAGGCACAGGACAAGCCGACCCAGCCGGAAAAGCCCAGGCTGATCGTCGCGATCTCGGTCGATCAATTCTCCGCCGACCTCTTCGCCGAATATCGCCAGCTCTATTCGCAAGGGCTGCGGCGGCTCGAAATGGACGGCGTGGTCTTCCCTTCCGGCTATCAGAGCCATGGCGCGACCGAGACCTGCCCGGGCCATTCGACGATCCTGACGGGCTCGCGCCCCTCGCGGACCGGCATCATCGCCAACGAATGGATCGACCTGAGCCTCGCGCGCACCGACAAGCGCGTCTATTGCTCCGAAGATCCGACGGTGCCGGACAGCAATTCCGAAAATTACACCGTCTCCACCGCTTTCCTGAAAGTGCCGACATTGGGCGACCGGATGAAGGCGGCCAACCCGGCCAGCCGCAGCGTCTCGGTCGCCGGCAAGGATCGCGCCGCGATCATGATGGGCGGGCACAATACCGACCAGATCTGGTTCTGGGGCGGCAAAAGCTATGTCACCCTGCCCGGCCGCACCGGCCCCGCCCCCGCGATCGTCGGCCAGATCAACGCGCGTGTCGCCGGCATCGTCGCAAAACCCGCAAAGGCGATGCTGCCCGCCATCTGCCGCGCCCGATCGGTCGCGGTGCCGGTCGATGGGGGCAAGCAGGTCGGCGTGCTCGCCGATCGCAAGGCCGAGGATTTCAGAGGGTTCCGCACCGCGATCGATTTCGACGCCGCGACCGCCGATCTCGCCATCGGCCTGATCCGCGACATGAAGCTGGGCCGGGGTCCGGCGACCGACGTCATCGATATCGGCCTGTCGGCGAACGATTATGTCGGGCACACTTACGGCACCGAAGGCGCCGAGATGTGCGCGCAGCAAATGGGGCTCGATGCCAGTATCGGGCGTATCCTCTCCGCGCTCGACGCGACCGGCGTGCCCTATGCGGTCGTGCTCACCGCCGATCATGGCGGCCATGATCTGCCCGAACGCAACGACGCCCGCGGCTTCGCGCGTGCGGAGCGGATCGATCCGGCGCTGGCGTCGGGCGCGCTGCTGAAATCGATCGCGGACGAATTCGGCCTGAAGCTCGAAGGGCCGCTCGCGCGCGTCGAAAGCGGCAATTTCTACCTGTCGCGCGACGTGCCGGCCGCGATCCGGCCGCTGGTGCTTTCGGCGATCAGGGCGAAACTGCTCGCGCACCGTCAGGTCGCCGCGGTCTTCTCCGCCGAAGAGTTGCGCCGCATGCCCGATCCGCAGCCGCCGGTCGAGGAATGGTCGCTCGCCGAGCGCGTCCGCGCTTCGTTCGACCCCGAGCGCTCGGGCGATCTCCAGATGCTGCTCAAACCCTATGTCACGCCGATCCCGGCCCCGGTCAGAAGCGCCGTCGCCACCCATGGCTCACCCTGGATCTACGACCGCCGCGTGCCGATCATCTTCTACCGCCCCGGCACGGTGCCGTTCGAACAGCCGCTGGGCGTCGAGACGGTGGACATCATGCCGACGCTCGCCGCGCTGATCGGGCTGGCGGTACCGAAAGAGGAAATCGACGGCCGCTGCCTCGATCTCGATGCAGGCGCGCAGGATACATGCAGCTAGAGATAACTCTCTTTTAAGCATATACCGGCTAGGCGGTGGCGATGCAGACCGAGCGTCGCCGCGATCTCTGGACCCTGGCGTTCGCCTTTGCGCTGACGCTGCTGCTCGAACTCGCGCTGGTCGAGCGCAAATTCGCGCTGTTCGGCGGCGGCTATGGCCAGTCGCATGTGCTCGACACGCCCGGGGAGATCGCGACCTTCGCCATCGGCGCGCTCACCGCGCATGCCTTGCTCCTGGGTCTGTTCTTCCTGATCCTGCGCCGATTGCACGGGCGGAGCTGCGACCCGCTGCTGTTCCGTTTCAGCCTGCTCTTCTTCGGTGTCGCCGCCTTCTCCGCGGCGTTGATCGCCAAGTTCGAGCTGCTGAGCTATTTCAGCGACGCGGTCAGCTTCGAGCTCATCCGCAATCTCGGCGGCGGCAGCCTGTTCGACGCGTTCCTGTTCGTCCTGAGCGAAGGCGCGCTGATGCTGGGTTTTGCGGCGATCGCGCTGCTCTTCTACCTGCTGTGCATCCGCTATATCCGCAGGCGCCCCGGCCGGCATCACGCGCCGCCCGCGCTGAAGATTGGCCGCTGGGTGCTGCTATTGGCGATCGCGATGCCGCTGGTCGCCGCGCTCGCCAACCGCAACCCCGACATCCGCTACGGATTGACCCGGATGACGGCGTACGGGCTGGCCAATATGCTGCTCGAACAGGCCACCGACTTCGATCGCGACGGCTATGGCTGGTATTCGGCGCAGATCGACCGCCACCCCTTCGATTCCACGCGCCATCCGCTCGCGCTCGACATTCCCGGCAATGGCGTGGACGAGGACGGCTTTGGCGGCGATCTGGTCTTCACCGGCGCCGATACGCCCGTCGCGGCGCCCAGGCTGCCCGGCCGCCCCAAACACCTCGTCGTCATCGTAATGGAAAGCACGCGCGCGGACTTGATCGGCAAGCGCGTCAACGGGCGGACGGTCGCGCCCAATCTGAACGCATTGGCGCAGGGCGGGAGCACATTTCCCAACGCCTATAGCCATGTCGGCTTCACCACCGCGTCGCTCAAGAGCCTGTTTTCCGGACGGCTCGATCCCAGGGCGGGCGATCCCTCGCTGTTCACCGACCTGAAGGCGAACGGCTATCGCATCGGCGTCTTTTCCGGCCAGCCCGAAAGCTTCGGCGATATTTCCGCGGTGGTCGGCATGAAGCGTTCGGCGGACATCTTCGTCGATGCCGAGACGCTGAAGAACGAACGCGCCTTCAGCTTCGCGGCCAAGGGGTCGCTGCTGGTCGACGAGACCAAGCTGCTGCGCGAATTCGACCGGTCGATGGGTCGCAAGGCGGACTGGGCGCGCCCGCATTTCGTCTATTTCAATTTCCAGTCGCCGCACTTCCCCTATCATCATCCGGGCCTCCCCGACATGCTGGGCGTCCAGCCGCTCCCCCGCGACCGGATTCGCGCGGAAAATGCGGCGCGCGTCCAGCAGACCTATTGGAACGCGGTCGCCTATGCCGATGCCCAGATCGGCGCGGTGATCGCGCGGCTGAAGGCGCTCGGCGTCTGGCAGGATACCGTGCTCGCGGTCACCGGCGATCATGGCGAGGCGCTGTTCGACGACGGTTTCCTCGGCCATGGCCATGTCATCGACCCGCAGCAGACGCATATCCCGCTGGTGCTGAACGTGCCCGGCCTCGCTTATGACCGGCCGCTCGGCCTCAAGGATATGCGCGGCCTGTTCCTGGCGGCATTGGGCGGCGCGCCGGTGGCGGCATCCGGGGCGCCGACCTTCCTCCACATCGGCCCGCTCGACACGCCGACCGCGATCGGCATCGTCGAGGCCAGCGGCATCTTCACCACATTGATCCTCGATACCGAAGAGGTCTGGTTCTCCGACACCGGCAAACGTGCGCGCTATTCGCAGCTGACGGGCACGGAGAAAGCACGTGCCGACCGTCTGGTGACCGAATGGGGCCGCCAGCGCTGGATGAAGCGCCTGGAACGGCGTTGAACCAGGCCAGCTAGAGCGAATTGCAGTTCGATGGAACCATCGAACGACTCGAATCGCGGCAAAACAAATAGCTAGATCAAGCTGCGTGATTCCGAAATCATGCAGCTTGATCTAATCCAGATTGGGCCTCAACCAACGCGTCGCCTGCTCCACGCTCACGCCGCGCCGCGCCGCATAGTCTTCGAGCTGATCCTTATCGATCCGCGCCACGCCGAAATATTCGGCCTGCGGATGCCCGAAATAAAAGCCGGAGACCGCCGCGGTCGGCAGCATCGCGAAATTCTCGGTCAGCGAGATGCCCGTCGCATGATGCGCATCGAGCATCTTGAACAGGATCGGCTTCAGGCTGTGTTCCGGGCAGGCCGGATAGCCGGGCGCCGGGCGGATGCCGCGATATTGCTCGCGGATCAGCGCGTCGTTGGTGAGCTGTTCGCCCTCGGCATAACCCCACAAGGCGGTCCGCACATATTGGTGCAGCCGCTCGGCAAAGGCCTCCGCCAACCGGTCCGCCAGCGCCTTGAGCAGGATATCCGAATAATCGTCGATCGCGGCCTTGAAGCGCGCCAGATGCGGTTCGATGCCGTGGATGCCCACCGCGAAACCGCCGATCCAGTCGCCGTCATGGCTGATGAAATCGGCGAGGCACATATTCGCACGCCCCTCGCGCTTGGCGATCTGCTGGCGCAGGAACGGCAGGCGGACATGGCTTTCGTCGTCCATATGGACGATCACGTCGTCGCCTTCGCGGCGGCACGGCCACAGCCCGGCAACGCCCCGTGCAACCAGCCAGCGCTCGGCGATCAGCTTGTCGAGCATCGCCTGCGCATCGGCGAACAGCGAACGCGCGCTTTCACCGACCACCTTGTCCTCCAGGATCGCGGGATAATTGCCCGCCAGTTCCCAGGCGCGGAAGAACGGCGTCCAGTCGATATAGCTGCGCAGATCCGCCAGATCCCAATCGGGAAAGCTGTGGACGCCGGGCTGGCGCGGCCGCCCCGGCTTGAGCGACATGTCCGCATCGAAGCCATTGTCGCGCGCCTTGCCGATCGGCACGAGCGCGCTTTGCCCCTTGCCCTCGCGCGCGGCGCGGACGGCGGCATATTCGTCTGCGACCTTGGCGACATAATCGTCGCGCTGGGTATCGCTGACCAATGTGGTCGCAACGCCGACCGCCCGGCTGGCGTCGAGCACATGGACGACCGGGCCCTTATAGGCCGGCTCGATCCTGAGCGCGGTATGGACCCGCGACGTCGTCGCTCCGCCGATCAGCAGCGGCATCGTCATCTTGGAGCGCTGCATCTCCTCCGCCACGGTCACCATCTCGTCCAGCGAGGGCGTGATCAAGCCC
>JASBTC010000385.1 GCA_030148625.1 Sphingobium sp. | reverse complement strand
TCAAGATCCCGGCGCGCAACGGCAAGCCGGTGACGATGCGCCAGATCATGACGCACACCGCGGGCTTCGAGGAGCATGCGAAGAACGTCATGTTCTACGACGTCAAATATCTCGCGCCGCTCGGCGATTATCTGAAGGAATGGGTGCCCAAGCGCATCTTCGACGCGGGCACCACCCCGGCCTATTCCAACTATGCCACGGCACTTGCCGGCTATGTGGTCGAGCGCGTCGCCAAGATGCCGTTCGACGATTATGTCGAGCGCCGCATCTTCCAGCCGCTCGGCATGGCGCATTCCAGCTTCCGCCAGCCGCTGCCCAAGGCGCTGGTGCCCGATATGGCCTCGGGCTATCGCGAGGCCTCGTCGCCCGCGGCCCAATATGAGATCGTCGGCCCCGCACCCGCCGGCAGTCTGGCTTCGCCCGGCGCGGACATGGCGCGCTTCATGATCGCGCATCTGAACGGCGGCGCGGGGCTGCTCAAGCCCGAGACCGCGAAGCTCATGCACGATACGCCGACGACGATCCTGCCGGTGGTCAACCGGATGGAGCTCGGCTTTTTCGAAACCAATATCAACGGCCGCCAGGTGATCGCGCATCTCGGCGACACGCAGGTGTTTCACACCTCGCTGCATCTCTTCATGAACGAGAATATCGGCTTCTACGTGTCGTTCAACGCGCTGGGCAAGCAGGGCGCCGCCGGCGGCCTGCGCAGCGCGCTGTTCGAGGATTTCGCCGACCGCTATCTGCCCAATATCGCGCCGAAGGACGGCAGCATCGACGCCAAGACCTCGGCCGAACATGCGCGGATGATGGCTGGGCTGTGGCAGAGCAGCCGCCGTGGCGAGAACAACTTCATGGCGATCACCAACCTGCTCGGCCAGACCGAGGTGAGCGCCGGCCCCAAGGGCGAATTGCTGATCCCGGCGCTGACCGATCTGGCCGGCCAGCCGCGCAAATGGGTGGAGATCGCCCCCTTCGTCTGGCGTGATGCCAACGGGCATGAGCGGCTTTCGGCCAATGTGGTCGACGGCAAGGTCGTGCGCTGGTCGTTCGACGGCGTCTCGCCCTTCATGGTGTTCGATCGCGTGCCCGCCTCGCAGTCGGGCGCTTGGCTCAAGCCTTTGCTCTATGCGAGCCTGCTGGTCCTGTTGCTGACGCTGCTGCACTGGCCGATCGCCGCGCTGATCCGTCGCCGGTACAAGACGCCGCTCGCGCTCGAGGGCCGCGCGCGGCTCGGCTATCGCGCGATGCGGCTCGGCGCGGGCCTCGCCCTCGCCATGCTCGGCACGTGGATTTACACCTTCACGGTGCTGATGGGCGATCTCGCCAATCTGACGGCGGCGTCCAACGGACTGCTCTGGACGCTCCAGATACTCAGCCTGATCATCTTCGTTGGCGCCGTGGCGCTGGCGGCGTGGAACCTGGTGCTCGCGTTCAAGGGCAATCGTCGCTGGACGAGCAAGCTCTGGGCGGTGCTGCTGGTTGTCGCCACGCTGACCGTATTCTACGTCGCCTGGACCTTTGGACTCATAGCAATGACGGTGCACTTCTGATGTCACGCCTTGCTCTTGGTACTTCTGTCGAAACCCTGCCTCTCGCCGCGCCCTTCCGTATTTCGGGCTATGTGTTCGAAGCGGCGGACTGCGTTCTCGTGACCCTCGATGACGGCGAGCATCGCGGACGCGGCGAGGCGGCCGGCGTCTATTATCTCGGCGACGACGTGCCGCACATGCTCGCCGCGATCGAGGAAGCCCGCACCGCGATTGAGGCGGGCCCTTCGCGAGAGGAGTTGCGTGCGATCATGCCGGCGGGTGGCGGTCGCAACGCGGTCGATGCCGCCTTGTGGGAATTGGAATCGAAGCGGACGGGGCGGCCGGTCTGGGAGCTGGCCGGGCTCGATGCGCCCCGTCCGCTCGTCACCACCTTCACGCTCGGCGCCGACGATCCGGCGGTGATGGCGGAGGGCGCCAAGGCGTTCGATCATGCGCGCTCGATCAAGATCAAGCTGACCGGTGAACTCGATCTCGACATCGCCCGCGTGAACGCGATCCGCGCGGCGCGGCCCGATGTGTGGCTGGGCGTCGACGGCAATCAGGGCTTCGACATCGCCGATCTCGACGCGCTGGTCGAAGCGATGGTCGCGGCCGATGTGAAGCTGATCGAACAGCCGCTGAAGCGTGGGCGCGAGGCCGATCTGGACGGCTACAAATCGCCGATCCCGATCGCGGCGGACGAAAGCGCGCTGACGCTGGACGACGTGCCCGGCCTGGTCGGCCGGTTCGATGTGTTCAACATCAAGCTCGACAAGTGCGGCGGGCTGACCGAGGGCCTGTTGATCGCGCATGCGGCCCGCGAAGCGGGCCTGGGCGTGATGGTGGGCAATATGGTGTGCACCAGCCTTGGCATGACGCCGGGCTTCCTGCTCGGTCAGCTGTGCGACATCAACGATCTCGACGGCCCGATCTTCCTCAAACAGGATCGCAAGCCTGGCATCGTCTATCGCGACGGTACTGCCTGGTGCGACGAAAAGGTGTGGGGCGCCGAAAGGTCCGCCGCCGCATGAGCGACGACACGGCGCGCGGCTGGTTCGGCCAGCCGCGCGGCCTGACCATCCTGTTCCTCACGAACATGTGGGAACAATTCTCCTATTACGGCATGCGCGCGCTGCTGGTCTATTACATGACCAAGCAGCTGCTGATGAGCCAGGGCCAGTCGTCCTTCGTCTACGGCGCCTATACGGCCTGCGCCTATTTCACCCCGATCGTCGGCGGCGTGATCGCCGACCGGCTGCTGGGCAAGCGCCGTGCGGTCATCATCGGCGCCAGCATCATGGCGGCGGGCCATTTCATGATGGCGTTCGAGCCGCTTTTCTATGTCGCGCTCGCCACGATCGCACTGGGCAACGGGCTGTTCCTGCCCAGCCTGCCCAGCCAGATCAACGATCTCTACAAGGCGGGCGATCCGCGGCGCGGCTGGGCCTATAATGTCTATTATGTCGGCATCAATATCGGCGGCTTCCTGGCGCCGTTGATCTGCGGCACGCTCGGCGAAGTCTATGGCTGGCATTATGGTTTCGGCGCGGCCGGGATCGGCATGCTCGCCGGGCTGGTCATCTATCTGATGGGGCAGCGCTATCTGCCCCCCGAAGCACCGCGCACGCCGACCGAGGACCTGCCCCCCATGCGCTGGGCCGATCATCGCCGCACCTTCATGGTGCTGGGCGCGATCGCGCTGTGCGTGACGGTGTTCCGCGGTGCTTACGAGCAGGTGGGCAACACCGTCGCGCTCTGGGCCGATGCGGGTATCGATCGCGCGGCGGGCGGCTTCACCATTCCGATGACCTGGTTCCAGTCGCTCAATCCGCTGATGGTGATGCTGATGACGCCGGCGCTGCTCGCTTACTGGCGCAGGCGGGCCGATGCGGGGCGCGATACGCCGCCGGCGCGGCGCATGGCGACGGGTGCGCTGATCGTCGCTGCAGCCTATCTGATGCTGGCCTGTGTCGAATGGTCTTCGGATGCGCGCGCGGGCTGGATCTGGCTGGCGATCTTCTTCGTGATCTTCACGCTGGGTGAGCTGTTCATCCTGCCCACCGGCCTTGGCCTGTTCGCGCGGCTCGCGCCGCCTCGGCTGGGCGCGACGACGGTCGCGGCCTGGTATCTCGCGATTTTCACCGGCAGCCTGTCCGCCGGCCTTGTCGGCACCTTCTGGAGCCGGATGGATCATGGCGGCTTCTTCGCGCTGCTCGCGGTGATCGCGACGGTCGCCGCCGGACTGCTGCGGATGCTCGATCGCCCGGTCCGCGCGGTCGACCCGACATGGATTGCCAAAGTCGATTGACATTTTTCCAATCAGGACAATACCATCCTTGATTGGATGGATATTGCAGGGGAGGCTTTGATGTCCGAACAAATGCGCCTGGGCCGCCGTGCGATCCTACAAGGGGCCGCGGTCGCGACCGCGCTCGGTTTCCCGATGATCAATGCGGGCAGCTATGCCGCCGCCCCGGGCTCCACGAAACGCTATTCGAAGCGCACGCTCGACCTGATCGAAAAGACGCTGGTGATCGACATGCTGGCGGTGCCCAAGATCGACATGTCGCCCGACGTGTTCGCGCGGCCGCTCACGCCCCAGCAGATCGCCGATTTCAAATCGTGCGGAATCACCGGTTTCCACAATGCCGAGGGGATCGGCGGCCCGAAGGCGCGCGAGGAAGCGCTGACCTTTCTGGCGGCGTGGCAAGGCTTTGCCGGGCGCAACTCTGACCTGTTCTCGCTGGTCGGCACGATCAAGGATCTCGAGCGCGCCAAGGCCGAACGCAAGATCGGCATGATCATGGGGCTGCAGAATGCCGAGCAATTCAACGGCCCCGATGATGTCACCCTGTTCTACCGGCTCGGCCTGCGCTGCGCCCAACTCACCTATAACACCCAGAACCTGATCGGATCGGGCAGCACCGAGCGTGTCGACGGCGGCGTCAGCGATTTCGGCGCTGAGATCATCGAGGCGATGAACAAGACGGGCATGCTCGTCGATGTCTCGCATTCCGGCGACAAGACCACGCTCGACGCGATCGCGCTGTCCAAGCCCGCGCTGGCCTTCACCCACTCGAACTGCCGCGCACTTTCCAACCACCCGCGCGCGAAGACCGACGAGGCGATCCTGGCGCTCGGCAAAGCCGGCGGCGTGATGGGGATCACCGGCGTGCGCATGTTCGTGAAGGACAAGGAACCGACGACGCTGTCCGACATGGTCGATCATATCGAACATGTCGTGAAGCTGATCGGCGTGGATCATGTCGGCATCGGATCGGACGCCGATCTCAACGGCTATGACGATATGCCGCCCGAACAGTACAAGCAGCTCAAGGCGTTCTACAAGGCGAGCTACGCGTTCCGCGACAAGATCGACATCGAGGGTTTCGATCATCCGATGAAGATGTTCGACCTGACCGAGGAGCTGATCCGGCGCGGATGGTCCGATGCGAATATCGGCCTGGTGCTGGGCGGCAATTTCAAGCGGCTGCTCGGCACGATCTGGAAATGAACGACCGACCATCCGGTCCGGTGCGAGATGTCGTTCCGATCGGCCCCGTAACCCGTGACGACAGGAGATGACGATTCAACAACGCTTCACAGACACGGGCGCGCAGGCCCTGCCGCAACCCTATCTGCTGTTCCTGGGGGACACGACCCTGTCGGGCTATGCGAAGACCGCGTTCGGCCTGCGCGACTGGGCCGGCGATCGCTGCGTGGGCGAATTCGCGCTTGCCGGCGCGACGGTTTCGGCCGGTCTGACACCGATGACGCCCGCCGAAGCGCGCGCAAAGGGCGCGCAGTCGCTGGTGATCGGCGTCGCCAATGTCGGCGGGGTGATTCCGACCGGCTGGATCGCGGCCCTGGTCGAAGCGCTGGAGGCCGGGCTCGATCTGGTCAGCGGCATGCATGCCAGGCTGGGTGACATTCCGGAACTGCACGACACGGCCGAGCGGCTTGGTCGCCGTCTGATCGACGTTCGTACCCCGCCGGCGAAAATCGGCGTGGGAAGCGGCAAGAAGCGCAGTGGCCGGCGGCTGCTTACGGTCGGCACCGATTGTGCGCTCGGCAAGAAATACACCGCACTCGCCATCGCCAGCGGATTGCAGGCCCGAGGAGTCGACGCGACTTTCCGGGCGTCGGGGCAGACCGGGATCATGATCGCGGGCGGCGGCATGCCGATGGATGCGGTCGTATCGGATTTCCTGTCGGGGGCCGCCGAGATGCTGAGCCCCGATGCGCCAGCCGATCACTGGGACGTCATCGAGGGGCAGGGGTCGATCTTCCACCCCGCTTATGCCGCGGTCTCGCTCGGACTATTGCATGGCAGCCAGCCCGATATATTCGTGGTTTGCCATGAACCCGGCCGCAGCGAGGTGCTCGGTCATCCCGGCTATGCGCTGCCATCGGTCGAGGCGGTGATCGAACAGACCGTCGCTCTGGGGCGCCGGACCAATCCGGCGATCCGTTGCGTCGGGATCAGCCTCAACACCGGCGCGCTTTCCGCCGAAGCGGCCGAGGCCGAGATCGCGGCCTATGCCGAGCGGCTGGGATTGCCCGCCGCCGATCCGATCCGCGGCGGGCCGGCATTCGAGCGGCTGCTCGACGCCTGTCTCGCCTGACATGAAGCGCTGAACGATCAGACCCGTTCCTTCGCCGGTCGAAGCCTGAGCGAACGGACGCTGCGCTCGCTATCGAGTGCGAGCACGCCGTCGGCGCGATCCGGCATCTCGGACAATATGTGCCGGGTCAGCCGCTCATAATGCGCGATGAAGCGTGCGATCGCTGCGTCGTCCATGATCGCGTTGCCCGCATTGCCTGTGGCTGCGACGCGCGCGGCGAGCTTGTGTTCCTGTTCGCGTCGCCAGGCGAAGACCGCGTCGAACGACGGCGCGGCAATCATGATCAGCAGATCGAGCTCAGCGAACAATGCCTGATAGTCGTCGGCGAGGCGGGCATTGACCGCGCTGCGCCAGAGTTTGTCCACATCCTCTTCGCGCTCGAGGCGGTTGACCGGATCGCTCAGTGCGGCATCGGCCTGGGGGCGGGCACCGACGCACCAGCCCTCGAGCAGGATCAGGTCCGGCTTGCCCATGAAGATCGGCCATTCGCTTGCGGCGACGATGTCGTCGATGGCCTTGTCGAAGCGTGGCAGCTTGACCGTCGAGCCGTCCGACGCGGTGCGCAGGCGGTCGATGACATCCATCGCCAGACCGATATCGTGGGTTCCGGGAACGCCGCGCGATGCGAAGAGCGGATGGATGTCATGGGCCAGTTCGGCCCGGATCCTGCGCGACACATAGAAATCGTCGAGCGAGAGATTTGCCACCTTGAGCCCGGCCGCGCGATCGAGCGCCGCGGCGAGCGCGAGGCTCATCGTCGATTTTCCGCTGCCCTGCGCGCCGCAGATTCCGGCGATGAGCGGCTGGCCGGCGGCTTCGCACCTCGCCAGCAGCCAGTCGGCGATGGCGAGATAGCTGGGCAGCACGGCCTCTCCGTCGGCGGGTGCGATGCGTTCGGCTGCGAAGACGGCGCGTATTGCCGCGACCGCCGTTTCGCTCGATATGCCCATCATTCCTCCAGCATCCGGACCATGTGATGACCGCTCCTATCCTCGTTACCCGGAAATGGCCGACCGAAGTAGAGACGCTGCTCGCCGCACGTCTCGATGTTCGCCTGAACGATGGCGACGCGCCGATGGGTGCGGCGGCGCTGACCGACGCGATGGCGCGGTACGACGTGATCTGCCCGACCGTGACCGACCGGATCACTGCCGAGATGCTCGACCAGCCCGGCCGGACGGTGCGGCTGTTGTGCAATTACGGCGCGGGCGTCGATCATATCGATCTGGAGGCCTGTCGCCGCAACGGCGTGATCGTCACCAACACGCCCGATGTGCTGACCGAGGCGACCGCCGAAATCGCGATCCTGCTGATGCTGATGGTCGCGCGCCGCGCGGGCGAAGGCGCCGGCGAATTGCGCGCGGGGCAATGGACGGGGTGGCGGCCGACGCACATGATCGGCATGCAATTGGCGGGCAAGACGCTTGGCCTGATCGGCTTTGGGCGGATCGCCCAGGCAACGGCGCGCAAGGCCAGGGCGCTTGGCATGGAGATCGTCTATCACAGCCGCCGCCGCGCGGATTCCACGGTGGAGCGGGCCCTGGACGCGCGGTTCGAGCCCGAACTGACCGGGCTGCTGTCGGTTGCAGATGTGGTTTCGCTGCACATGCCCGGCGGCGCGGAGACCGAACGCTTCATCGGGGCTGCCGAACTTCGGGCCATGCGGCCGACGGGCATTCTGATCAACACCGCACGCGGCAGCGTGGTCGACGAAGCGGCGCTCGTCGACGCATTGCACGCCGGCACGATAGCGGGTGCCGGGTTGGATGTGTTCGTCGGCGAACCGAACATCGCCCCCGCGCTGCATGATGCGCCCAATCTCGTCATGCTGCCGCATTTGGGCAGCGCGACGCGCGAGGCACGGACGGCGATGGGCATGCGCGCATTCGCCAATCTGGAAGCCTGGCTGGCGGGCGATGAGCCGCCCGATCGCGTGGTTTAACTGGGCTTCTACGCCTGATCGGGCAGCATTGCGGGATAACGATAATCGGTTGGGGAAACGAACGTCTCCTTGATCGTGCGCGGCGATACCCAGCGCGCCAGATTCCACATCGATCCCGCCTTGTCGTTGGTCCCCGAGGCGCGCGCGCCGCCAAAGGGCTGCTGGCCGACGACGGCACCCGCCGACTTGTCGTTGACATAGATATTGCCGGCGGTGTGGCGCAGCCGGTCGAGCGCGGTTTCGATCGCGCAGGCGTCGCGGGAGAAGATCGAGCCGGTCAGGCCATAGGCGCTTCCCGCATCGATCGTGTCCAGTATCGTCTCGAACGCGTCGTCCTCATAGACGAAGGCGGTGACGATCGGCCCGAAAAACTCCTCGGTCAGGAAGCGCGAGGCCGGATCGACGGTTTCGATCAAGGTCGGCGGCACGAAATAGCCCCGGCTCATATCGGGTGCGGCGCCGGCGATCAGCGTCTCCGATGCCGAATGTTCGGCGGCGTCGCGCGCCGCGACCTGCCTGTGCCATGATTTCTCGTCGATCACCGCACCCATGAAATTGGTGAAGTCGGAAACGTCGCCGACCCGGATCGTCTCGATATCGGCGACCAGCCGGTCGCGCAGCGCAGGCCATAAGGAGCGCGGCGCATAGACCCGCGAGGTCGCCGAGCATTTCTGGCCCTGATATTCATATCCGCCGCGGATGATCGCGGTCGCCAGCGCATCGATATCGGCGGACGGGTGGGCGAGGGTGAAGTTCTTGCCGCCGGTTTCGCCGACGATCCGGGGATAGTTACGGTATTTCCGGCCCGCGACGTCGCGCAGAATCGCGTCGAATATCCCGGTCGATCCGGTGAAATGGATGCCGGCTAGATCGGGATCGGCCAGGATCTGCGCGCTCATCGCCGCGGCGTCGCCATAGATCAGGTTGATCACCCCGTCGGGCAATCCCGCCTCGCGCAGCAATGCCATCACGAAATGCGCCGAATATTTCGCGGTCGTCGATGGTTTCCAGACGATCGTGTTGCCCATCAGCGCCGGCGCGGCGGGCAGATTGCCGGCGATCGCGGTGAAATTGAACGGCGTAATCGCGTAGATGAAGCCTTCGAGCGGACGATAGTCCAACCGGTTCCGCACACCGTCCGACGAAATCGGCTGCTCGCCATAGATGCGCAGCATGAAGGAGACGTTGAACCGGAAATAATCGGCAAGTTCGGCGGCGGCATCGATCTCCGCCTGCGGCGCGGTCTTGGACTGGCCGAGCATCGTCGCGGCATTGAGCCGGTCGCGCCATGGACCGGAAACGAGATCGGCCGCCTTCAGGAAGATCCGCGCCCGCGCTTCCCAGGGGGTGCGCGACCAGTCGGGCCAGGTGGCCTTGGCGGCGGCGATGGCCTGGCCGACCTCTTCCGATCCCGCCAGATGCGCGTCCGCCAGGATATGCGCATGGTCGTGCGGGCAGATCGCGGTCTCCAGCCGGCCCGTCGTCACCGTTCGGCCGCCGATCACCAGCGGCAGCTCGATCCGCTCGCCCGCCATTGTCCGGAGTGTTGCTTGCAGGCTCTCGCGCTCGGACGATCCGGGCGCGTAGCTGCGCACGGGTTCGTTGCGGACGTCGATCGAAGGCGAGATGGCAAACATGGTGGAGGACTCCTGCTGGGCGCGACGGCACATCCAGTCTGCCGCGATGCGATCGTCAAGTCTCGCACAGACGCTCGCTCGGACGGGCCGGAATATTCGGCATGTGGGCCAGCCCGTTCGGCGGTGGGCCGGATTGTCCGCTTTGGCCCGCAAACGAAAATATTCGTCCTGATACGGAATGCGGGCGGGGCGGTTGTTTCCGATAGTGCGAGGACGTTGCTTACGGACGGAGACCGGATATCCCATGAAGACCATCGAAACCGCCATCGGCGATCCGACACGCAGGGCGGAGGCGCTCGACCCGGAGATCGCGGCATTCATCCGGGCGATGGGAGAGGGATGGTCCCAGCATCCGCCGCTCGACAGCCTGCCGGTAACCGAAGCGCGCAAGGTTGCGGAGGCGGTCCGCGGGCCCTGGAGCAAGGGTGGACCGGAAATGGCCGAGGTCCGGGAACTGCAGGTCCCGGTCGGCGGTTCGAGCGTGCGCATCCGTATCCTCGACCCCGGTCCGGCCGGAGTCGCCAAGCCGGCGCTCGTTTATCTTCACGGTGGCGGGTGGACGATCTTCAGCATCGACACGCATGACCGGCTGATGCGCGAATATGCGGGACGCGCCGGCATCTGCGTCGTCGGTGTCGATTACAGCCTGTCGCCGGAGGTGCGCTTTCCGCGCGCGCTCGACGAGACGGTGGCCGTTGTCCGTTGGCTGCGCGATCAGGGCGAAACGCTCGGCATCGATCCCGGCAGGATCCTGACCGGTGGAGACTCGGCAGGCGCCAATCTGGCGCTGTCGGCTGCGATCGTGCTGCGCGACGCTGGGGAGGGCGATGCCGTCGCCGGCATGGTGCTCAACTATGGTGCCTTCGACAATGATTGCGACACCGGCTCCTATCGCATCTACGGCGGACCCGGATATATGCTGGGCGGGCAGGAGATGGACGATTTCTGGCAGAACTATCTTGGCGATCGCTATGATGAGAAGCACCCGCTGGCGGTCCCGCTCCATGCGACGCTCGATGCGCTTCCGCCCGCCTTTCTGTGCGTTCCCGACTGCGATGTCCTGTATGACGAAAATATCGACATGGAACGGCGCCTGCGTGCGGCGGGGGTCGATACGGTGATGAAGATCTATCCGGGCGCGTCGCACAGCTTTCTCGAAGCCGTGTCGGTGGCGGCTGTCGCCGAACGCGCGCATGTCGACACCGCGGACTGGCTGAGCGCCCTTTTGAAACGCGGCGACTGATCATGGCGCGCCGCAGATCGAGCGCCGATTGCCAGCATATCCCCCGGCGGGTCGCAGTGCTCGCCGAGGATTATCCGTCGGGCCATTATGATCCGGTCCATCGCCATGCGCGCGGGCAGCTGATCTTCGCGATGGATGGCGTGATGACGGTCACGACGGCGGATTTCAGCCTGACGGTACCGCCGCAGCGCGCCGTCTGGGTGCCGCCCGAGGTCGATCATGCATTGCAGTGCGTCGGTCCGGTTTCGCTGCGCACGCTCTATGTCGATCCTGGCGAGGCGTCGCTTCCCGCGGTCTGCCGGGTGGTCGAGGTTTCGAAGCTGCTCCGCGAACTGATCCTGGCTGCGGCGTCGATGCCGGTGCTGTACGACGAAGCGGGTCGCGACGGCCGGCTGATCGCGCTGTTGCTCGACGAGATCGTCCGCACGCCGATCACGCCACTCTCGGTGCCGATGCCGCAGCGCCGCAGCCTTGCGAAGATCTGCCGATCGATGCTCGACGATCCGTCGCAGGATGCCGGGCTCGATCGCTGGGCGTCGGCGGCGGGGATGAGCCGCCGCAATTTCACCCGTGCCTTCCGCGAGGAGACCGGCATGGCCTTCACCGCCTGGGTTCGCGATGTCCGCCTGCTCAAGGCGCTATCCTTGCTGGCCGTCGGGCATAGCGTGACGCAGGTGGCGTTCGACGTCGGCTATGGCAGCGCCAGCGCCTTTACCGAGATGTTCAGCCGCACGCTCGGCCGTTCGCCGAGCCGCTATGTCGAGTCCTTCGCCGGCATCTGATCCTGCTCCAGATGTTTGTTTGAGCGCGATGTTCGAGCCGTTCGATGATTCCGTCGAACCGCAGGTCGCCTCAGGCAAACGTGACCTGGCCAATGTCGGAGATGCCGAGCAGGGTGACCGAACCGCCGAGTTCGAGAGTGAGCGTGAGGTCGGCGATGCCGTCGCCATTGGTATCGCCGACGACACTGCCCATGATATCGAGGCCATCGGCCAGATCGATCGTGTCTTCGCCGGGGGCATAATCGGTGATCACGTCGGCGCCGTCCTGAAAGTTGATCACGAATATGTCATGGCCGGCCCCGCCGGTCAGCGTGTCGTTGCCGCCGCCGCCGATCAGCGTGTCATCCCCGCCCATGCCGTCCAGCCGCTGGTTGCCGGCGAAGCCGTAGAGCCGGTCCTCGTCCGCCGTTCCGGTGAGCATGTTGCCGCCGCGTCCACCGCCCACGATCTGTTTGCCGTCGACGATGCCGGTGATGGTGATGGTCACCGTCGCCATGCTGGTGAGCCCGCCCGGGTCGGTCACCGCATAGGTGAAGCTGTCGGTCGCGGTCTCGCCGGGGCGCAGCGCGTCGAACGCCGCCGCGTCCGCCACATATTCCAGCCGCTGCGTGGCGGGGTCGAAGATGACGACGCCCAGCGTCCCGCCCGTGCCCACGCCCGTGATGGTGAGCACGCCTTCGTCGAGATCATTGCCGAGCAGCAGGGCGGTGAGGTTGCCGCTCGCCGCATTCTCGTCGAGCGTCAGGCTGTCGCTCGTCGCCGCCGGGCGGTTGTTGACGGTGAGCGAGACGGTCTCCTCATCAAACAGGCCGCCGTCATCGGTCGCGCGGATGGTGACGCTATACTGGCCGCCCGCGACGGCGGCGAGATCGCTTTTCGTCGTCACCGCGCCGGTCGCCGCGTCGATCTGAAAAAGGTCGGCGTCGGCGCCGCCGAGCGACCAGCTCAGCGTGTCGCCATCGACATCGCCGGCGGAGGCCGTGCCCACCAGCGTGCCGGCGGGAGCGCCCTCGTTGAACAGCGCCGTGTCGATCCCGATCAGCACCGGCGCCTCGTTGACGTCGCCGATGGCGATGGCGAGCGCGGTGCTGTTCGAAAGCCCGCCCGCATCGGTGGCCTTGACCGTGATCTCGTAGCTGGCGCGGGTTTCGTGATCGAACACCGCCGCCGTCGTGATCGCGCCGGTGGCCGCGTCGATCGCGAACAGCGCCGCGTCCGCGCCCTCCAGCGACCAGCTCAGCGTGTCGCCGTCGAGGTTGACGGCGGATGCGATGCCCACCGTCGTGTCCGCCGGCACGTTCTCATCCACCGCGGTGGGAGTGACCGAGATGGCGCCCGGCGCCTCGTTGACGAACTGATAGACCTGCGCCTTGATATTGTAGATGGTGCCGTCGTCGTTGAAATCCCGCCAGCTCACGACGAAGCCGCCATCGGCGAGATCGGTGATCGTCGGCGCCGCCTGGGTGAAATCGGTCTTGCTGTTGACGAGGAATTCGCCGCCGGCGCGGGCGCCCGTCGCGCTGAAGATCTGAGCCTTCACCCCGGCATTGCTGGCGTCCGCGCCGATGCCGCTTTCATCGGTCCAGCTGATGACGAAGCCGCCATTGGCGAGGCTGGTGATTGACGGTTCGTACTGCCAGCCCGTCGTCTGGGTGTTGACCAGGATCTCACCGCCGACGCGCGCGCCGGCAGCGTCATAGACCTGCGCCTTGACGGCATTGCCGCTGCTGTCGCCATTGGTGTCGCTCCACGCGATCACGAAGCCGCCATTGGCGAGACCGGTGATCGTCGGCAATGTCTGGAAACCCGCTTTCTGCGTGTTGACGAGAAATTCACCGCCGATGCGCGCGCCGGTCGCGTCATAGACCTGCGCCTTGATGCCGTAGCTGCTGCCGTCGCCATTGGCGTCGCTCCAGCTCATCACGAAGCCGCCATTGGTCAGGCTGGCGACCGCCGGTTCGAGCTGCCAGCCCGTCACCTGGGTGTTGACGAGGAATTCGCCGCCAACGCGCGCGCCGGCCGCGTTGTAGACCTGTGCCTTGACGCCATAGCCGCTGGTGTCGCCACCCGACTGGCTGAAATCGGCCCAGTTCACGACGAAACCGCCGCCGACAAGTCCGGTGATGCTGGGTGCGACCTGCTGGCTCGTCGTCTGGGTGTTGACGAGGAATTCGCCGCCGACGCGCGCGCCGGTGGCGTCATAAATCTGCGCCTTGATCCCGGAGGCGCTGGCGTCGCCGCCCACGCCGCTGAAATCGGTCCAGCTTACGACGAAACCGCCGCCGACAAGCGCGGTGATGGCGGGTTCGGCCTGAGGATTGGCGGTCTCGCTGTTGACGAGGAATTCACCGCCGACCGGCACGCCGCTAGCGTTGTAGATCTGCGCCTTGATGCCGAACAGGCTGGTGTCGTCGCCGATGCCGCTTTCGTCGCGCCAGGTTACGACGAAGCCGCCGCCGGCCAACCCGGTGATCGCCGGCTCCATCTGGTCGAGCGCGGTTTGCGTGTTGACGAGGAACTCACTGCCCGAGCGACTATATGCCATGGATCATCTTTCAACGCGGCCCGCGCCGGACCGATCTCCGGGCATCGCCATGGCCGGAGAATTAGGCGGGCTCAGGCCGCGTTGGTATCCCCGAAACCGGGGGTATATGTTGTTAAATCTCTGTAAAGATCGGCAATTATGCCGGTTCGGGAAAGTCGAGGCGGAGCGTGGTGCCGCCCGTGTCTCCGCTGATCTCGAGCGATCCGCCCAGCCGCGCGGCGCGGCGCTTCATGCTCGCGAGCCCGGTTCCTGAACCCGTCCCCGCCGCGAACCCCTTGCCGTTGTCGCGCACTTCCACGCAGATGCGGCCTCCGGCCCGCGCGATCCGCACGTCCACCCGCGTGGCCCGGCTGTGCTTCAGCACATTGGTCAGCGCTTCCTGCAACAGCCGCAGCAGATCGAGGCTGGCGGGGCTGTCGAGCAGGATGCCGTCGATCCCCTCCAGATGCCAGCGGCTGTCGATGTCCATGGCCTCGAGCAGCAGACCGGATCGATGCCGGAATGGGGCGAGCAGGCCGACCAGATCATCCTCTTCGCGTGTCGTGGTGTCGATGACGAGGCGGAGATCGTCGCGCATCTCGCGCAGGATCGCGGCCATATGGCCGTCGGGCATGTCGCGCGGCGCCTGTTCCAGCCGAGTGATCGCGCCGACCAGCGTGCCGCCGAAGCCGTCATGCAGATCGCGGACAAGCTGCAGCCGTTCTTCGGCGCGGGCATGGGCGAGCGCCAGCCGGTGCTCGCGCGCGAGCGTGTCGGAAAGCGCGACGGTGGCGGCATCGACCTCGTCGCGCAGCTCGGCGTTGAAGCCCTCGATCCGGCGCGTCGCCGCGACGAGGCGATAGGCGATGACGAAGCCGCTGGCGGCCAGCATGAAGATGGTGGCGATGCCGAAGATATAGTCGCTGCCCCGGATCCAGCCGAACAGCAGCGCATAATCGTGGAGCGAGGCCAGCACCGGCACGAGCTGGCAGGCGAGCAGCACATTATAGTCCAGCCTGCGGCAAACGAGCGCGCGCCCCGCCAGCCATGCGATGCTGGCATAATAGATGACGCCGCTCGCCAGATAGCAGGGCGCGCGATTGGCGCCGATCCAGGCGGTCGCCGCCATCGCCAGCAGCGCCAGCCCCAGCCATGCCGCGCCCATCACCGCCTCCGTCCGCGGATATCGCCGCTCGCCGAAGCGGAACAGGAAGATGGCGTAGCAGATGCTCATGCCCAGATTGGCGACGATGTTCATCGCCTGCCAGCCATGGGTGGTGGTGAAGGGGCCGGGGCTTTGCGCCAGGAAATTCCAGTTGAAGACCAGGGTGGCGAACTGGGCGAGCGCGAACCAGCCGAACACAGTTTCCTTGCGGCGCAGCAGCCAGATCATCAGGAAAAAGGCACCCAGCGCGCCGTTGAGTGCGATGGTGACGAGTTTGATGTCGAAGCGCATGAACTGCCGGCGCGCGAATTCGGCCTTCACCACGGCGGGATCGCCGACCGTCACCGTGCCGAAACCCGGCTGATAGGCCGCCAGGCCGGAAACACGGACGAGCAGGATATTCTCGCCCGTCTTCAGCACCGGCGCGTCCAGCAGGAAATAATGCGGCCGGGTCCAGCTTCTCGACAGCGGCTCGACCAGGCTGGCGTCGCGCGCGATCAGGCTGCCATTGACGAAGATCGCGCCGGCGAGCGAGGCATGGTCGACAAGCAGGCCGGTCGGCCGCGCGGCGGTTTGCCGCCAATGGACGCGGTACCAGACGACGCCGTCATGCCGGGGCCAGCGCGCGTCCCATCCGTCCGGCAGCGCGACGCGCGTCCAGCCGGTGGCGGGCGGCGTCGCGCCGTCCCATCCGGCGGGCACCGCTTCGGCGGTGAGGATCGTGGTCCGCGCCGGGGCATCGCGCGGCGGGGCCGGCGCGCACGAAGCGGCGAGCAAGAGGCAGAGGCCCATGAACAGCCATCGCACCGGCAGCCATCGCGCGGGGATGAGCGGGCGGGCGATGCGCGGGCTCAATCGAGCAGGCCCAGGCTCTTGGCTTCGTGCACGGCGGCGGTGCGCGATCCCACCGCCAGCTTGCGATAGATCGCCTTGGTATAGCCCTCCACCGTCAGGCGGGAGAGCGCGAGCCGTTCGGCGATCTCGCGGTTGCTGTGCCCGCGCGAGACCAGCTCCAATATCTCGCGCTCGCGCGCGGTCAGGTGCAGGTCGGTGGACGGCTCGCTTTTGCGCGCTGGCGGCTGGGCGGGAAGCAAAGTGAGGATGCGGCGTGCGACCGTCGGATCGATCGGCGCGCCA
>JASBTC010000373.1 GCA_030148625.1 Sphingobium sp. | reverse complement strand
GCGCTTTGCCTTGCCGGATCGAATCATCGGGTTTGCGAGGGAGAGATCGATGTTGAGTCCGGAAGAAAATGAATTGCTGACCCGCGTCGGTCCGGGAACGCCGATGGGGAATGCTTTCCGGCGGTTCTGGCTGCCCTTCATGCTTTCGTCCGAATTGAAGGCCGATGCGCCGCCCAGGCGCGTCCGCCTGCTTGGCGAGGATCTGATCGCCTTCCGCGATACGCTCGGCCGGCCGGGGCTGGTCGATCGCTACTGTCCGCATCGTCGTGCGGATCTCTACTATGGCCGCAACGAGCAATGCGGGCTTCGCTGCGCCTATCATGGCTGGAAGTTCGACGTGGACGGCAATGTCATGGAGATGCCGGCTGAGCCCGCCAACACGCCGCTGCTTGCGGAGGTGCGGATCAAATCCTATCCGATGCGCGACTGGGGCGGCGTGATCTGGGCCTATATGGGCGATCCGGACAGGATGCCGCCGGAGATTCCGCAGTTCGAATGGGGCACGGTCCCGGCGCATCGGCGCTTCATTTCGAAGCGGCTGCAGCAGAACAATTATGCGCAGGCGGTCGAAGGCGGGATCGATTCCTCGCATGTCGGCATCCTGCACAGCCTGCTCGATCCTGACACCAGCGTGCCCTTTCGCCAGCGGCAGCAGCCGATCAATCCCAATCTGCCGTTGATGGCCAAGGATACGGCACCGCGCTTCTTCGTGCGCGATACCGATTATGGCTTCATGGTCGGCGCCCGGCGGCTCGCGAGCGAAAGCGACTATTATTGGCGGGTCACCCAGTTCCTGCTGCCGTTCCACACCATGATCGCGCGCTGGGATGGCGAACCCGTGGTCGGCCATGCCTGGACGCCGATCGACGACTATAACACATGGACATTCACGATGACCTGGCATCCCGAACGGGATTTTGTCGATGGCGAGCAGGATCCGCATGAGATCCATGCCGACCTGGTCGATGAAATCGATTTCATGCCCGTCGCCAACAACCGCAACGACTATCTGATCGATCGCGAGCATCAGCGGTTGCGCAGCACCACCGGCATTCGCGGAATCGGTGCGCAGGATGCGGCGATCCAGGAAAGCATGGGGCCGATCGTCGATCGTTCGCGTGAAACCCTGGGATCGGGCGATGCGGCGATCGTCCGTTTCCGCCGCCTGTTGCTGAAGATGGCGCGCGATCTGGAACAGGGCATCGAACCCGCGGCCGCGACCGGGGCGGATCTTTACCGCGTGCGATCGGCCGGCATGATCCTCGATCGCAACGTCGATTTTGCCCAGGGGCTGGAATCGCGGATGCGCGTGGCGTGACGATATGCGCCGGGCATCGCGATGCCCGGCGCTTCGCGTTTCATACGCGATCTCGAAGATGCTGACGCATCCTCGATCGGTTCGCTCAAGCGCCGCGCGGGCTGATACCAGATCTCGATGAGTCGAACTCATCGAGATCTGGTATCAGTCGGTCGTGCGCGGCCTGCGTGGCCGGCGCTTGACCTGAACCGGTTCGCTGCTGCCGAAATCCTCGGGTGTGCTGATCACCAGCTTGCTGACTTCCAGCATATAATTGCGGGTCGCCTCTTCGGCGGCGGGGCCGTCGCCGGCCTCGATCGCCCGGAGGATGCGGTCGTTATGATCCAGGTCCATTTCCCGATAGGAGTCTTTCTTGAAGAGCTCGTTGCGGGCGGGAAGGAACTGGTCCTCGATCATTAGCGCGCAGCGGCGCAGCGGTTCATTGTCGCACATCTCGCGCGTGCCGACGCGGAACTGGTGGATGGCGTCGACATAAACGGCATATTTGCCGGTCTCGTGTGCGCGCTTCGCCTTGTCATAGGCTTTCCGCAGCGCCTTCACCGCCTCCGCGTCGTTCTTGGTGGCGGCATAAAAGGCGACCCTGGGATCGAGCAGGATATGCACTTCGATCCGGTCGGCGAAACGCTTCGGCGTATCGACGGGTAGCGTATAGCCGCGTTCCTCGCTGACGAGCAGGCCGTCGCGGATCAGCTGGAACAGCGCTTCGCGCACCGGGGTCCGCGAAACGCCGTATTTCTCGGCAAGCTCGAATTCGTAGAAGCGCTGGTGCGGCTCGAAGCTGCCTGCTTTCAGGTCTTCCTTGATCAGGTCGTACACCTGATCGCGCAACCGTCGTCCTTGTACGACCTGAGTCGCTGCCTTTGCCACTTTTCTCGCTCCCATATGTCGTCGGAAGGCCGTTGGGAAAGCTCGTATATATGGCTCTTCCGAGTAGCGTAACCTCTTAATGGATGCACGAACAGGTTTTGACAGCCTTTTCATTTTGTGCATACTGCATCCATTAAATGCATTCAATCCATGGCAGGGGTACGGGAATGGAGAGGTCGACGTTCGTCGATGAAGCGCTGTTGAAGAAGGTGCCGCGCTGGCGCGACTATCTTGAAGCGAAGCTTGGTTTTCGGAATCACTGGTATCCGGTCCGGCTGTCGCGCGACGTGCCGGAGGCGCAGGTCGTGCAGGTCACCGTCTGCGGCGAGAAGATCCTGCTCAAGCGGATCGACGGCACGGTCCGCGCCATTCGCGATCGCTGCCTGCACCGCGGCGTACCCTTTTCGCAGAAGATCGAATGCTACACCAAGGGCACGATCACCTGCTGGTATCACGGTTTCACCTATCGCTGGGACGACGGCATGCTGACCGACATCCTGGCCTCGCCCGACAGCAAGGCGATCGGGCGGCAGACGCTGCGCACCTATCCGGTCGAGGAAGCCAAGGGCATCGTGTTCGTGTTCGTCGGGGACCAAGGCGCCGAGCCCCATCCCCTGGCGGAAGATGTCCCGCCGATGCTGCTCGACGACGACATGGTGCTGGAAGGCGATTCCTATGTCGTTCCCTCGAACTGGCGCGTCGGCTGCGAGAACGGCTTTGACGGCCTGCACGTCTATATCCATCGCAGTTCGCCACTGGTGCCCGACACCCAGCGCTCGCTGCCGATCGGGCACACCGCGCAATCGGGCCAGATCGTCATTCACGACACCGATGGCGAACCGAAGGGCGTCTATGACTCGTTCGCGCATCACAATGTCCTGTGGGACGGTGCGATCGGCGGAGAGGTGGTGGTCAAGGGCGTGCGCAGTCCCAAGACCGACGGCAGCGCGACACGCACGACCGCCGCGTCGCTATGGCTGCCGGGGGTATTGCGCGTCGACGATTTCCCCGATGCGGGCAGGCACCAGTTCGAATGGTATGTGCCGATCGACGAGGACAATCATTATTATCTGATCATGATCGGCAAGCGCTGCGCGACCGATGCGGAGGCGCACGCCCACCGCCAGGAATTCTGGAATCGCTGGAAGCCGGTCTCGCTCGACGGCTTCAACAATCAGGATATCGAGGCGCGGCTGGCGCTCCAGACCTTTTACAAGGATGACGGCGCCTGGCTGCAGGAAATGCTGATCGAAGGCGACATGCCGATCGTCAAATGGCGCGAGCTGTGCCACGCGCATAATCGTGGCGTCCAGTCTCCTGGAGACCTGCGATGAGCCTGTCCCCGATCATCCATCCGGGCTTCGCTTCGCGCTCGCTCGAAGCCGATGGGCTCGAGACCCATTATCTCGAAGGCGGCGACGGTCCGGCACTGGTGCTGGTGCATGGCGGCGGGGCAGGCGCGGACGGCTGGGGCAATTGGCGTTCCTGCATCGACGCCTATGCACGGCATTTCCGTGTGCTGGTGCCCGACATGCCCGGCTTCGGCCGTACCGCAAAGCCCGACCCGGCCGACTATGCCTATGATCAGGCCGGGCGCACGCGCCATCTGATCGCCTTCCTCGATGCGCTCGGCGTCGCTCAGGCGCATCTGGTCGGCAATTCGATGGGCGGCGCGACCGCTCTTGGCGTGGCGATGGAGCGGCCCGAACGCGTCGGCAAACTGGTGCTGATGGGCAGTGCCGGGCTCGCCATCGCCAATCCCGATCCATCCTATATGAAGCATCTGGTCGGCTATGATTATACGATCGAAGCGATGCGGCGGATCGTCGAGGCGCTGACCGCGTCCGGCCATGCGATCGATGAAAAGGCCGTCCTCTATCGTCACGAAATCATGCAGGACGAGCACACCCGCAAGGCGTTGAAGGCGATTGTCTCCTCCAAGCTCAGCTATGAACGCGATGCGATCGCGGCGGTGAAGACGCCCACGCTCGTGGTCGGCGGCAAGGAGGACAAGGTCGCGATCCTGGCGCGGACCTATGGCTATCTCGAGCTGCTCGAGAATAGCTGGGGCTTCGTCCTGCCGCATGTCGGCCATTGGGCGATGATCGAGGCGCCCGGCGAATTCCTGGCCGTCACCTCCGCCTTTTTGCGTGACGACCTGTTCGGAGTGCGGCGATGACCGACAGCTATCGCATCAACCGCATGATCCAGGATCTGAACGGCGATCCGGCGGCGCGCGAACGGCATCGCGCCGATCCGGTCGCGACCTACGTCCGATACGATATCGATGCCGGGGAACAGGCGCTGCTGGCCGATGGCTCGATCGCGGCGATGACGCGGCTGGGCGTGCATCCCAATCTGCAGATGAAATGGATGTTCATCGATGCGAAGGGTGCGCCGTCCGGACCCGGTCCGCTGGCCTCGTTTATCGACCGGCTGCTTGCCGGCGCCGGTACGGAGGTCAGCTGATGGGACGGATCGTGGGTGGTTTCGCCACGTCGCATGTCCTGTTCCCGCCCGATGGCGTCGAGGTGCAGGCCGAACGGGTGTTCGCGGGCATGATGGCGATCCGCGCGGCGGTGCGCGCGCTGGCGCCCGACGTGCTGGTGGTGGCCTCGGGCGATCATCTCAACAATTTCACGCTGCGCCAGCAAGTGACCCTTGCGGTCGGCATCGCCGATATCTTCACGCCCTGGGGCGATATGGGCATTCCGCAAACCCCCTTTGCCGGACATCGCGCCTTTGCCGAGGGGATGGCACGCCACGCCGCCGGGGCCGGTTTCGACCTGGTCCAGGTCGAGGAGGTCCGGCCCGATCATGGGCTGATGCTCACCAAGCTGATCGGCGATCCGCAAGGCGACTGGCCGGTCGTGCCGGTCTTCATCAACAGCGCCATGCCGGTGCCGCCGACGCCGGCGCGCTGCTTCGCGCTGGGCGAGGCGTTGCGGACCTATGTCGAGGATGAGAGGCCGGGGGACGAACGTGTCGTCGTCATCGGTGGTGGTGGCTTGTCGCACTGGCTGCGGGTGCCGGGACAGGGCAGGGTGGCCGAGGATTATGATCGGCGTATCCTTCGCGACCTGGTCGAAGGACGCGCGCGTGCGTTGGCGGGGATCAGTAACGCCGAACTGCTTGCCGAAACCGGCAATGGCGGGCTTGAGGTCGCGTCCTGGCTGTTCATGGCCGGCGCCCTGCCTGCGCGCGCGCGGGGCGAGATCGTCTATTATGAACCGGTGATCCAATGGGGATCGGGCATGGGGGGAGTCGCCTTTCATGTCTGAGCCCATCGGAAACCGCCTCGTCATCGTCGGCGCCGGGCTTGCCGGCGATCGTTGCGCCTTCGCCGCGCGTGCGGCCGGCTTTGCGGGAGAGATCGTCCTGGTCGGCGCCGAGACGGTCCGCCCCTATGATCGTCCACCCTTGTCCAAAAAGGTGCTGAAATCGCCGGGCGAGGAAGATGCGATCTTCTATCGTGGCGAGGCCGATTATGCGGAAGCCCGGATCGACCTGATGCTCGGCCGTCCCGTTGCTGCCATCGATCGGATCGAGGCGTGTGTGGTTTTCGGCGATGGCGATCGGCTCCCCTATGACACGCTGGTGCTGGCGACGGGGTCGCGGCTGCGCGTGCTGCCCGATCTGCCCCACGGTGCGCCGGGCATATTCTATCTGCGCGATCGCGAGGATGCGGTGCGGCTTCGCAAGGCCTTTGCAGAAGGCGGGCGCGTCGCCGTCGTCGGCGGCGGCGTGATCGGGCTGGAGGCGGCGGCGTGCGCGGTGTCCCATGGTCTTTCGGTGACCGTCATCGAACCGGAAACGCGCATCATGGCGCGTGCCTGCGGTGAGACGATGGCGGCGCTGCTGACGGAGCGGCATCGTGCCGCGGGCGTTGAGATTCGCTGCGGCGCCGGCCTGCGCGCGGCGGTGCGCGAGGGCAGGTATCACCGGATCGCACTTTCCGATGGCGGCACCGTCGAAGCGGAGATCGTCATTGTGGGTGTCGGCGTGATCCCCGAAACGCGCCTTGCTGCCGAGGCTGGTCTGGATGTCGTGCCGGGCGGTATCGTCGTCGATGGTCAGGGGCGCACGAGCGACCCCGCGATCCGCGCGGCGGGAGAGGTCGCCTATCATTACAATGCGCGAACCGGCGGCCATGAGCGGCAGGAGAACTGGCATCATGCGGCGGCGCATGGCGAGCATGTCGGTCGTACGATCGCCGTGGCCGAGGCGGATTATGCCGAACTGTCGGGTTTCTGGACCGATCAATATGATCTGTCCGTGCAAGCCGTCGGCCGCCCGGTCGCCGCGCACGATGTGCTGCGCGGCCACCCGGCGGACGGGCGCTTCATCGTCTTCCATCTCGATGGCGGGGTGCTGGTCGGGGCGACCGGCGTCAACGCTGCGAGCGAACTCAGGCAAGCCAAGGGGCTGATCCGGTCGGCCGTTCCCGTCGATCCTGCGAAACTGGCCGATCCGGCGGTCAAGGTCGGCGCCGCGACGGCGTGAAGCTAGAGTCGATGCGGTTGGGGGTGTACCGGCGCGACTAGCGACTTCCCGGGGTGGGCGGGATGTGCGGGTCGGCCGGG
>JASBTC010000370.1 GCA_030148625.1 Sphingobium sp. | reverse complement strand
GGCCGGTCGCCGGGCACGAAGAGCAGCGAGCGCAATCTCATGATTCAGTTCCTCCACCACCGTTTGTCCCGAGCGAAGTCGAGGGACTATGCCGAGCGAAGCCGAGGCTCAACGTTCTCGGCTTCGCTCGAACGGGTGTCTCGACTTCGCTCGACACGAACGGAATGGGATGGCTCATGCCGGCTTCTTCCGAAGCAGGGCCGCGCGCAGGCAGCGACAGACGACTTCGTCGCGCTGGTTGATCAGTTCGTGCAGGAAGGTGACGATGCCGGCATCGGCATGCGAACGGCTGCCGCGGACTTCTTCGACCAGCGAGGTCGCGCGCATCGTGTCGCCGATAAAGACGGGCTTGGGCATCGTCACCTTGTCATAGCCGAGATTGGCGACAAGCGTGCCCAATGTGGTGTCGCCCACCGACAGGCCGACCATCAGCGCGAAAGTGAAGGTACCATTGACCAGGATCTGGCCGAACGGGCTCGCCTTTGCGGCTTCCACGTCCAGGTGCAGCGGCTGCGGATTATGCGTCATGGTCGAGAAGAGCAGATTGTCGGTCTCGGTGACGGTGCGGCGGATCTCGTGCTCGATCCGGTCGCCCACCAACCATTCGTCGACATATCGGCCGGCCATTGCTGTCAGTCCTCAGCGTTACGGCGCGTCCGTAGAATTGGCGCGCGCAGGGTTCAACATTCTTGCGCGATCTCGAAGATGCTGACGCATCCGAGATCGGCTCGCTCAAGCGCCGCGCGGGCTTTGCCAAGGTTCGACGAATCGTCGCTCATCAAACCTTGGGTCAGTCGAGAGTCAATTTGAAGCCGTAATGGCTCCTCTCCCAGCCCAGGCGCTCGTAGAAGCGGTGCGCCTCCGGCCTGTTCCGCATCGATGTGAGCTGGACCATGCCGCAACCGCGTGCCCGGCAGCGCTCGACCGCCCATGCGATCATGATGCTGCCCAGCCCCTGGCCGCGCAGCGCGGTGGCGATGCGGACCGCCTCGATCTGCCCGCGCCAGCGCCCGCGATAGGAAAGGCCGGGCAGATAGCTGAGCTGCATCGTGCCGATCACCTGTCCGTCGCGTTCGGCGACGATCAGGTCCTGGTTGGGCAAGGACGCGATCGCATCGAAGGCGGCTTCATAGCCGGGATCGAGCGGCAGCCGCGCATCTTCCCGCAACGCGCCGTTCGCGTCATCGGCCAACAGTGCGACGATCGCGGGCAGATCGTCCCGAACCGCTTCCCGCATCAGAAGCGCGCCGGCCATGTCTATTCCGCCTTGTCGATCCGGACGAGCAGTGCGCCTTCCGACACCTGCCCACCGGCCTCGGCATTGAGTTCGGCGACCGTCCCGTCGAAGGGCGCGGTCAGCGAATGCTCCATCTTCATCGCCTCGAGCGTGACGAGCTTTTGTCCCTTGGTCACCGCGTCGCCCGCGGCGACATCGACGGCGATGATCCGGCCCGGCATCGGCGAAAGGATCGCGCCATCGGACGCGCCCGCTCCGCTCGCCGAACCGCGCGGCGCGTAACGACGGAATGCATAGGTCTTGCCCTGCATCGGATGGACCGCGACATCGTCGATCACATCGGTGAAGACGGGATCATAACCAGGGCCTGCCTCGAACTCGACCAGCGCGCCCGATTCATCGGCCAGCCGCATCCGCGTATCGGCCGCGCGGTTCAATCTGAAACCGGAACGCTTGGTCCAGACCGAAGCGCCTTCGGCCGGGAACAACGCTTCGGCTACGCTGTTCAGAACGCCGTCATTCGGCGGATCGATCGCCGTCAGCCGCTCGAGATTGTCGCCGATATAACCGGTCTGCACGTTTCCGGAGAGGAACGCATCATCGCGCAGCAGCTTCACCAGGAAGGCCGCGTTGGTGCGGACGGGCCAGATGGAAAGATTGAGCAGTTCGTCGGCAACGCCCTCGGCCGCTTCCTCGCGCGTCTCGCCGTGAAAGATGATCTTGGCGATCATCGGATCGTAAAATGGGCTGATCGCATCGCCCTCGACGACGCCGGTGTCGATGCGGGCACCCGAATGGAAGGCGTCGAGCGAGAAGCGCGTCAGCGGCCCGGTCGACGGCAGGAAGCCGGTCGTCGGATCCTCGGCATAAAGCCGTGCCTCCATGGCCCAGCCATCGATGGACAGTTCGTCCTGACGCCTGGGCAGTGGCTCGCCGCTGGCGACGCGTAATTGCCATTCGACCAGATCCTGGCCAGTGATTTCCTCGGTCACCGGATGCTCGACCTGGAGCCGGGTGTTCATCTCCATGAACCAGATGCGGTCGGCACGCAGGCCTTCGCTGGCGTCGGCGATGAATTCGATCGTGCCGGCGCCAACATAATCGACCGCCTTCGCGGCCCTGACCGCCGCCGCGCAGATCGCTTCGCGCGTGGCTTCGTCCATGCCCGGCGCCGGGGCTTCCTCGATCACCTTCTGGTGGCGGCGCTGCAGCGAACAGTCGCGCTCGAACAGCTGGACGACGTCGCCATGCGTGTCGCCGAACACCTGCACCTCGATATGGCGCGGGCTCAATATATATTTCTCGATCAGCACGCGGTCGTCGCCGAAGGACGACGCCGCCTCGCGCTTGCACGACAGCAGCGCGTCGGCAAAGTCGGCCGCAGCATCGACGCGACGCATGCCCTTGCCGCCGCCGCCCGCGACCGCCTTGATCAGCACGGGATAGCCGATCGCATCGGCCTCCGCCTTCAGGCGATCGGGATCCTGATCCTCACCCAGATAGCCGGGTGTGACCGGCACGCCGGCCGCGATCATCCGTTCTTTCGCGGCATCCTTCAGACCCATGGCGGTGATGCTGGCGGGATTGGGACCGACCCAGACGAGGCCGGCGTCGATCACCGATTGCGCGAACGCCGCATTCTCGGAGAGGAAACCATAGCCGGGATGGATCGCCTCGGCGCCGGTCGCCCTGGCCGCCGCGACGATCTTTTCGCCGATCAGGTAGGATTCGCGCGCGGCCGACGGGCCGATATGCACCGCTTCGTCCGCCTCGCGGACATGGAGCGCCTTCGCATCGGCGTCCGAATAGACGGCGACGGTGCGGATGCCGAGGCGCCGCGCGGTGCGGATGATGCGGCACGCGATCTCGCCGCGATTGGCGATGAGCAGGGATTGGATCACGTCAGTCCTCGCAGCCGGTTGTGCGTTGCGACCAGGTGACGTTCAGCACCTTCCACTGGCCGTTCTCCCGCAACATATCGAAATGATTGACGCCGCAATGATGCGGCTTGCCCTCGACCAGCAGAACATAGCGCCCCCACACCATTGCGATATCGCCGTCGATATCGATCGCGGGATTGGTCATGCGCTCTTCCAGCCGCTGCGGGCCGGGCTTGATGCCGCCCGCGAAATCGGCCCAGCTCATCCGCCGGATCGTCCGGCCGCCATCGGGCTTTTCGACCGCGACGGTCGCCATGCCCTCGGGACGGACCTGCGCCAGGATCGCCTGGCCGTCATGTGCGGTCAGGCCCGCGAAGATCCCGTTGACGGGGACCATCACCACGGCTTCCTCGCTGCCGTCGAGCGGGATCGGATTGGCGGGGGGCAGCTTTTCCGACTGGGCGGCGGCAAGCAGCAGAAGCGGAAGGATTGGGGTCATATTTCGGTCCTCACATCCGGAACACGCCAAAGGCCGGACGATCGGCGATCGGCGCTTCGAGCGTCGCGGAGAAAGCCAGGCCCAGCACGTCGCGGGTCTGGGCCGGATCGATGATGCCGTCATCCCATAGCCGCGCGGTGGCGTGCCAGGGATTGCCCTCATCCTCATAGCGCTGACGCACCGGCGCCTTGAAGGCCTCGGCTTCCTCGGGCGTCCATTTGTCGGCATCGCGGTGAACGGTCGCGAGCACCGAGGCCGCCTGCTCGCCGCCCATCACCGAGATGCGGCTGTTGGGCCAGGTGAACAGGAAACGCGGGCTATAGGCGCGGCCGCACATGCCGTAATTGCCGGCGCCGAAGCTGCCGCCGATCAGTACGGTGATCTTGGGCACGGTCGCGGTCGCCACCGCCGTCACCAGCTTGGCGCCATGCTTGGCGATGCCCTCGGCCTCGTACTTGCCGCCGACCATGAAGCCCGAGATATTCTGGAGGAACAGCAAGGGGATGCGGCGCTGGCAGGCAAGCTCGATGAAATGCGCGCCCTTCACCGCGGACTCGCTGAACAGCACGCCGTTGTTCGCGAGGATCGCGACCGGAATGCCCCAGATATGCGCGAAGCCGCAGACGAGCGACGTGCCGTACAGCGCCTTGAACTCGTGGAATTCGCTGCCGTCGACCAGCCGCGCGATCACCTCGTGCACGTCATAAGGCGCGCGCCCATCCTGCGGGATGACGCCGTAAAGCTCCTCGGGATCGAATTTCGGTGCACGCGGCTCGGCCACATTCACGCGCGGATCATGCGGCACGCCCAGCGTCGAGACGATGTCGCGCACGATGGTCAGCGCATGTTCGTCATTCTCGGCGACATGATCGACCACGCCCGACTTGCGGCCATGGAGATCGCCGCCGCCCAGATCCTCGGCACTGATCACTTCGCCCGTCGCCGCCTTCACCAGCGGCGGGCCGGCGAGGAAGATCGTACCCTGGTTGCGGACGATCACGGTCTCGTCGGACATTGCGGGCACATAGGCGCCGCCCGCGGTGCAGCTGCCCATCACGCAGGCGATCTGCGGAATGCCGAGCGCGGACATGTTCGCCTGGTTGAAGAAGATGCGCCCGAAATGCTCGCGGTCGGGAAAGACCTCCGCCTGGTGCGGCAGATTGGCACCGCCGCTGTCGACCAGATAGATGCAAGGCAGCCGGTTGGCCTCGGCGATCTCCTGCGCGCGGAGATGCTTCTTCACCGTCATCGGATAATAGGTGCCACCCTTCACCGTCGCGTCATTGGCGACGATCATGCACTGGCGGCCGGAGACACGGCCGATGCCGGCGATCATGCCGGCGCCGGGCACCTCGCCCCCATACATGTCGCATGCCGCGAGCTGGCCGATCTCGAGAAAGGGCGAACCGGGATCGAGCAGATGCTCGACGCGGTCGCGCGGCAGCAGCTTGCCACGCGACACATGCCGTTCGCGCGACGAGGCACCGCCGCCGAGCGCCGCTTTTGCGACATCGGCATGAAGCTGGTCGGCCAAGGCGCGATTATGCGCGGCATTGGCACGAAACCCCTCGCTCTCGGGGGAAAGCTTGCTGTCCAATATGGGCGCGCTCACGCCGTGTCCTCCTTGGGGTCCTTGCCCATAATCAGATAACGCCAGACGCCGATCAGGTTGATGACGAGCAGAATGACATTCTGCACACCGATCCCCTCGCTTTCGTCCTGCAGGAAACCCCAGCCGATCAGCGCGATCGACGAGGTCACGAAAATCACGAATGCCCATCCCGTCGGCCGCCGCCCGAGGTTGAGCGACACGATCAGTGCCGCCACCGCGCCGGCCGCCGCGCCATACCATTGCAGCGCGGTCAGGATGGTGTCGTTCATGCAGCGCCGATCAGTTCACGACCGATCAGCATGCGCCGGATCTCGTTGGTGCCGGCGCCGATATCGAGCAGCTTGGCATCGCGCATATAGCGCTCGACCGGCCAGTCCTTGGTATAGCCCGCACCGCCGAGCGCCTGGATCGCCTCCAGCCCGACCTTCACCGCGTTCTCCGACGCCAGCAGGATCGCACCCGCCGCATCGAAGCGCGTCGTGCGCCCGACATCGCACGAGCGCGCGACCGCATAGACATAGGCGCGCGCCGATTGCAGCGCGACGTACATGTCGGCGATCTTGGCCTGCATCAGCTGGAACGCGCCGATCGGCTTGCCGAACTGCTTGCGCTCACGAACATAGGGAATGACGGTGTCGAGACAGGCCTGCATGATGCCGAGCTGGATGCCCGCAAGCACCGCGCGCTCATAATCGAGGCCCGACATCAGCACGCCGACGCCGCCGTTCAGCGGCCCCATGATATTCTCGTCGGGCACGAAACAGTCGTTGAAGACCAGCTCCGCCGTCGGCGAACCGCGCATGCCCATCTTGTCGAGCTTCTGGCCGATCGAGAAACCGGGCATATCCTTTTCGATCAGGAATGCGGTGATGCCGCGCGATCCCTCGCCGGTCTTGGCATAGACCACCAAAGTGTCGGCATAGGCCGCATTGGTGATCCAGAATTTGGTGCCGTTGAGCAGATGGCCGCCATCGCGCTGTTCAGCGCGCAGCTTCATGCCGACCACGTCCGACCCCGCGCCCGTCTCCGACATCGCCAGAGAACCGACATGTTCGCCCGAGATCAGCTTGGGCAGATATTTCGCCTTTTGCTCGGGATTGGCCCAGCGGCGGATCTGGTTGACGCACAGATTGGAATGGGCGCCATAGGACAGGCCGATCGATGCCGATGCCCGGCTGACTTCCTCGACCGCGATGACATGTTCGAGATAACCGAGACCCAGGCCGCCATCGGCTTCCTCGACCGTGATGCCATGCAGGCCGAGTGCGCCCATTTCCGGCCAGAGGTCGCGCGGGAACCAGTCGTCCGCGTCGATCTTCGCGGCAAGGGGCGCGATGCGATCCTCGGCGAAGCGGCGCGTGCTCTCACGGATCATGTCGGCATTTTCGCCGAGCGCGAAATCGAAATCGGGGGTGGCGGTCATTGCGTGTCTCTCCTGGCGGGCAGGCTATCCCATGGCAGCTGCGCTGTCATAGCCCGGCGAGCATTATCGTAAAAATTGAAATTGATCCGTCACTCGCATAGATAAAATCTATGATCAGCCGCACGCATCTGCGCCAGTTCCTCGCCGTGGTCGACGCCGGCAGCTTCACGCGCGCGGCAAATCAGATCAACGTGACGCAACCGACCTTGTCGGCGGGGATCTCCGAGCTCGAAAAACGGCTGGGCACGCGGCTGTTCGCGCGCAGCAACCGCCGCGTCCAGCTGACCGAGGCGGGCAACCGGCTGCTTACCCATGCTCGCGCGATCGAGCGCGAATTCCGCGCTGCCGAGCAAAGCGTGACCGGCGTCGCCGCCCCGCTCCAGCCCGTCCGGCTCGGCGTGTTGCTCAGCATGTCCACGGCCGCGCTCGAAGCTGCGCTGGCACGGTATCGCGGCGCCGATCCGATCGAGATCACCGAGGGCGACGAACGCAGCCTGATCGCGGCGCTCGGCGACGGCCGGATCGACCTGGCGCTGACGCTGATCCGCGCGGGCGACACACGGTTCGAGGCGCTGCCGCTGTTCGCCGAGGACTATCGGCTTGCCCTTCCCGCCCGCCATCCGCTCGCGGCGCGCGCCAGCGTCTCACCGGAGGAAGTGGCGGGCGAAGCGATGATCGCGCGCCGATCCTGCGAGATGCTGGCGGAAACGAGCCGCTATTTCACCGAACGCGGCGTCCGCCCGCCCTTCAGCCTGCGTTCCGCCAATGACGATCGTGCCATGGCGATGGTGCGCGCGGGCATCGGCATCACCGTGGCGCCGGCATCGCTGGGCGGCACCGGCATCGCGATGCCGCGACTCGCAGGCTTCGATGCGGTGCGGCAGATCGGCCTGTTGTTCGGCTCCCTCCGCCCGCTCAGAGAACATCCATTGACCGAAACCCTTGGGACGCTTGGGCAAAACATTCGGACGGTCGACGATGTTGCAGTTGCGAAGGCGACGTCTTAAGTCGCCGGCACGATATCAAACGAGGAAGCTGATCATGACCACCGATCCCGTCGTCATCCTGTCCTATGCCCGCACCCCGATGGGAAGCTTCCAGGGCAGCCTTTCCGGCGCAAGCGCGACCGATCTGGGCGCGACGGCGGTCAAGGCCGCGGTCGAACGCGCCGGAGTCGCGGGCGACCAGGTCGAGCGCATCTATATGGGCTGCGTGCTGCCCGCCGGCCTCGGCCAGGCCCCCGCCCGCCAGGCCGCGCTCAAGGCCGGCCTGCCCAATTCGGTCGAGGCGACGACGGTCAACAAGATGTGCGGATCGGGCATGCAGGCGGCGATCATGGCCGCCGATGCGCTGGCGGCCGGATCGGTCGACCTGCTGATCGCGGGCGGCATGGAGAGCATGACCAACGCCCCCTATCTGCTGACCAAGCATCGCGGCGGCGCGCGCATCGGCCATGACCGCGTGATGGACCACATGTTCCTCGACGGACTCGAGGACGCCTATGAGCCGGGCCGCGCAATGGGCAGCTTCGCCGAGGAGACCGCCGGCGAATATCAGTTCACCCGCGAAGCGCAGGACGATTACGCCATCGCCTCGCTCACCCGCGCCCAGGCCGCGCAGACCTCTGGCGCGTTCGATCGCGAGATCGTCGCGGTCGAGATCAAGGGCCGCAAGGGCGCCGAGACCGTCGACAAGGACGAGCAACCGCTGAAGGGCGACGCCGCCAAGATCCCGACGCTCAAGCCCGCTTTCGCCAAGGACGGCACGATCACCGCCGCCAATGCCTCGTCGATCTCCGACGGCGCCGCCGCGCTGGTGATGAGCCGCCAGAGCGTCGCCGACAAGCTCGGCGCCAAACCCGTCGCGCGCATCGTCGCCCATGCCGCGCATGCGCATGAGCCCGCCAAATTCACCACCGCCCCGGTCGGCGCGATCACCAAGGCGCTCGACAAGGCGGGCTGGAGCGTCGGCGATGTGGACCTGTTCGAAGTCAACGAGGCATTCGCCTGCGTCTCGATGATCGCGATGCGCGATCTCGGCATTCCGCACGACAAGGTGAATGTGAATGGCGGCGCGACCGCACTCGGCCACCCGATCGGCGCATCGGGCGCGCGCATCATCGCCACGCTGATCGCGGCGCTGCAGAATCGCGGCGGCAAGAAGGGCGTGGCGGCTTTGTGCATCGGCGGCGGCGAAGCCACGGCCGTTGCGATCGAGCTGGTCGACTAAGCTTCACTCTCCTTTTCCATCGTTGCGAGGAGCATTGCGACGAAGCAATCCAGGGATGCATCCGCACCCTGGATTGCTTCGCTCCGCTCGCAATGACGATGAAGCCGAGCCGGTTGCGATCTACTTTCCGTCTGCGCCCCAAAGATAGCGCGCCTCGACGAAGCCCGCGCGGCCGTTGACGTCGATCCGGCACCAGCCCTCGGCACATTCGGAGAGCTTGCCGATCACGCCGGGTTCGGCGCGCCAGTTGACCTTGCCCGCATTGTCGGGCGACGCACGCAAGGTACGGACCTCACCGATGACCATCGCGGTCCGGTCTTCGCTCAGCAGATTGGCCTGCATCCAGCCCTGAGTCCCGTCGGGATCCTCGACCTTGCGCCAATTGGGATAGGTTTCGATCACCTTCACGGGCAGCCCCGCGCGCTGGTACAGCCAGCTCGCCGGGAAATTGCGCCCCGGTCCGGTGCGCATCCGCGCCTTGGCGGCGGTGATCGACGCCCAATATGGCGGTTTCTTCTGCGCGAGGGCAGCATCCGCCCCCAGCAGAACCAGCGCCGGCGCGACAAAGGTCGCCACGACGCGCAACCCGGCTTTTCCCCCGAAAACTCTCATCTCGTCCTTCTGGCAAAAGCACTGCGCACCATCAAGCGTTAGCACCGCTTGACGGGAACATGGAAGCGCGCCTAGCCGGTTCGCATGACTCCGTCCGAGCGCATCGAAAAACCCAGGGTGGCCGTCACCCGGCGCCTTCCCGAGCCGATCGAGGCGCGGATGACCGAATTGTTCCTGACGACGCTCAATCGCGACGACCAGCCGCTGGATCGCGCGACACTGGCCGCGACGATGGCGGATTGCGATGTGCTGGTGCCGACGCTGACCGACGAGATCGACGCCGGGCTGATCGCCGCGGCGGGGCCGGCGCTGAAGCTGATCGCCAATTTCGGCAATGGCGTCGATCATATCGATCTGAAGGCGGCACGCGCCAAAGGCATCATCGTCACCAACACCCCCGGCGTGCTGACGCAGGACGCGGCCGACATGGCGATGGCCCTGCTGCTTTCGGTCCCGCGCCGGCTGGTCGAGGGTGAACGAACGGTTCGTTCGGGCAATTGGGCAGGCTGGGCACCGACGGCGATGCTCGGACACCGTATCCACGGCAAGACGCTGGGGATCGTCGGCATGGGCCGGATCGGCCAAGCGATCGCGCTGCGCGCGCGCGGCTTCGGGCTCTCGATCCGCTATCACAACCGCCATCGCCTGCCCGACGTCGTCGAACGCGCGGTGGACGCGACATTCGACGAATCGCTGGACGAGCTTCTCCGTGTCTCGGATTTCGTCTCGATCAATTGTCCGCACAATGCGGAGACGCACAATCTGATCGACGCGGCCCGGATCGCGCTGATGAAGCCCAGCGCATCGCTGATCAACGTCGCGCGCGGCGAGATCGTCGATGAGGGCGCGCTGATCGATGCGCTCGAAGCGGGCCGGATCGCGGGTGCGGGACTCGATGTCTATGCGCACGAGCCCGCCGTCGATCCGCGCCTGCTCGCCTTGGCCAATGTTGTACTGCTGCCGCATATGGCGTCGGCGACAATCGAGGCGCGCGAAGCCACGGGCGAAAAGGTGATCACCAATATCCGCATGTGGGCGGACGGCCACAGGCCGCCCGACCAGGTGCTCGAAGGCTGGGCGTGAGACCAGAGTTCGCGACTTTTTAACGCTGTTTCCGCTAGCAGGACGCCCAACCAGATTCGGGGATGGACGATGCGTAACGGCTTGAAGGCATTTTTGGCGCTCGGTTTTGCCGGCCTGGCCGCCTCGCCGGCGGCGGCACAGCTTACCGTCGCGCCCGACAGCGGCGACACCGGCTGGGTGCTCGCCGCCGCGCCGATCGCGCTGCTCGGCATCGTCGCGGGCTTCGCACTGCGTCATGCCGGCCTCGCCCAGCCCCGCTCCGCCGTTTCCGCAGCGCTTTCGCCGCTCGTCATCGCCGCCGCCATCCCGTTGCTCTGGGTCGCGCTCGGGTACAGCCTCGCATTCGGCCCCGGATCGGCCTGGATCGGCGGGCTCGGCAATATCTTCCTCGGCAATCTGGCGGACATCCGCGAAGGCACCACCATTTCGGATTCGGCCTTTGCGCTGCTCCAGACCGTTTTTGCCATAGCGGCGCCGACAGTCGTCGCCGGCGCGCTGATCGGACGCGCCCGCTTCGGTTGGGCACTGGGTTTCGCGCTTGGCTGGTCGCTGCTGGTCTATGTGCCTGTTGCGCGCTGGGTCGGCAGCGGCTGGCTCACCGGGCTCGGCACGCTCGACTATGCCGGCGGGATCACGCTCCATCTGTCCGCGGGCGTATCGGCGCTGACCGCGGCCTGGATCGTCGGTCCGCGCCAGGGGTTCCGCAAGACCGCCCTGCCCGCGCAATCCCCGGTGCTCGCGCTTGCCGGCACCGGCCTGATCTGGATCGGCCTGCTGGCACTTGCCGGCGGCTCGGCGCTCGCCGCGACCGATGACACCGCACGTGCGATCGTCAACGCGCATCTTGCCGCGGGCGCCGGCGCGCTCGCCTGGATTGGTGCCGATGCGCTGTCGCGCCGCAAACTCGACGCGCTGGGCTTCGCAAGCGGCCTGCTGGCGGGTCTTGCCGGCATCGCGGCGGCGGCCGGC